>JAYVJC010000029.1:0-46100 GCA_043769645.1 Candidatus Altimarinota bacterium
TGGTGCATCGACCGACGAAGGAGAAGAATCTGAGATCCGTGGAGAAAAATAATATGGGCAGCCGATGGGATAAGCGCTCGTGTCATATTGCGATTATAAGAAAAATCTATAGAATCGCAATGAAGACTTGTAGAAATCTAGTGGAGATACTCTGGCAACTTTATAACATCGAGGACCATCGGGGTTCTATTACTCAGGACTATAATATCACCGAGTACTGTATCTACGGAAAACTCCCCTGGAAGGTATACTTCTTTTGGTATAAAGGCAAGAACTCGAACATGTATTCTCACTCTGAGCTTTCCTGTATCATCCCTTCCTATTTCATGACACTCAGTTCAAACCTGAGCGAGTGGAATATATGGAAAGTCATGATCGTCCAGCCACTCTACAAATTGCTCTCTCAATTCCTGCATGACTTCAACAAGTGAGTAGTTTATAATAGCCTGGGTTTTATTTGGAAGGTCTAAAATCTCAAAGGTTGCTCACTCAGACATACCTAGTAAGTAAATTATCGTTACTTTACTATCTCTCCTTCGTAAGTCAAATATTTCTCATCTACGATTTCCCGATATCATGCCTTACCCTCACGAACACCGTCATGCTTGCATCCTTTTTATCGATATTTTTGTAGATATTATCGACAACTATGGAGATATCGGTTGGGTGGAGGAACTCATGCGTGCTTCCTATACCAAGATACGATATCGAATCGTGACGAGTACTCCAGAACTGGTATCCGCCTTTCTCCTTCGCAATACAGTAGACGAGAAGCTCTACCGGATCTGTCCACAAAAGGAATATATTCCCCTTGGGGCTTCACCCGTAGTAATACTCAGTTTTCATAAAAAGATAAACCCTCGGCTTTTTCCAAGCCATACACTTTTTTTACGGGTCAACTATCTTTCATTTCAGTCATTCGCTCAGGATATCCACCTTCGTCACCACATTGACAGCACTTCGACACGACCGATTATCGAACTTTCTTACTCCCCACTTTCTCATACTGGTGGTATTATAAAAGGGATAGATACTGAAATAAATCGACAAGAATGGCTTCTATCAGTAGGACTTGATTCGACACTGTCAGACAAAAAATGGCGAATGATATTTGTATACAATGCTACTTTTGCCCGTCTTGATTTTGATGAGGAAAATACGGTATACTTTATCATTGGAAGAAAAAGCACTCAACCTAGTAATCAGCTCACCAGCATCCCAGCTCACCAGCATCCCAGCTCTTCCTCCCCTGGCTCGAGAGCACTCGTATGTGGCAGCTTTTAGATCTCGCTGATGGATCTATTATACGTTGAGAAGTGAGTATAATTCGAGCATTATATTCAGGGAAAGCTTTCTTCTGGGATATGTATAAAGAAATCGGTGGAATGAATACGGATGAATCAACTGCATTTCTCGAATGGTTCTGACAAAATGAGGAATATACCCATTTTCACAATGAACTCAACCTCGGGAATAAACGAATCTCTCTCAAGCATCTCTTCGGTATTGATAGGAATGTTCTTACAAAGCAAGAAGACTTCCCAGATTTCCTCGAAACCCTCGAAAAAACTATTGACACCTATGGCTTTTCGATATAATCCCTTAGTTTCCAGTCTGCCAATGTAGCTCAGCTGGTTAGAGCACAGCACTCATAACGCTGAGGTCGGTGGTTCGAGCCCACTCATTGGCACCATTTGATTCAAATAATCCCTCCCAAAAGAGGGATTTTTAAGAAGCAAGATTCCAAGGGCTTGAACCGTAGCGACACCCACGAGGGACGAGTGGGGTAAAAAGCCAACGATTTGGCTTTTTTGTCGCAAGGAGGACTCGAAGGGGCGAGCCCACTCATTGGCACCATTTGAAAAAAATAATCCTATTATTCACGTAATAGGATTTTAATTTATAGTAGCGGGCGAGAGTTGGAGGGTTTTTCGATCCATTCTTTTCGATATTGTCATTTCCATGAGAATGGGAACCCATATATTTCAATGAAGAAAATGGGTTTAATTCCTATTTCGGCTTAGTGGTAATAATCTTTTCCTCAAAATATGAGGAAAGAATCTGGATACCGACATGTTCTCCTCAGGCAAAGAAGAGACCTGTACCAACGGAGGCATTGAGGAGGATATACTTCTCTTGTTCGGTGAGTTTGAAGGTATCCTGGAGGACATCGATCGAAGCAGGCGACTGCTTGAGAAGGAGCTGGATCGAAGAGTTCGTGACGATC
The DNA here is from genome assembly GCA_043769645.1 of Candidatus Altimarinota bacterium. Classification (GTDB taxonomy): domain Bacteria; phylum Patescibacteriota; class Gracilibacteria; order BD1-5; family UBA2023; genus JAYUDN01. The sequence continues at coordinate 2,228 of JAYVJC010000029.1, forward strand.
GCTTTTCCATACTGATTGGTCATGAAGTCTTCCACATCTTGGGTGATCGTCGTAATCCCAAGCCCATACTTTCGAGCGCGCTTCACGAGCCCGAAAAGGAACTTCGCACTATCTTCGTACTGCATCACATTCCACGCCTCATCGACCACGAGCATTCGTTTCTTTTGACTCGAGCGTACGGTGTTCCATACGAAATTCAGGAGGATATACATTGCGATGGGTCGGAGGATATCATCAAGATCGCGTACCGAAAAGACGACGAGTCCTTCCTTGAGATCGACATTGGTCGGACGAGAGAAGACTCCAGCAAATACTCCGAAGACATACTTTTCGAGTCGATCGACGAGTCCCTTTGCACCATCCATGGTTTGTAATACTGAATAAAGATCCTTCATGAGAGGGACTTCCTTCCCTTCGATACTATCATCTGACATCGTGATTCCCTTGAGAGAGTAAGTGGTAATTATTGCTTTTTCTAGAATTGCTTCTTCTCCAGGAGTAATCACACCGAGCATCAGGTGCATCATCCCGAGCATATTGACCACAGCCCCTCTGAGGAGATCTCCTGGCTGCGCATCGGTATCTTTGAGGGATCTTGGGAGATCAAAGGGATTGATATGCTCATCTGAGTTGAGATTGATATTGAGGTACGTCCCTCAGACGGTCTCAACCAGTGGCTTGTACTCATTTTCTGGATCGAGGACGATGACATCGGTCCCAAGCATCAGTGAACGAAGGATTTCGAGCTTGATCGCAAATGATTTTCCTCATCCTGACTTCGCGAAGACACACATGTTGGCGTTTTCTGTTCGAAACCGATCGAAGATAATTAGTGAGTTGTTGTGGGTATTGACTCCATAGAAAATTCCATCATCCTGTGAGAGTGAGCTCGAACTAAAAGGAAACGTCGTGGAAAGTCCTTTCGTAGAAATATTACGAAAGACATTAACCTCATCACGAGCAAATGGTGCGGTTGCGATAAATCCTTGTTCCGCTCGTAGAAATGCTTGCTTCGTGAGGATATTGCGTCCTGCGAGCATAACATCCAGGGTATTGGTAAGTTTCCTGAGATCTTCTTCACTCTCGGCATAGGTCGTGATGTAGAGTCCGAAGTGAAAATACTTCTCCTGTCCGCGAGTCAGTGACACCTGGAGTTCTTCGACATCTTGTATTTGTGCATCAAGATGAGGGTCTGATATCAGTCATTTATCTCGGTTGATCGCATACTGAGATCGGAGCTGAGTGAGACGTTTTCGAAGATACTTCATCACATGGGCACTTTCGACCGGGTAGACAAACATAGATACATCGAACTTCACATCCCAGTTGATGAGAGGAGAAAGCCAGTTTCCCTCGAGGAGATCCGGGTAGGCATAGGTATAGATCGTCCGCACATAGGTATCACCAATCTGGAGTTTCGTGGCGTCGATACGCATCATAGCGGGTGCTATCATATCTTTGACGTACGCCAGTGCATCTTTATAGTCCTTTTCTGACTGTCGAATCTGATCAGCTTCCTCCTTGGTAATTTTCCGATTAGGGTCTTCTATAGAAACCATCGTTGCATCGACTCCAATCGCTGGCGAAACTGTCGAAGTCGTGACAAGTTGAGCCCTATTTTTCTTTTCTAAAAGGGGTGCCTCATACCCTTCTGGGTCTCAGGTATAGTTCTTTGAAATAAGATCTGGGAGAGATGTAGGTGAATTTTGTTCCATAAAAGGCAGTCAATATAGTGCGTTTTTCTATTTTTCCAAATGAGAAACTGCTTGCGTTTTTCACCAATTCCATTCTGTAATATGAGAGCTGTCAATTCGCATCGGTTCATCTGTACTGATTCGTCACTCACCTTCCGTATAGCGCATCACCATAAGCGTGATATCATCATACTGGGTATGCTTGTACCCCATAAAGGCTGATATATCAATAGTAATTTGTTGAAATATAGTCTCTATCGATTTTACTTCTGACTTCATAATCGACTCGATAATACGCTCGACTCCAAAGAGCATACCATCTTGCTTCGACTGGTATCGAGCTTCACTGATACCATCAGTATAGAGGACGATGATATCCCCGAGAGCAAAGCTAATCTGTTGTTCTTTGAGTATTCTCGAGCAGTCTTTGATCATACCGATAGCAACACCGCCACTTTTGATGGGATAGACTTTATTTTCCGCCTTCTTATATACTAGGACGTACTCGTGTCACGCTCCGGTGAAGTACATTTTTTTCTCATTCGTATTCCACCTGAGCAACACACAGGACATCAGCATATTTTGTTTCGCTCGGGGTTTGACGATCTTATTCGTCAAGGAAAGAACCTTGGCGCTATTTTCCTCAGAGTTTACTCCGGCTGAGATGAGAGCATTTACCATCATCATGATAAATCCACTTGCTACTCCGTGCCCCGTAGCATCTGCTACGTACATGTAATGATTCCCATTGATTCCCTGGATGATATCACAGCTATCTCCTCCCACCTCCGTCGCACTCTTGATGGCGTAGGCAATCTCTAGGTAGGGAACCACCGTCGCATCATGCTCGAGTGTCGACTTCTGGACTTCACTCGCGAGATCGACTTCGGTCTTAAGCTGACGACCAGAACGGAGTTCTTCCTTAAATATTTTTAGTATTTGTAAGCTCCTGATAAAAAAGTTTGTTACGTAGTTCATCCCTTCACTCCATGCCGTAGGTTTGAGATTCGACGGCTCTTCCCGTACTCCAGTTACAAAAGCCGCAATTTCACGAGAAAGGTTTTGAATCGGATTAATATAGGCCTGCATGATAACAAAGTAGACTACAGGAAACTGAAGCCAAAAGAAGACATAGATAATCTGGATATATGATATAAAGAGTTCATGGAAAAATGGAAGCTCGATAACTCCAGAAAGGTCGAGAAAAATAGCCGTATTGAGTGTAATGATCGCAGAAACAAGAAAATGAAGGATAACATGCATACTGTATTAAGTTATGGGGCTATTGGTATCAGGAGGAGTTTTTTCTTCTCGAATAATTCCCATACGAGCTTCGATTTCCATATCGACATACTCTTTTTTCCTTCCATACATCTTTCGAGAGTACTCTTTTATGATTTTCGAAACTTCTTGATTTTTATAGGTATTATCCCAGATAGTCTTCATATCGAAGGGTCGTGTCGTGGCATTATCGATATTGAGTTTACAGTAAGTAGTAAAATTTGCAATACCGATGATATCTTGCTGAGAGAGGAGTGGGGCATACTCTTTTTCGAGATATTCGGCATCTTCTGCTCCTACTTTGAAGGACATAATCGTTCCAGCATTTCCGAAGACCGCATCCTTGATCGAAGGCTTTCCTCCTTTTCCTTGTTTGTCCCCGGATCCACCAATCTGGGCAATATACTGATGAGCCATGATGAGGGCGAGGTGATATTTACGAGCTTCTGAGAGGATTTCCCCGAAGGTATCGGTCGCAAAGTTCTGGAATTCATCCACATAGAGGAAAAAGTCTTTTCGAGTATCTTCGGGCATATCCGCTCGACTCATTGCTGCCATATTGATCTTCGAAACCATGATGAGTCCGAGAAGCTGAGCATTGAGATCTCCGATCATCCCCTTCGAGAGATTCACCATCAGAACTTTTTGGTTATCCATGACTTGTCGTAGGTTGAATGCGCTTTTCGTTTGTCCGATGATATTACGCATCGTCGTATTCGTAATAAATGGCCCAAATTTTGCAGAGAAGAAGGGAATCATTTCCTGTTTTTCCCGATCTCCCGTTTGGGCATACTCATGCTCCCAGAAGGCTTTTACCATGACATTACTCACTTTCGATACCTTATACTTCATAAAAGCTTCGTCGACAAAGAGTCTCGGCACATCTATGAGCGTACCTCCCTCGTCGATATCGTCCATCAGGGTCAGACATCCATTTCGAAAATAGTGTTGTATTCGTGGACCAAATATCTCATCTCCATACATTTTGATAAATATGGATGTTGCATCCAGAGCTGCTCGGTCTTTTTCGATTGAGCGTGCATTAGCATCAGTCGAAATGAGGTCGAGCATGTTGAGTCCCATAGGACGTTCATAGTCAGCCGGATCAAAAATAATCATATCCTTTGCCCGTTCTTTTGGAGTAAAGGCGATAATATCTTCGACGAGATCTCCATGGGGATCAATCACACAGAGTCCGTCGCCGTTCCAGAGATCCTGACGTGCAAGGTATCAGATGAGTACTGACTTTCCTCATCCTGATTTTCCGATGATATAGTGATGTCTTCCGCGATCTTTTTTACTGAAATAAATAGGGGTTTTAGTATTCCTATACTCGTTCCACCCCATCAAAACTCCATCTTTAAAGAGCGGAAATCCGGCAAGCTTGCGTTGTTGGATTTCTTGCACGGGTTCTTTCCCTTCATCGACTGGTTTTCCCTTCATATCTCATTCGGTTTGAAGGAGCACTACAGTGCCATCAAGCAGAAGGAGATTTTTATTCGTATCTCGGAGGAGATTTTTATTCGTATCGACCTGAAGCTTCGATCCATCTTTAGTATAGATATTCCCTAGCCCATCTCGCTTATAGTCAGAGAGGAGGAGCGGATCCTTTGGAAATTTCAGATTCGCAGGAGGAGAAATCATCTTATAGTCAAGCCATTTGATAATCGGAGATTTGTTGTAGTTGATATCGGGAAAGTGAAACATCGTCGTCAGTTCATCACAGGAAAATACGCTTACGGATTGGAGGATACCGACAAGGCGGAATCTATATGCAAAATACCTGAGGGGCGTAAAGATTACAGAAAAAAGATCTTCCCACATCTGTGGGTTATCGAGTCGGTTATTGTATTCATCAGTAAATATAGATGTCGCCGCGATCAGATTATGGAGACCATTCGTCGCATTGAGCTTCGTATCCGAGGAGACAAGGAGACGTATCGAAGCCTTAAATGCTGGTTGTCCAGCACTCTCCCCTACCATCTTCTGAGCTTCTGTTTCTGCTTGGTTAAATATTTTATACGAATCTCCAGTGGAAGCTCCAGGTGCATTCGATCCAGAACTATTGTCTTCGTTGGCGATAAAACGAGACAAAAGCCAAGAAATAGGGGCCACTATTGTTTTATAAATAGTCATCATAAGTCCTCCCTTTATTCATTTTTTGTAAGCTCACTTCGCAATCAGTCAGGCTGCCTTCTTCGCCTTTCGATTCCAGCTGTGGCCAAGTGGTTTGAGGACAAACTGTATAGAAGCAACATCTGTCTTTTTGAGGGATCCGAAGTTATTCGTAAACGAGGAAAGTGGATCATCCTCGAAGTATTTGTACGTTTTTATCGGGTAAACATCGTCGTTCGCCTTTCCGACAGATGCAGCCTTGAGGGTATATCCAAGGGGTTTGATATCTGGCATATCTTTCGCGGAAACTACTCGAACTTCCGCATCTGGATAGTTCGAAGTTATCTGTTGTAAGATAAGATTTGCGTGTTGTTTATAGGAAACACAGTAGAAATGAACCGCCCCATCGGAGTAGACGAACTCCATAGATATTTTTGCGTGGCGAAATATGATATTTCAGAGTGTGATCAGGAAACTCGTTTCTGCCATCTTATGAACACTCTTGAATACTACCGACATCACTCCCGCTTTTTCTTTGAAATCCTTTTTCGTTTCTTTCTCCTTGTCCAGTTTCGAATCTGCTCGTGGTAGCGTCACTTTCATATACACGAGTTGTTTCGACATTATTACTTCATACATCAACCGCACAATGCGCAGTACTACAAAAAAGAATATTATAAAAAGGATAGAATCAACAAAAAAAGTTAAAACATCTATAAATGAATCAAAAAATCCTGGAGAAGGAGTGTTTTTTTCTGAAACCGTAGCGATTCTCGTACTGATTGCAAAAATCTCTAGTGGGCTCAGAAAGAGAATGAAAAAAGCGTATCGGAGGAAGGACATAAGAAGAATTCTTTGAGCTATAGTATCACAACATTCTCCATTTTTACAATTTATGCATGCATTTTTTCTCGACAATTAATGAAATACTGGTAGGAAAAGACAATATAGTTTTCCAAGATAAAATAAGTCTTGTTTTTTTCGGAAGTTCTATACTATGGAGATATCAACTCTACTATGCAAAAACTCTTTTCAGTCGGTCTCTCAGGACTCACTGGCACGATCATAGAAGTCGAGGTGGATGTAAGCCCAGGTATTGGGCAGTTCAACATTGTAGGACTTGCCGATACCTCGGTTCAGGAAAGTAAAGAACGAGTTCGAAGTGCTATCAAACACTCGGACTATACATTTCCGAATGGATCTCGTATCACCGTGAATCTCGCGCCTGCTGATACCAAGAAGAAATGACCTATTTATGACCTCCCCATCGCACTTGGAATCCTAGGTAAGGAAATACTCTTCGACGAAACACTATTGCGAGTGTCAGTTGTCCTCTGAGAGCTCGCCCTCGATGGACACATTCGTCCAGTCGCAGGAGCCCTCCCTTCGACCATCCTCGCTCGTGAACTGGGATTTGAGAGGATATTCCTTCCGAAAGAAAATGAAGAAGAAGCTTCGGTCATTCCAGATATTGAAGTCGTCGGTGTACGTTCTCTCAATGAAATGATTGCCTACCTTTCAGGAAGTGAAGTATGTAAACCATCTCCCAAAAAAGACATTTTGACACTATCGACATCTGTCGAAGGTCGTGTCGATTTTGCATCTATCATAGGACAGGAATCCTCCAAACGGGCACTCCTCATTGCGGCAGCATGAGGACATAATATCCTCCTTCAGTGACCTCCTGGTTCTGGGAAAAGTATGCTCGCAAAAGCCTTTGCTGGAATCACTCCTGATATGTCGATCGAGGAAGTAATCGAAGTATCAAAGATCTACTCCGTAGCCGGGTTACTTTCGAAGCATCTTCCTCTCATAACAGAACGTCCATTCCGAACAATCCATCATACCGCGAGCAATATCAGTGTAATAGGTTGAGGTCGGGACTCAAGACCGGGTGAGATTTCTCTCGCCCATAAGGGAGTACTCTTTATGGATGAATTTCTTGAATTCGATAAATCGCTGATCGAAACACTTCGACAACCGATAGAAGATGGCGAAATCACCATAAATCGGGTCAATGCAAGTTGTCGATATCCATCAAAATTTACCCTTATCGGTGCTCTCAATCCCTGCCCATGTGGCTACCTCGGAGATAAAGAAAAACCCTGTGTTTGTAGTCCATGAACTATAGAGCGGTACCGCTCTCGTCTTTCTGGACCGATACTTGACCGTATCGATATTTTTATCAATGTTCCCCGTATCAAGATCTGAGACTTCAAAAAGCATACTACTTCGACCGAGTATACAAGTGCATCTATGAAATGTCTTGTAGAAAAAGCTCGGGTAATCCAGATGAACCGTTTTTTAGGAACCAAAAAAACGTACAATGCTGAGATGTCGAATAAAGAAGTCGACCTCTATTGTAAGCTCGATGAAGCAACCGATGCAACGCTCAAAAAAGCTGTCGATATGATGAAACTCTCGACTCGAGTCTACTTTCGTATTCTCAGGCTCGCTCGAACCATCGCCGACATCGAATCTTCGCCATGTGTCGAACTTCGACATATTACCGAAGCTCTCTCGTATAGAGGTATATAGTTGCTTCAGACGACATTCGACTTCCTTATTCAACTCTAGATAGCAAGGCTTATAATCCTGAGTCAACAATATTCTACAATTATACTCAACAATTATCCATATTTCCCAGCATGCTTCTCTTCATCCAAACTGTTTCAATCGAAATAGAAGTAACTATTTTCAAATGAGCTGACCTCATTCATACTGAAAAAATACTCTGAACCAACCGAGAGTTTGAAGTATTTCCAGAGCTCCTGAGAGGCTGGATAGAGAAATTCCACATTACTAAAATACTCTGTATTACCTGACCGGGGCCATTTACTCGACTTCGAATACTGACACTGACACTCAATACTATAAAACTTACCTATTCGACAATCGTCGTACGAGGTATTGGATTTTTTGAGTTTTCCAAAGGCATAGGGGTGACATCATCATTCGTGCTTGAGGCTAATAGGGGGGAATATCTCGTCTCAAAAGACTGAATATCTACATTTATAAAAAAATCTGATCTCCCCGCTGGTACCTACTTCTGATTTTGAAAAGATTCAGATTTTACAGAGAGAGGTATTTCTATAGAATATAGTTATACTTGAGAACAACTAGAAAAAGTATTTGACTCTATATCGAACACTGCAATGCTCTCTCCTCTTTATATAAAAGAACCCCATATCACATGACCGAAGTAAACAAGACACCATTTCTCCGACCCGAAGAAGAAATCATCATTATGATCCACCGACACTGGATCATCCTTGTATACAAATTTCTCTATATTCTCGGACTGGTGTTCACAACTTGTATGGTAATGCTCTTTCAGAAGGAGATTATCTATATCATAGGTGATATGTTCTACTGGGCTTCGCTCTCTATCTTCTGGATTCTCTTTCTGACTTTTATCTACTTGAACTGGATCAATGATGAGCTTGACCTCTTTATTATTACGAATGCTCGAATTATCGGGATAGATCAAGAAACCAGCCTCTCCCGTACAATTTCGGAGTGTTCACTCGATCGTGTACAAGAAGTCAACGCTCAAACCTCGGGCATTCTCCAAACCCTTTTTTCTTTCGGACATCTGCATATCCACACGGCCAGTGAGCAGTCCCATATGACGGTTTCATACGCACCAGACCCGGTAGAAAATGCACGTAAGATCAACAATGTCATCCAACAATATCGAAACTCTCATATGAATCAATGAACAAAACCTGATAATAAAACTTGAGTTTAATATGGATTTTGCTATAATGAGAATAATTCTCATATAAGACTCGTCCTGATAACAAGAGTTGTATATCGAAACTTCTCTCAATTATCGGATATAGTAAGTATATCCATTCTCTATGAAGGATATTTCTTACGTCTCCCTACTTACTTCTAAATCCTTTTTTATTATGTACGACACGATTATTATCGGCGCTGGAAGCGCTGGACTTCCCGCTGGAATGTACGCTTCACGTTATAAACTATCCAATATTATCATCGGGGAACTTCCAGGTGGTGCCCTCGCCACTTCTCACTGCGTAGAAAACTGGCCAGGAGTACTATCTGATACTTGAAAGTCTATAATGGATGGTTTTGCTGAACATGCCACTGCTTCTGGATCGACCATCCTCCAAGAACGTGTCGAAAGTGTGTCGAAAAATGGCGAATATGATTTCACTGTCACGACCACAAGTGGAAAAGAATTCCATGGGCGTACAGTGATACTCGCGACCGGAAACCTCTACAAAAAACTCTGAGTCCCTGGCGAAATCGAAAATATCGGTCAGTGAGTCTCATACTGTGCTACGTGTGATGGGAACTTCTTCAAGGATCTCCGTGTCGCTCTCGTCTGAGGTGGGAATACGGCTATCACGGAAGCCCTCTATCTGGCAGAGCTCTGTAGTGAAGTACATATCCTCGTCCGTACAGATAAACTCAGAGCCGAAGATATCTGGATCGAAAAGGCCAAAGCCAAGGAAAATATCATATTTCATACCTTCACTGAGATTGAAGAAATCCAGGGAGGAATGATGGGGGTGACGGGAGTAAAGTGCAAAGATGGTTCTATAATTGAACTAGAATGAGTGTTTATCGCCGTAGGGAATGCTCCATTTACGGGACTCGTCGATCATCTCGCTCCTGCCAAGGATCCAGATGGGACACTGGTCGTCGATAAGAGACAGGAGACAACCGTGAAATGACTCTATGCCGCGGGGGATGTGACCACCAATAGCAATAAATTCCGTCAAACGATCATGTCCGCCGCGGAAGGCTGCCTTGCTGCCAACTCCGTGCACGAGGATATACTCAGAATGGGGCACTAATAATTTCTATGAAATTATATGAATAAAAATATAGCGATGCCTACAGTATAGTATTGGTTCATGTGAAAAATTGCCAAACGAACTATTGTGGCATTATTAATAATTATTATTTCAACGGCCTCAATGCCGCTGAAAATACTAAGAAATGTAAAAAAATAATTATAGATTCTAGCAAAAAAAAGTATTCGTTAGATCATCTTGATCTGCACTATTTCACTTATTGATAGTGGTCGCAAAATTTAAGCAATGAAATTCTATGAAAAAAAGAGAGGAAATTATCTTACCCAAAAGGAGAAATTGATAGGAGAAGAAATATAGAGAATATAGTATATGGTATGAAATTATCTAACCGCACACATAAATTATTTAATAAATGTAAATATCTTGTTGAAAGACAGTAGCGGATTGTAATATTAGAATTGAAGTTAATTCTTTAAAGAGGGGCAATGTAACATAGTAATAAAGTCGCTAAACAATTAGGTAAATAAAAAAACGGTTATTTGTGTAGGGATTTTTTTGAAAGAATGTTCAATAAGCTTATCAGAAGTAGACTCTTCTCTGATTTTGAAGGAATTATCTTGCCACAAATAAACAATCGTTTATTATAGAAAATAATTTTGACATATTTGCTATTATTTACATAATACCTTTTTAAAAAATTATATGCGAAGTACTATTTTAGCAGTGGGGGCAGCAACTTTGATTTGAGCAAGTTCAGGTGTTCAAGCTCAATCAAACTGGAAAGACATACTATGAGAAGTGAATAGAGGCGCCTTTTGAGTTTTAGAATCTGATCGAAAATCTCGTAACATTTTAGATATTAGAACTATAAAAGAGACTTGCGAAAACCCATTTTCTGATGAAAAAGATCTTCCAGACTGAATCGTACCAGTCAAAGAGTCACTAGAATTTATAGACTGAATATTTTCTTGAAAAGAACCGTGTAGATTTGATAGGATTGAGATTGTAGTACGATTAATAAATTCTCTTTTATATGAACAAAATGAGAGTGCAGACAGAGTGCTTATTGATAGCAATACACGCCAACAATTGAGAGAAAGATTAAAAAAACTACAGCCTATTAGAGATCTCATGCGCTCTTATTCGATCTGAGAATTTATAGAAAAATTAAAAAAAATAGGAAAGGTAGAGTTAATGTGAAAAACGATCTGAAAATTTATAGATACATGAGAACTAGACTACTTACTTTTTAGTGATTTAATAATTGAAAGCATTGCCACTGGGTCATTTTGAAAAACTTGATTCTACTGAGGGGGATTTGTTTGGAAAATAAATCATATTTCGAGTCTTTTCGAAGATTTACAATCTCTTCGATGACTCTGATGAGAACATCAAAAACGACTCGAACAGAGGTTTACTATATTTAATAATTTTTACGATAAAAATAAAAGATCTTTAGAGTTATTATTCGAAAAGAAATGACTCGATAAAGTTTCTGTACTGGATTTACAAAGTTTGGTTTGATATAGAGAACTCTGTAATGAAATGAATAAAGCTCTCAATCCTCGTGAGGTTGCATTTATATACCGTCAGATGAAAGATCCTATACGAAAATACATCGTACAAATCATTTTGTCTATTCTTAAATAAAACCACTACATCATCAAGGCCTAAAAGAAGCTAGAAAAGAATTTCAATGCTACTTATTAAGTATCATTATATAATAGACTCTTTCGTCACCCGATGTTTCATATGCTTCCTCAGCGCTGCTGCGGTATGAGAAGCTTCAAATCCGAGCATATCTTTCGGGGTACCAGAGTAGACAAGATTTCCTCATTTGTCGCCACCTTCGACACCGATGTCGATGATATAGTCAGCATTGGCGATGATATCGAGATGGTGTTCAATAACTACGACGGTATTCCCTTTCTGGACAAGCCTGTCGAGGATGTCGAGAAGTTTCTGAACATCAGAGAAGTGGAGTCCTGTCGTCGGTTCGTCGAGGATATAGAGTGTCTTCCCAGTTGAGCGCTTAGCAAGGTCAAAGGCGAGCTTGATACGCTGGGCTTCTCACCCAGAAAGAGTGGGTGCGGATTGCCCAAGGCGGATATACCCGAGTCCGACATCGACGAGGACCTCGAGAACTCGCTTAATCCGAGGAAACGCGGTAAAAAATGTCGAGGCTTCATCGATCGTCATGTCGAGGACTTCAGCGATATTTTTTCCTTTGAACTGAACCCTCAGGGTTTCACGATTGTATCTCATCCCCTGGCAAGCATCACACTGGACATAGACATCCGGGAGGAAGTGCATCTCGATCTTCTTGGTTCCTGAACCCTCACAGACCTCACAACGTCCCCCTCGAGTATTAAATGAGAATCGTCCTGGCCCATAGCCCCGTTTCTGTGCTTCGAGGGAAGCCGCGAATACTTCTCTGATATAAGTGAATACTCAGGTATAGGTCGCTATATTCGAGTGTGGCGTTTTCCCGATAGGGGATTGATCGATAATAATACCCTTATCGAGGGATTCGAGTCCAGTAATCGCTTCGAATTTCCCCGTTTGGTGATTCGAGTCATTGAAGAAGTTGAGGGCATAGTTCGCGAGGATATCCATAATAAGGGATGATTTTCCGGATCCGGAAACCCCAGTAACCGCCGTAATGCACGCAAGGGGCAAAGCAACCGAAATATTTTTGAGGTTATTCTCTCTCGCCCCGATGATAGAAATATGAGACTTCCCCGGTTTTACTCGATTCGCGCGTGTCACTTGTTTTTCTCAAGAAAGAAACTTCCCCGTTTCCGAAGTGGGATCTTTGAGAATCTCTTCATAGGTACCGGAGAATATAACTTCGCCCCCATGTACTCAAGCGTGGGGACCGATATCGATGATATAGTCACACTCTCGCATGATATCTTCATCATGCTCAACCACAACTACCGTATTTCCGATGGCGGCGAGACGCTTCAGATTTTCGATGAGCATCCCGTTATCCCTCGGATGAAGCCCAATCGATGGTTCATCGAGGACGTAGATAATCCCTTCGAGTCGCGTACCGATCTGAGTAGCGAGTCGTATACGCTGAGATTCTCCTCCGGAAAGGGTATTGGCGCGGCGAGAAAGGGTCACATACGAAAGACCGACTCACTCGAGAAATTCGAGTCGTTCAACGATGTTTTTGAAAATAAGAACCGATATTTTTTTCTCTTCCTTTGTGAGCTTCAGATCTCGGAAAAAGAGGCGACTTGACTCGACGGAAAGATTACAGAGTTCGCCAATATTTTTTCCCCCGACTTGTACGGAGAGGCTTTCTCGGTTGAGTCGGTGGCCATGACACTCAGGACAGACAATTTCGGAAACAAACGGGGCGATACGCTTCTGGAACGTACTCTCGGTCATGGCATTGGTTCCATCATTTTCTGTAAATCTTCGTTCGAGGTTCGAGATGACCCCTTCATACCGAGCGCGGTGTGTCGAACCGGTGTCAAACTTCGACACATGACTGATTTCGAAAGTATCCTCTACACCATACAGGATTTTCTTCTTGGCATCATCCGTAAGCTTCGAATAAGGAGTATCTTGAGGAATTTTATATTTTTTGCACAGGGCATCGAGAATCACTGTATAATAAGGATGTTGTGTCCACGGAAGGATTGCACCCTCAGCAAGGGAGAGACGGGGATTGATAATACTCTCCTCAGAAAAAGAGTTGATAACGCCAAGTCCATGACAACTCGAGCACGCTCCATAGTGAGAGTTGAAAGAAAAATGAGATATATTTTTCTCCTCTGCTTCGAAATCACAGAGGGGACAAGTTGCTCGTCTATGAAAGCTTTCTTTTATATCCTTCTCAAGGATATAAACTCGAAGCACTCATTTTCCTTTTTCATAGGCAAGGGCAACTGAGTCACGAAGACGCTGGAGGTACGAGTCATCCGTCTTAACGATCAAGCGATCAACGATGATATATATATCCTGTATCGAGTAGGATTTCTGAAGCTCGATATCTCCGATCGGGATAACAGCATCGGGCGTCTCGATACGGACAAACCCGAGTTCACTCACGATCGAGAGAAGTGACTCTCCAGTGATAGTAGGAGATTGATAAGAGAGAGGAATAGAAATATGGAACTTGCTTCCTTCAGGAAAGCCAGATAGATATTCTACCACATCTTGAATCGTCTGTTTCGACAGGGCAATATGGGGATGATTCGGACAGTACATCACACCGATAGAGCTATACAGGAGACGATAGTAATTATATATTTCCGTTATAGTTCAGACAATCGAACGAGGATTGTTCGACACGGTTTTTTGATGTATGGCGATCGTTGGCGAAAGACCAGTAATCTCCTGCACCTTGATATCATCAGAAATATCAGACACGATCATCCGGGCATAGGTTGAGAGGCTCTCGAGGTAGCGTTTCTGTCCCTCCGCATAGAGCGTATCAAAGGCGAGTGAAGACTTCCCAGAACCTGAAACCCCAGTAATGACAACGAGTTTATTTTTCGGAATGGAAACATCGATTCCTTTCAGGTTGTGGGTTTCAGCGTGAATAATATTAATACTTTCTGACATGTGGGATCTGGTTATTTTCAAGAAGCGATAAAGTATCCTCGAACTTCGAAACATCCGTGCTCTTTAAGCACTCTGGCAGCCTCGTTGGCAGTCGCTCCTGTAGAAATGATATCATCAAGGAGAAGGACTCGTCTGGTTCTAATTTTCTGGAACTCATAGGTCATTGTAAAGGAGTCTTTGATATTTTCAAGTCTTTTTTCACGAAGCAGTGAAGATTGATGTTTGGTGTACCTTTTTCTCTTTAATATAGGAATATATGGGATATCGTACTCTATAGAAATCTGCTTCGCAAGGTGGTGCATATGATCAAATCCTCGCACGATATATCTGGTCCAGTGCATCGGTACCGTAGTGATTATATACTCGTGGGTATAATTATTCTCCTTCTCTTTCTCAAAAATAGCTCGATAAAAGGGAAGAAGATGCTCTTCATACTCTTTATAGGAATAAAATTTATACATTTCTATATCACTTGCAATTTCTTCGTGATACGGGGACCCTACGAGAATACGATCCAATGAAATAGTTTCTAACTCACTTTTATAGTGTTCCGTCTTATCCTGAACTATAGGCAGTATTCGACTTCTATCTTTCGTTTCTAAGACGAAAATATCCTGGATGATTTGGAGGAGGGACATATCAAGTGATTGAAATTTAGGTATCAAAACGGAATCGAAAGTAACTCATAAATGAAAGTGTTGATATACCAAGAATAAAAAGAGAACCAAAAAAGAGAAGGTCAGGCATGGCTACCTTGATAAAGAGGTAGTATACCGAAAACCCTATACTCAAAAATATACTCGCATAGTGAAGAATGAGAAAGTCTAAGCTATGCTTCTGTTTTATAAAGTAGGTAGCGCCGATAAGAATGGCTGAAAGAAAAAATATAAAAAGAAATGCGGAAGAGAAATTCGAGGTGAGAAGCGGGTGAAAGATAGATATATAGAGAAGAAATATACTTATTACCGCAAAAAGGTACGAGATATAGTTCTCGTAAAGCGCATGAATATAAAGAAAGAAAATGATGACAGGGCTCACGAGAAGAAAGGATCCTATAACATCATCTTGAAAGAGAAGAAAGTATCAAATACCAAGAACCGTATAGAAGGATAAGATACTGAAATACTTTGTCGTATAGGTATACGCAGAAAAGAGGGAGATGGTAGGAAAAATGAAAAAGGTAATTCAGGCAAACAAAAAGATGACAATAGCAATAACAAAAAGACTCAACTCTCCCAAAAGAGAGAGAGTAAGGAATATAAATGTTACGAGTCAAAAGAGAAAAAAAATATAAAAAATAGTATCTTCTTTATTTCAAATTTGATACTCAAAAAGGATTTGTAGAGCGGTAAGTAGAGAAAAACCAAGTAGTATAACGAAAAAAATGCTCATATCTACCTTAAGTATTCCATAAAGTACTCCGTAAATCAATCATGAGGTAATAATAATCAACGTGTGGTACCTCAAAAGTTCATAAAAAATATCATTCGTTGAGTGAATAACGAGATAGTAGGTGATAAAGAGGAGGTAAATAATAGACCCGATAAGTGTGTGGTAGTGTACAATATTTCCATTCTCTCAAAAAATAGAATATACAAGCCCATAAATCGCAATATAAAAAAGACTTACTGGGAAAAGAAGTGAATATGATCTTACTTGTGAAATCATATCAAAACTCATACCGAAAATATTTTTTTTGGCATCGTGAGTGGTTTTTACGAAAAAAAGTGGAGAAAAGTAGAAAAGAAAGAAAAGAAAAGATACTATAAAAAAAATAAGGAGTAGATATGAGTGAATCATGTAACTCGCATATATAAACATAAAGTGAATAATACTTAAGAGTAGGTACATTCTAGAAGTTTATAGTAAGAAAGTAGATAAAACCTAAGAAAAGACTAAACACGACAGAAAAGAGGATAATATGGTGGTAAAACCGGGTAGTAAGTATAAATCCAGATAAAATAGATATAAAAAAGGAGAGATTATCTCTTATATCTATCGAAACAGATACTTTATTGAGCAGGAGATAGATTACAAAACCGATACTATAAAGAACGAGAGCATAGAGGAGTATATCCCCGACATACGCGATAACTGAGAGTAAAACGTGGATGTAATACCCAAATCCTCTGACGATTTTAGTATATGAAAAATTCTTTTTATCGATACGGTTCGTGATAATCTGTATATTTTGAGAAAGAAGCTTTCTTTTTAGAAAAAGCCTTTTTACCTCGCTAAATTCTAGATGAAAAACTCGCGTAAATATAAGGAGCTCGGTGCTTTTTAGAAGATCTTTATAGATTTTTAACTCTCTCAAATTCTTATAAAAAGCAAAGGAGCTTTTATCTACCGCCATTACGGGCTTATTAGAGTTTTCTTCTATTATCGTATTCGCTTGTTTTGTGAAACTCTTCAGGGTATCCCATATTTTTATTAAAATAGGAGGGATAGTTTTTACTTCTTTGATTCAAAATTTCGATTTTGAGCCCACTTCACGCAGGAGTTTATTGGTAGTTTCAAAAAATTTTTTTCTTTCTTCTCCTACCTCAAGCCGTACCAGATCTAACTCTACTTCTCCGATTTTTATAAGAGCCGTTTCTCCAATGGTTTTGAGTTTTCAGATATTTGTAGATGATTTCGATTGGTAGAGGGCTTGCTGAAGTTGTTCGAACTTTTGTTTCCTATCTGGGGTAAGCGCATTATTATATTTGATAACAATATTTTGTAGCTTTAAGATGATATCGTCTATGATTTTATTATATTTTTCGATTTCACGTTTCATTTCTGGGGAAATCTGATCGTATACATCCGCATTAATATCCTTTTCACTTGCTTTTTCCTCTTGATCAACATCTTCTTGTGTCCTGGTATTATTGATATAAAGCTCATAACCACTTTTCACTTTTCAAGTAATAATTTTTTTTTGCTCTTCAGGCATATTCTTCATCGTATAAATGTAGACGATATCATGCCCAAGATCCTGGACGAGTTTTTTATACGCTTTGAAAATATCATTGGACTGTATTTGTCATGATTTTATTTGATTATCTACCCGGATATCAAAGTAAAAGAAATTTCATACTAGTTCTTCTCACTCATCGATATTGATCTCTATAATAGAATACCCCTGATTATGGAGTATATTTCGTGCTTCAGTAGCGTCTACTGCTTCTAAGGAAAGAGTGAGTTTCTGATTTTCCTTAGAACAAATAACTTTAAATTTCATAACTAGATACTATTAATTCATGGAAGTTTAAATGGTTTTACAATAAACTTTTTCTCAACATCAGGAACAATAGAATTTGTTATTTTCATATAAAAAAAATCAAATTCTTCATCAGAAAGTATATCGATAGAAGCTATATATAGATTTTTATTGTAATAATCTATAGGGATTCCTTCGATTATTTTTTTTAAAATTTCAGTTTTTTTTCTTCTCGATGTTTCAGTGAATAGGAAATCAAACATAGAAATATTCTATATACTTTTCAACATTTTACAATCTTTATTACAGTTCTATTTTCTTATTTTTATAACTATTATTATTTATAAGGGATTAAGTATATATTTAGAATATATCTATATCGATAAGGTAGAAAAAATGTTTTACACATTGTATAGGTATATTATTTTATATAAGAAGAGATAGAGAAACAAAAATAACTATTTTTTCACAATATATCTATGTAAAAAAATAATTGCTATTTACTTGAGTTTTTTATATATTTTTCTACACTAAGAATGAGTCAAAAAATTTACCCCTTACTTACATGAATTATTTTAGGAAATATAGCTATCTATTTTTTTTATTTGTATCTTGAGTCCTGAGTTGAGCCTGAGTATATCAGTATATGAATCAGTGGGAGATCCAAAAAGTATATACCAATAGAGTATATACCAACGTTGAATCCCTGATGAATTCAAAAAAAATACAAGAAGCCTATAACATCATCGCCGATCACTACTATAAGTTTAGTGAACATGATAAAAACGACCTCAAGAATGGGGTCATTCGAGGAATTGTAGGTTCACTCGAAGATAAGCATAGTGAATTTTTTACCATTGACGAGGCAAAAGAATTTCACGATACTTTAGCTTGAGATTTTGAAGGAATAGGGGCGGTTATTTGAGATGATAAAAAAGGAATTCTTATAGAAAAAATTATTCCTGATTCTCCAGCTTCTAAAGCAAGCCTTCAAGCGTGAAATATTATTATCGAAGTAGGCTGAGAAACGATGGTTTGAGTTCCTGTAAAAGAAGCAGTCAAGAAAATCCGTTGACCAAAATGAACCCCCGTTACCCTCAGGTTGTTCGATCCTGTTGATAGTACTTTTCAGACAAAAACGGTTGTGCGGGATTCTATTGTAGTACCTTCTGTTCAGACCAAGAGCTTTACCGGCGGACTCGGATATATAGAAGTTTCTATATTTGGTGAAAAAACAGGTTCCGAATTTACCAAAGCGCTTCTCGATCTTGAAAAACAAAAGGTTCGTGGTATTATCATTGATCTTCGCTACAATGGTGGTGGATTTCTCGATGAAGCTGTTCGCATGCTTTCTCACTTTATCCCAAAGGATCTGGCTCTCGTGAGTACAAAATATACGAAGCCTGAAGATAACGAAACCCTCTTTTCCGTAGGGGGCAGGTATCATACTATCCCACTTGTATTTCTGGTGAATGATATGACCGCTTCTGCGAGTGAGATAATGGCCGGAGCCATACAGGACTATGAACGTTGAATTATCGTAGGAGAGAAAACATACGGCAAATGATCCGTACAACAGCCGTTTGTTCTTTCTGATGGAAGTGAGCTCAAAATTACCATTGCTCGATGGTATACCCCGAAGGATAGAGGAATTGATGGTATCGGTATTAAACCGGATATTGAAGTGAAGATTAAAGATGAAGATTACAAAAATAAATACGATCGCCAACTCGAAACCGCTAAAGATATCCTCGAAAATCTTATCACGAGTAAGAATCGAACCGATACTATAAAGAAATTTAACCCATAAATCCTCCTATGTTTTTTAAAAATAATAAAAATTTACATCTCTACAGGAAGTAAGAAAAATATTTTTCTTACTTCTCTATCTTCTTATCTTTCCCCTCTATGTCTTATATACAACAACAGGACCCCGTTTTATTTGATTTTATTCAGTGAGAAACTGAACGTCAAAAGTATGAGCTTGAGCTTATTGCGAGTGAAAACTATGTTTCCGAGGCGGTATTGGAAGCAAACGGATCGATTCTTACTAATAAATATTCTGAAGGATACCCCGGCAAACGCTACTATGCGGGACAAGAGTTCATCGATAAAGTGGAAAATCTTGCGATTGACCGAGCACGACTTCTCTTTGGCGCTGAATATATAAATGTTCAACCACACTCGGGTTCTCCAGCGAATCTGGCAGTATTTTTTGCTCTTCTCAATCAAGGAGATACGATTCTCGGTATGAAGCTAGACCACGGAGGACACCTTTCACATGGCCATCCACTCAATTTTTCTGGGAAAACCTATCACATTATTCCGTATGGCGTTGATAAGGATACCGAAACTATAGATATGGAAGAGGTGAGAGCGCTTGCCCTTGAGCATAAGCCTAAACTCATAATCGCTGGTTTTTCTGCCTACTCACGGGACATTGATTGGAAATGATTTCGTGCGATTGCAGATGAAGTAGGGGCTATGTTATTAGCAGATATTGCTCATATTGCTGGACTCATTGCAGGGGGAGCTCTTGAAAACCCTATTCCCTACTGCGATATCGTAACGACGACTACTCATAAAACCCTACGCGGCCCACGATGAGCACTTATTATGTCGAAAGAAAAATATGGAACACAACTCGCTCGAGCGGTTTTTCCAGGAATTCAGTGAGGTCCACATGAACACACTATTGCTGCAAAGGCTGTAGCGTTTCAAGAAGCCCTTCAGCCAGAGTTTTGACACTATGTTCGACAAGTTATCGCCAACGCTCAGGCTATGGCGAAAGAATTCCAATCTTCATGAATTCGTGTAGTCTCATGATGAACTGATAATCATCTCATGCTTCTTGATATCTATGGATCTCTCGGAATTTCAGGGAAAGATGGCGAAGTAATACTTGAATCCATAGGTATTTCTTGTAATAAAAATACCATTCCATTTGATACAAGAAAACCAATGGACCCATCTGGTATACGACTTGGAACACCTGCGATCACTACTCGTGGGATGAAAGAAGATGATGTCAGACAAGTGGCGAAACTCATAATTGAAGCACTTAAAAATAGTGATGACACGGGACTCCTTAAAGATCTAAAATCCAAGGTGAGAACTCTTTGCGAAGCATTTCCTATTTATTAATATCCGTGTATGGGAATCGATACGAATGATGACATCGATGGGCTAATGGTTGGAAATGAAGCTCCTTCTGAAAAGAAAGAATCTACGGGTGAAAAGTCGAAAAAAGCAGAGCGATTTATACAAAAAGCTCAGAAAGATGAGCGTCGAGCCCGATCAGATAATAGTGATCTTTATAGTATCCTGACAAAATTTCTCAAAAATCCACTTTTTGATGAACTGTTTCAACCTGTTACATCCTTACTGGAACAGGCTTTTCCATCACGCCTTATTCTCTGATTAATCGCTTTCGTATACCCTGAAGCCACTCTCTATGTTGGAGAAAAGCTCCAAAGAAAAGAAATGGTGAAGTCAATGATGCTTCTTTCTCGAGAAGAGAAATTGAAACTATTTCAAGAAGATACACTAGATATTTCTATACGTAACTGGATGAGCCTATGGATTACTTCCTGGTACGACTTTATCCTTCACCAGGATGCTTCTATTATCATGAATCATAAACTGTTTTCTCTCCTCAAAACGGAAGCATCTAAAGCCCTTCTTATAGACGGAGTCAAGGCTGTTCTTGTATTTTTTTTCCAAACGAGAAATATCACTCTCTCTCCATCAGTTGCGACAAGATATGCTGATTTTATTGTTTCTCAAATGTTTGAGAAGGTACAACATCTTTCAAGTACACACCTTACAGAAGATCCTGAATTTCTACTTGATCAGTCAGAAGGAAATAAAATTACTGCGAGTATGCTTTTTGGCTTCAGCGCATCCGAAGAATAGTGAAACTCAGCGTATCTATGATGAAGTAAGCGAGTACGGCTATTAAAATCAGGGGAGTGTATATCTGATACGATTTCTCTAGAGTAATCCCTGGATCGAGGAGTGCCATGAAGTGACTTATTGACTCTGTATACTCAAGGAGTCCGTATACTGTATATCATATCAGGTACGCTCCGTAAGGAGATAGGTAGGATATCACGAGTGAAAAGAGTGAGAGTATCATAATCCAACCAATCGTAGGTCAAATAAGGATATTAGCTACAATACTAAAAGGAGAAAAAGTCGAAAATATAAAAAGGAGATACGGGGCGGTTCCCACCGTTGCAGCAGTAGTTATGATGGCACTTTCCCGAACTCCACCATAATCCGGTATCCAACGATACCAAGTTCCTATAGAGTCCTTCCAGATGAGAATAGACAATGTCGCTAAAAATGAAAGAGTACAGCTAATATCATGTATAAGGCTTAATGGATTGTAGAGACAAAATCAAACCATTACAAGAAATAGGAGCATGACTGAGTCTATTTTTTTATCAAAAGAAAATCCAAAGTAAATTATTATCCCCATTATAGTAGCGCGGATGACGGGTACATCGAGCCCTACCAGTACCATAAAAAATAGGAGAATACTCGAAATGATAAAAAGTCGTCATCCTTTCGGAAGACGAAAGTACCGTATTCCCTTTTCTATGATTATGAGGAGAAGTCCGACATTAGAACCACTCACGGCCAGTAGGTGGGAAAGACCACTTATCCGAAAATCATCCTTTATTTGCTGTCCGATCAAATCCGTATTTCCAATCAGTATTCAGAGTATGAGTCAGGCAGTGTCTTTCGGATAGAGTATTTCTAGTTGTTTTGAAATACTCTCTCGAATGGTCTCGATAGATATTTTCTGATCTTTACTTTTTGAGTGACTAAAAAGAAAGAGACGAGCGCTGGCATGAACATCTTGTATGAATCAATACATTCTGAACATACCGCCTGATGAGTCGAGGGGGTTTATTTTTCATTTCCAGTGAAGAACTTCGCCCTTTCGCAGAGTAAGATTAGAAGGAATTCTGAGAGATAGTGCTGTCGAAGTAAGTGGCGAAATAGCGTCTATAGTGTCGATCTTTAGTCGATAGACTCGATACATATCTGATTTTCTTCATGAATCTAGCACAGTACCGCTTATATCAAGCACATTTGTATAGTTCCCTGAAATATTTTGTAGGAAATTTTCTTTATAAATGTGAGTTTCCCAACTATCCAACGAATGAATGGCTCCGAAAGAATAACATAACCATCAGAGAACCCATATTCTCGGATAGAGTATTAGAATACTTCCAGATATATAGAATAGAGTGATCAATGAAAATACAACCCAGAAAGAATTTACATATCCGATAAATGAACCAAGAAGAAAGGATATGCTCGAAAACAAAAATAATATCCGAGGGTGGTAGATCTCGTGGGAGAATGCCAATCGAGATTGGAAATTTTCCACCGACATATATCATAAATTTATCTAGACTTTCATATGTCACCAAGTGATACGCAATCCTATGAAGATAAGTATTAGTGCTCCTATCTGGTTCAGATGTAGGTGTAAGAAGGAAAGAAAAATATCTTCTGATCCATTAAAAAATTCGCCCACTAAAAGAAGCGCTCAAAAGAGAGCCATTCCTACTCCTCAGATAAATCCAGGCTGGCTATAGCTCTTTCGAAGAAATATACAGATCGAAAAAAGAATGAGAGAGCCAAGCGCGTAAAAAATAGGAAGAGGAAATATTGGACTGGTAAATGGTACGATACTATCAGGGTGAAGGTAAGAAATCCCTATAGAGTCCCACACGGGTCTACCGTAGACTTGCCCTCCGAGAAATGCACCGATATAACCAATAATACTTGCTGCCAGAAAAGAAACAACTATAACATCAAGGTAGAGGTTCTTATTTTGTGGTTTTTCCCCACGAGTTTTGATATAAAAAACTAGGAAAAATCCAAAAATACCACCCATAAGGGAGAGGTTGTAGTTTTGCATAATAAAGATGTCCCTGAGAAACGAGAGAATATTACTTTCTCATCCTAAAAGTCTTGAAAAATGGAATTTCTGATTTGACCACTCAGCGAGCATATAAAATAATCTTCCAAATATTATAACTCCAGTACTGAAAGCAATGAGTGATTGAAATACGGGTTCCGTAATACCCATCTTTCCTGAGAGTCTATGGAGGAGCCAAAAGAATACAACAAAAGCTATACTCAGAAAGAGGCCAAAGGTATATATAGTTATCCAACCATCAAAGAATTCAATTTTCGGATACATGTGATTTCAGTTAAGAGCTAAAAGTTAAAAGTTAAAAGGTATTCCTCGTAACTTGAAGACTTTATATGGACATTATTTTGCGTACTCGATCACACGCTTCTCTCGCATGAGATTAATTTTCACTTCACCTGGATAGCTACAGTTCGCTTCGATCTGAGCCGCTATTTCTTGCGCGAGTTTTTCGGAAGCGAGGTCAGATACTGTATCTGCGTCGACAAATACACGAACCTCCCGTCCTGCTGAAAGGGCGTATGCTTTACTCACTCATGAAAAACTCATAGCAATATTCTCCATTTCCTGGATACGTTTCACATAGTCTTCTACATTCATCCGTCTCGCTCCTGGGCGTACGGCCGATATAGCATCAGCAATCTGCACGATCTTGGTCTCGATACATATTTGCGGAACATCATCATGGTGCCCTTCGATGATATTGACGGTTTTTTCATCGAGTCCGTACTTTCGAGCTATGCGCCCGCCGATTTCGGGGTGTGTCCCCTCGATATCATGGTCCATAGATTTTCCGAGATCATGGAGGAGTCACCCTCGAAGAGCGAGCACCGGATCGGCTCCGATAAGGCGAGCAATCGCCTCTGCAATATAGGCCACTTCTTTCGAGTGCATCAATATATTTTGCCCATAGCTCGTACGGAACCGAAACTTTCCAATGAGTGGGATAATTTCATCGGGGATATCGAGTATTCCCATTTCATCGATCGTTTTCCTGCCAAGATCATAGATAAGCTTTTCAGCTTCTTGTTGGTTTTTTTCGACGATTTCCTCGATCCGCGCAGGCTGTATTCGCTTATCTTCTATGAGGTCTTCGAGTGATTTCTTCGCAATATACCGACGAAAGAGGTCGAAACTCGAAAGAAATACTGTATCGGGAGCATCATCAATAATGAGGGAAACACCAGTAGCTCGTTCAAAAGCTATGATATTACGCCCTTCTTTTCCGATAAGTTTTCCCTTGAGATCATCACTTTCAAGCGTTACCATAGTCTGAGTCGTCTCCCCGGTGACATCTCCCGCATATTGCTGGATCGACTTGATAAGAATCTCGCGTGCCATATCTCGTTCCTTGATCTTGTATTCCTTCTTCTTTTTTTCTATAAGACTGAGGATATCTTTCTCATAGCGTTCTTCGGTATACTTTAAAAGGAGTTCCTTGGCGTCAGATTGAGATAATTTACTGATTTCTTCAAGTCGATTACTGACTTCGGATTGCTTTTTCTCAACCCTTTCGACTTCTTTCTGAAGGGTTCATTCTTTCTCAAAGAGCTCATTCTTTTTCGCCTCTACTTCTTCATATTTTTTGTCGAGACGTTCCTCTTTTTGGGTTATTTTTTGCTCTTGTTCTACAGCTTGTTGCTTTCGTTCTCGAATTTCAGTACGTTCTTCTTCGAGAAGCTTACGGATAGAATTGGCTTGTTCTTCTGATTGTCGGAGGACTTTTTGGGCTTGTTCTTCGGCTTCTCGAATGATAACTTGTTTTTTATTTTTATTTTTCCAGGAAATTACAAAGTAAGAAGCCAATACGCCAATAAATCCTCATACTAGGAGGCTTAAGATAGTTACAGGTGTCATAGGTTGTTTTTATAGTGAGTAAAGTGAGTTTCTATCGAATCAACATAAGTATTGTATATGAAAACCAAAAAAAATAAAATTTGTTTTTCTTTGAGGGAGTTTGGCCCTTTATAGAGAGGAAAAACCCGTTCTTGTCAAAAAATAGATATTTGGAGTGGTATAACTCTATGTGAATACAATCGTGAAAATAGAGTGAAGAGGACCTGATTTCATTTGACTTTGACCCCTCGTTTCATAGTATTACGCTCAGAAACCGACCTTTCTGTTTCACGAACTTTAACATATAAACTGCCCAATTTCAAAATCTCTTGTTCTATCTGACGAGAGGAAGAAGTGTAGTGTCTCAAGTTTTCATGTTAAAAAGTTCTCAAGTTCGAAACTTTTACCTTATAACTTTAAACTTTCAACTCCTTTTCTTCCTCTTGTTATGTACGTAACTTGAGGTTAAAGCTTTAACCTTGCCGAGCAATCGGACAGGTGATTCCCCTGACCAGGGAATCAAATCGGAATGCTTGAGAAAAAATATATATTTCGTACTTTTTCATATATAGAGGAAGTGCCTTCGGGAATCCGAAGCGTAAACATATAAATTTTCTTTTGTACTCCACTCCTACTTCGGTAGGACGAGAAATCTTCTGACTAGGATTTTTCAAAATTGTTGATCTACGAGGAAACTCGTTTTATTTTTTAACCATATTACAATATGGGTAACTTCCTTACGAAGGTAACTTCTGTTGTAGGTGGAACTGCTATACTCGTTGCTACGTTGAGTACTTCTCTCGTTGCTGCTGCTAGTGAATTTCTTCCCTACGCTCAAGTCCTTGCTGATAATGACGTTATCTCTTCTCAGCAATCTGAGATCGGATACCGTCTCGGTGACAATGTCACTCGTGCTGAACTTGCAAAGATTGTAGCAAACCTTGGTGGTTTTGCTCCTACTTCTTGTATGGCTGATGTCTACTCAGACGTTGGTTCTACACTTGGAGACCTTTGTGGATACATCGAAGCTCTCGCTGAGGGTGGAGTTGTCTCTACTTCTAACGCTACATTCCGCCCTGCGGCAAATGTAACTCGTGCTGAAATGGTGAAGATGATCCTTGCTGCTCTTGGTGAGGAAGGATCAATGGTTGACGCTGGTTATATGGATGTTGCAGGTCTTGGTGACCTTGCAGGATTTATCAACCGTGCCAACGAGATCGGATGTGCGAAGTCTTCTTCTTACTTCCGACCTGCTTCTACTTCTAGCCGTGGTGAAGCGTTCAAGATAGCTGCTTGTGCTGCTGGTCTTGATATCGATACTGCTGGACCTGGAAACCTTCCTCCTACTGGAACTGGTACTACTCCTCCTACTGGAACTGGTACTACTCCTCCTGTAATGGTAGCTTCTGGAGCTCTCAGTGTCGCTCTTGATGGTACCGCTTCTGCTCAGTACGTTCCTAAGAACGCATCTTCTGTAAAGGTTGGTTCTATTAAGCTTACGGCTGGTGCAAACCCAGTTACTATACAGTCTCTCGTCGTTTCACGATCTGGACTCGGTAACTCCAATGACATCACTTCTTCGAACGGTATCCGTGCCGCTCAGCATGGTGTCGTCATCTCAAGTACGGCTGATTACTACAACCCTACTTCTCAGAAGGCTACTGTCTACTTCTCTCCTGCCCTTGTGGTAGCTGCTGGATCATCTCAAATGGTAGATATCCTCGTCAACCTCTCTGGTGCTGAGAATAGCCAACATCAGTTCACTCTTGATATGGTAAATGCTTCTAATACCACTGTTACTGGTGCTCCAGTAACTCTCGGTCTTCTTAACACTACTTCATACGTTGCAGCTACTACTACAGCAAGTCTTTCGACAGCTGGTGGTACGATTACTACTGGTAAGTCAAATCAGCTTTTTGCGAAGCTTGATATCTCTGCTGGTGGACGTGAGTCTAAGGTAACTGGATTTACGATTACTCGAAGTGGGTCTACTGACTTCACGAAGAGACTGACGAATGTAAAGGTATATAAGAATGGAGTTTCTGTCGGTACGGTTACACTTTCTTCAGAGAAACTCTCTGTAAGTGGACTTGCTGATGTTCTTTCTTCTGGAAATACTCAGACTTACGAGCTTCGAGGAGATATTCTCATCGATGCAAATAGTAATGTTATGGGTCTTAAGATCGATGCGACTACAGATATCAATGCTGTAGAAATGGCTACTGGCTACTCTACTCAGGTAACTCTCGGTACGTCAGCTATTGCTATTACCTTTGGTTCTGTAGAATTTACATTCTCTAAGACTTCTACTGGAAATGTAACTCTTGCTCCAGGTGTGAACAACATCAAACTCTTCGCTGGAAAACTCCAGTCAAAGACTCCAGTATCAGTACGAATGCTTACTATTACTCCTACTGTAACAGGTACGGGAATCGCAGGATTCGTTAATGATCAGCTTTCTGTGAAACTTAACGGTTCAGAGATTGCGACTCTTACTTCTCTCGTAGGTGCTCAAGCACGAACTGTCTCATTCGTTGTGGATGAAGCAAATCCTGCTATGCTTACGATCGAAGGTTCGACGAAGAACAATACTAATATTGCCCCTTCTTCATACCAATTTACAGTAACTCTTACTGAAGTTCGAGACTCAAGCAACAACTCAATTACGAGTCTCGGAGCTGGATCATCTCTTACTGGTGATAAGACGACTGTGAACACGGCTGAGGTAGAACTCAAGCAGGCGACTATCGCAGCTCCTTCTACGTCTCGTGTGTACTCTTCAGCTGAACAGGAAATCGGACGATTCGCAGTTACCGCTCGTAATGAAGTGGCTCGAGTTCAGTCTATTACTCTTCCAGTTTCTGTTTCTACAGGATCTATCCAAGCTATCTCTAACTCTACTTCAAGCGCTAAGCTTGTAGATGTGTCTACGAATGCAGAAGTTTCTGCTACGGTGACTATTTCTGGAAATACCATTACCTTCTCTAGTATGAATGATACTATCGGTAAGGATATTACTAAGAACTATAAGGTACTCCTTGGTGTAACCTCTGTAGATGCATACTACGGTATGACTCTTAAGGTTGGATCTTCAACTGGAGCTCTCTTCCCTACAGTTCTTACTGTCGTTCGTGACTCTAACTCTACAGCCATCACTCCTACGGGAATGGCGACTACTAAGACGTATACAATTGGTACCGTAGCCCCTACAGTACTCGTTACTACTATCAGTGAAAATACATTTAAGGTTCGTGTTACTAATCCTGATACGAATACTGGAATTACTCTTACTGGTGCTAAGTTTGACTTCAAGACAGCTCTTCCAGGTAATACTTCTTACACGGCAAGCGGATGTCTTCGAGATCAAGGTAACTCTAACACTTGTGGAGGATTTGGAACAACTGCTTCGGCTCCAGTTCCAGCTCTCGCCCAGACTATCTCTGTCACTGGTCTTACGACTAACATGACAGCTGATAAGAATGGTGGATATGTCGAGTTCGAAGTATATGTAACTTCTGCTAGCCTTCTTCCTTCTGGTGGACAGCTTCAGGTTGCTCTTACTCAACTCTTCTACTCGGTAGGTGCTGCTGCAGACACTGAGACGTACGTTGGTACGACTGGTGCAAGCGCAACATTTACGAAGTAATTTCTCTCTCGAGAAATACTACTTTAGACAAAATTTCCCTTTCCGATTCTCGGAAGGGGATTTTTTGTTGTCTTTTCTGTTTGCACATTAAGCGTACCCGGGATGTGAGCGAGAATAAGCTATACATATATATGTATAGTAGTTTCTCTTGATTAAGATTATTCTATAGCTCTTACGTCCTCTCTGGATACCTCTGATAAAGGAAGGATCCATAGAGAAAGAACCTAGATTCTTCCTACCTCGGAGAGATGTGTATTCATGTTATCCCAGTGAGAATATTATAAAGCTAAGAACGGAGCAATTTCTTGACAGGAAGCATATTTCCTATATTATTGTTCTATGTTTAAAAAACTTCAATTTGCATTCCTTGTCCCTCCACCCCTTTCGACTT
Source organism: Candidatus Altimarinota bacterium (assembly GCA_043769645.1). Lineage (GTDB taxonomy): Bacteria > Patescibacteriota > Gracilibacteria > BD1-5 > UBA2023 > JAYUDN01. The sequence continues at coordinate 31,723 of JAYVJC010000029.1, forward strand.
TCGAATAGGGAATTGTTATAGATGCTCAAAATCCCCCCTCGAAAGTCATAAGAAGGGGGGATTTATTTTTTATATCGTAATCTATGTGAGAAGAATATCTACAACATCGAAACTGTATCAATGACAACGGAGATTCGCTTGTACATAAATTAACAAATTATGGAGAATTTCCTGAAACATATAAGCTTATTCTCGTAGTAAAATCATTACAAAATATTGTCTTATATGAAGCTGGAAATTTTATCATTCCCTGAAAAAGAAAATGATGAAGAAAGTTAAATCTCGAAAAATTACGAAATAAAATTTATCCTTCCACAAAATAGGTTTTCCCCTATAATAATTTCATTAATTTTATACTCTATGCTTTTTCTCTCCTCACTCCCATTCAAAACTCAGCGTTCTATGCCAACTGGTTCTGATAACCGTGGAACTGGCCTCCTCCTCCAGGCAGGGATGATTCGCATGACCCTGGCTTGAGCCTACAATTTCACGACCCTCGGTCTCAGAGTGCTACGAAAAATAGAAAATATCGTTCGAGATGAGATGGATATGATCGGCTCTCGTGAAGTCCTGATGACGGCCCTGGGGGCGAAAGAGAACTGGATAAAAACGGGTCGATGGGATAGTGTCGATGTCCTCTTTAAACTTCCTAGCGCTGAAGGGAAGGAGTATGCCTTGAATCCCACTCATGAAGAAGTAGTCACTCCTCTTATCGCAGAATTTATCCAGTCCTATAAAGATCTCGATATGTGCTCGGTCTATCAGATCCAGTGGAAGTTTCGAAATGAAAAACGAGCCAAATCAGGACTCCTTCGTGGCAGAGAATTCCTCATGAAGGATGCTTACTCATTCCATCGCTCACAGGAAGAGCTCGATGCATACTTTGAAGTGATGCATGGTGCCTATGACCGGGTTTTCGCACGTCTCGGGATAGGGGATTCTACGTATTATACCTTCGCGAGCGGAGGGGATTTCTCGAAGTATTCCTATGAGTTCCAGACCGAACTCAGTATCGGTGAAGATGAAATCTATGTCTGTCAGGATTGCGGACAGGCTCACAACAAAGAAATCATAGAGGAATGAAACTTTAGTTGTGTGGTATGTCAAAAATCAAAATATTCTATAAAAGTGGTATCAGAAGTGGGGAATATTTTCAAACTTGGATCTCGTTTTTCTGATGCTTTTGATGTGAAGTACCAAGAAAAAGATGGAACGGTAGGCAAAGTCGTCATGGGATGTTATGGAATCGGTATTTCTCGACTGATGGGAGTAATTGCTGAGAAAATGAATGATGAATGAGGACTCATCTGGTCCGAAGCGGTAGCTCCATATTCCCATGTGATTATTGTTATAGGTGAACACCTTCCAGAAGCTATAACTTTGGCCGAGAAGCTTGAAAAAGAAGGGAAAGAAGTAATGATCGATGATCGTGAGATGAGCTTTGGGGCAAAAGCGAAAGACGCTGACCTTCTCGGTATACCGCATCGAATCATTATTTCTGATAAGACTATCGCAGCTTGAGGGTATGAATACAAGTGACGAATAGAAGAATCGCCTACCATTGTTGCTGTTTCTTTTTAGTCGTAACTTCTACCATTGAAACCGTACCTCTATCGTTTGTTGTACATCACTTCTCGTTTAGGACTCTTTGTATTGGTAGTTTCACCAGGAGCATGGATTTATACAAGTCTCAGAGTAGCGGATAGTCTCTATACGAGTACTGAGAACCTCCCAGTGAGACAAACGGGATTACTTCTCTGAACCAGTCAGTATAATGTTTTGGGAGGAGAGAACTTATTTTTTACCACTCGAATCGAGGCCACAAAGATTCTCTATGAACAGGGGAAAATTAAACATATTCTCATTTCAGGAGATAATAGTGATGTACGGTACAACGAACCCGAATCTATGCGAAGGGCCCTCATCAAATGATGAATCCCAAGCGAAGCTATAACTCTTGACTATGCAGGATTTCGTACACTCGACTCGATCATCAGAGCGAGAGATATTTTTGGTCTCACCTCATTTACGATCATCTCACAGACATTTCATACCGAACGAGCTCTTTTCTTAGCTCAGAGTCACGGAATTGATGCTATATGATACGGAGCAGCAGATATATCATTGGCTCGAGGGTTTTGGGTATATATTCGTGAAATTGGAGCACGCTGGGTAGCTCTCTGGGATGTGATAATTGGTACCGAACCAAAGTTTCTTGGAGAGACAGAGTTTATACCTATTTCACGTGGAAAACCTTAGAATGTTTGCCTTTATTTGTACGATATGCTAGGATATATTTAAGTAGTATTAATTTTTTCTTATGGACCATGAATTAGCCTTTGGCATGATACTCGCAATACTCCTTGGATCAGTTATCTGAGTCGAAAGAGAAATGCCACGAAGAGGTGTAAAAGTTGGTGGTGCTATCGGATTTTGAGGGATTCGATCCTACGCTCTGATAGCCCTTCTTGGAGCAATATGTGTCTGGCTTGACAGGCAGTACCAGTCGAGTATATGGGTTATCATCGGAACCTGTATATCTACTCTTTTTATCATAGGATCCTACTTGTATTCGTCATTTCGCAAGGACCAGATGGGAGTCACGAGCGAGTATGCAGCTATTCTTACCTACTTTATCGGAGTGATGAGTATGAAGGGGGAGTATATTTTTGCCGTGATTCTTACCGTGTTTATCATGATTATTCTCTCCTCAAAAGAGTTTCTTTCCGAAATTCTCAAGCGTATCAGTCGAGAAGAGCTCGGAACTACTCTCAAATTTGCTGTGATAGCACTCGTCATACTTCCGCTTTTACCAGATGCTAAGTATTCATTTCTCGATATTGCTCACTGGATCCTCGGAAACAAGAGTCTAGAGTGGAGTGATGGAATCCTTACTATGAAATTTTTTAATCCGTATAGTATCTGGTTTTTCGTTGTCATTATGGCAGGTGTCGAGTATATTGCTTATATACTTGCTAAAGTAATGTGACCACGCTGAGGTATCCTTGCTACAGGAGCGGTCTGATGACTCATCTCATCTACCGCTACAACAGCTGCAATGACACAAAAAAGCCACCGTAAGGATGGAAATACGAATGCATATGTTGTAGGAACCCTTGCGGCTTCCTGTATCATGTTTATCCGAGTTATTTTGATATCATGATTTTATAGTCCAGAAATCCTTCCTATTATCTTGATTCCGGCATGTGCTATGTTCACTACGCTCGCAAGCTGTACCCTCTACCTCTATAAATTGGCAAATAAATGAACCATAACCGTTGAAGAAACACAAAAATATGAAAGTCCTTTTCGAGTGGCTCCGGCACTTCAATTTGCCTGACTTATTCTTCTTATAAAATTTATTGCTGGGGTGGGTCTCGTATATAAATCCAATCTCCAAGAATGGTTTTGAGCAGCAGCAGAAAAGATTTATTACTATATTTTTGGTGTAATTTCCTGACTAGCAGATGTAGATGCTATCACACAAACTATGGCGAGTACCGCTGAGGAGGGGAAGATTGCATACTTGCTCGCTTCTTCGACTATCTTGATTGCGGTGATGTCGAATAATATCGTCAAAGCAAGTATCGCTAAACGATTTGGGGAAAAGGAGTTTGGGGATAAGGTCTTTTACTCATTCTGAGCGAGTATTGTCGTGGGTATTGTCGTTATCGTACTCTCGAACTTTATCACGACGGCAGGTGCTATGAATTTATAAATATATACAGCTCACAAAAAATCCCAAGGTTTCTTGGGATTTTTTGATTATTTTGCTTTTGCTTGGTAGAGGTTTCGTCCGACTCGTTCGATGAACTTCTTGTTCTGGAGATTCATATAAATCGTAGTTGTTTTCACCTTTCGGACTTTCAGAACTCGTGCCGTTATTTCTTCTGTCGAGAGGGGAGTCTTTGCCTTTTGAAAAACTTCTATGATGACATCGAGTACGGTTCCTTCTTTATACCCCCATTCTTTGAGGACATAGATTCCTCGACCGATCAGGACAAATTCTTCATTGCGTATGAGTTCATTGTGAATCGTCGAAACCTTGACAGGTTCATGAAAGTACTCAGTAATAGCATTGGCAATATCGATAAAGTGGAGGGGTTCTTTTTTCTTTTTGAGAACATATATTGCTTTATCCTTGAGGGTAGCTGGATTGAGGATCTTCCACTTTTCGAGCCCGACGAATTTCTCCTCACCCTTTACAATATCAAGATAGATATCTAGAATAGTATCAACAAGCGGAGCATCTACTTTTCCAAACTGAGCAAAAAGGTCGAGCTTGATCGCTTCATAGAGGATCGTATTTTCGATAATATCACCTTTTTTCTTAAGTATCTTTATAGCTTCTTTGTGGACTGCTTCGATAAGCTTTTTTCCTATTTCTGGAAAGTGAAAATATGTCTTCGTACCAAGCTGAGGCTTCGACCTCTGGAGGTTGAAGTCAGCCTGCAGGAGTACATCAATAATATTATAGTTAATTGTTCCCTGCGCACCGATATCATCGATAATGGCAGTGATCAGGTTATCTCGAGTCATTACACCACCGCACATTTTGAGTATTTTTTCTCCTGACTCTTGAATCTGCATGAGAGGACTCGACCGCATAATACGACCAATTTTCTTGATACCGACATCTTCTATTTGACGAACTCGTTCTCTGGTGATTCCATAACTGTTACCGATTTCTTGAAGCGTTTCTCTTTCTCCCTCGAGTCCGATACGACGTGATATCACTGTACGTTCCTTATCAGCAAGAGAATTGAGTATATCCATAAAGATAGGCTGAATCTGGGAAGCTATAGCAGTCATATGAATAATAAGTTATATATGCATAATATGGATTTCCAAAATAAGTCAAGTTAAATTGGTAAACTCATATTCTTCTTGTCTTTTTTTGGCTGAGAAGAATTATTTATGGGGGAACTTTGTCCCAGAATCTCTTTATAGTCATCAAATTCATAGTTATTATTTCGGTCAATATATGCAAGATCTCGAGACTCTCTTTGTTCACTCCGGTGAAATAAGTATCATCAAATTCATAAGTTTATAGTCCCGATAAGAGCCAAAATATAGCCCGACTTCGTTTCAATTCCTCCACTGGCAAACTGTAAGAATACGATCGTGTATCGGTGAATATCAAGGAGTATTACGAACAGCAGAACCGAGAGTATGAGATAGAGCTGACCATCTGTTACCCCGAGAAACATATAGGGACGAAAGCGTTCCTTTCGAGAATTCGAAAAAATAAAGAAACATACTATTCCAGATACTAGGATAACGAGTTGAAGGATGATTCCTGTATACCCATTGTCCCACACATAGTACGGATGTAAGCTTTTTCCGATCGTGACCAACGCTTGAAACCAGGGAAAGAAAAGAGAAATAACCAAAAGACAAACAGAGAGGACGATATATTTTTCGAGGATTCCTATATGCGATAATCAAAAAGTTAGACGAGAAGTCAAGTGAATAACTTTTGTTTTTAGCTTTCGATTTTTAGAATTTAGTATATAATTCATCGGATTGGATTTATCATACTACCTTATAGAAAATGTCAGTATTTTCAAGTAATTCTCTAGAGAGACAAAATTTCTATATACTTCTCTTTGTTTGAGCTAAGGGATTTTTTCGAGCTATATTCCGCAGTATATATGTTCTCCTCTGATGTAAATCTACCACTTTAGATGTCTCACCGTATCTGGATTTCATTCTCCATAAATGACCTGAACGTTTCTGGCAGTTTCCTACTGGGATCAAATTATGAAGGGCATTATTCATAGCGTTTTCCTACTTTTTCAATATCCAAAAAACTTCTTTATGAAACACTTCATCCCCACAAAAGTAGGGTTCACCATCGCAGAAATTATTATCTCATTGACTCTTTTTTCAATGATTATGATTTTTGCTTTTCAAGCACTTGCAAATATTGGAGTTGTCAGGATTCAAACTCTGAATAAGGTAGACCTGGAGTCAGAGCTTTATTATTTTTCTGAAAAACTCGCAAGTTTGATCAAGGATGGAGGAACCATCGACTATGAAGAATACTGGAACCGAAAGGTACGAGGAACTGGTTCTACTTACTGATACTATGATACTTTGACGGGATTTGGAAACTATGGAAGCGGTTGAGTGATCGATACTGATAATGTAGCACCTGATCCGGTATATGGAAGTGGGTTTTACTTTTGTAGAAGTAACAATGGAGCACAAATGGTAAGTTCTGGATGTCTGCTCGGATCAAATACGTTCAGTAACCTATCGCAATCAGGAGTGTTTCAGCGGTACGGAGAGTATAAGTACCAGTTTATCGACTACAATGGAAACTATAATGGAGACAACGGAGATGAGGATGGAAACTGATCTATCCAGTGAGATGAAGATGATGTAGATCTCTGAGAAGGTCCGACTATTTTTGATGGAAATGTTCGAGAGCTCTACCTCTATAACCCTATAAAAAAGGAACGTATTTTTTTTAGATGGAAGGTTGGACTTGACCCCAATAGACCTACTGGAACCACATGTACAGGAACTACAGGAACAGGATGTCTTGGAAATATAGAAATACTCAAACTCGTAGGCAAGGACTTCGGAGAACAACATAATGGGACGAGCAGCTGAGCGTATGATAGCAACATCGATACGTGGGTTTGTCATGCTGATTGGGAGGGGAATTGCAAAGGTCCTGTTACCACCGTTGGCACTATTCCGACAGGTACTTGAGCTGAGTGGATTCCGCTCTTTCCGAGTTACATCAATGTCGAAAATATAGAATTTAAACTCTATCCAAATAAAGATCCCCTGAAAGCATGGTCTACTTCTGATCCTGCTGTATTTGTGCATCCATATGTTCGTATGAAGCTGACCCTTGGATTTGCTTGGAACCGTAGAAAGGCTATCAAAGATGACAATCCAAAGGTAAATATTAGTACCACGCTTAGTTTGAGCGAATTTTAAAAGTAACTACTTATGCGTCTATTTCCAAAACTTCATCATCGTGGCTCAGCTCTCTTGATCGGTATGTGGCTCATCATCGTACTTACGATTATATGAGTTGTATTTCTGGAGAAAATCTGGAGATTTTCTGACCGAACAGAAAATATCGAGCAGTCAAATGCTGCCTACTATCTCGCAACCTCTGCTATCGAAAGAGCTATATATACCACTGATAAGAGAACCCCTTGGGCGATAGATCCAGTGGGATTTGGTGCCCTAAAGACCGTGGGATATACCGGAACGGCCCTTCCACTTACTCAAACGGTTCCGAGGCTTTCAAATGGAAATAGTCCATTTGATCTGAACTGGAATATTATCTCACTCTGAGCCCCAGTACAGATTGTAGTACCAAATGGAGTAAATTGGAATAGCGTTTATTTTCATTTTCGAATCCCTAATCTCGATCCAGCTGTTTCGGAAACGCTTGATCCGAGCTTCAATACAAAGTGAGTAGTCAACTGGGTACTGGCCGCATCTACTGAGGCACTATTCGCGAGTGGCGAGACGGAAGTATTTCAATGAGTTGATATACAAGACTCAAATACTCCATTTTCAAGTACTCTAATCAGTGCAAAAAATGGAAATACTTCAAGCGGATGAAATATGTCATTTACGGCTTTCTACACCGATCCAGCTCATCTGAATGCTTCTTTGTCTGCCGGCTCCGGTAAATGTCAAGGGTATGGATGTACCCTCAAGCTTTCTCTCCTACGACCTCTCTTGGTTGATGGGAAATCGATTCCATTTCTGGAATATCAGATTGATTTTACCGCCGGATATGCACCAGGAATCCCAGATCAATACCTCAACCTTACTACGAAGTGATACTCAGATGGGTTCCTCCGATCTCGAACTATCCAGATTCCTCAGATTACCACAAATACGGCCCTTGACTTTACCGTCCTCCAATAATGGCACCTATAGAAATCAAGGTCGAATGAAGTGATGCGAATCAGCGGTTTGATAAATTCCTCAGGAAGTACCTTCCACATGCACCACTTACCGCTATTTTTAAGGCGATACGTACGGGAAAGATAAAATTGAACGGAAAAAAAGCGGACCAGAGCATAAAACTTGAGGAAGGTGATACAGTATATTTCTATTTCTCTCTCGAAGAAATGGAGGGTTTCCAAAAAACTAAAAAACCAAAACCGAAAACCCAAAATAGTAAACTCTCCTCTGAAGATATCCTCTATGAAGATGAGGATTTGTTTATAGTGAATAAGTCTGCCGGAATCAATGTCCACCCGGGAGACCATAAAACAACCGAAGCCTCTCTGATCGAACTGGTACAAGATTATCTAGGTAATGACTACAATTCACTCACCTTTAAGCCCTCGCTCCTTCATCGAATTGACCGAGAGACGAGTGGAGTGATCGTCATCGTGAAAAATAAATGAGCCCTCGAATTTCTCCTCTCAGAACTCCAGTGAGGTCGGATTGAGAAAATATATCATACTGTGATTGTCGGGACGCCCCTTAAGCCTAGAGATACGATCAACGCAAGACTCCTCAGAGTCGAAAATGCAAAAGATGAAGCGAAAGTACGTATTGATCCTACTGGTCAAAGTGCCATCACTCACTATGCTACCCTGAAATCTAAAATCCAAGATAAATATACTCTCATGGAGTGTCGTATCGAGACATGACGTACCCATCAGATTCGCGTCCACCTTGCCTCCATCGGGAATCCTATCCTCGGAGATAAGGCGTATGGAAATAGAAATGAAAATGCTTATGCTCGAGAACACTTCGACATCCATCGACAGCTTCTTCATGCTTTTTCTCTCACTCTTCTTCATCCACGGACGAAACAAATGATGACAATAGAAGCGCCATATAAGGAAGACATGAGAGGAATACTCTCCGAGTAAATCTTCTTTATACTGAGATATCTAATTATATTGACAATATAAATTATAGGATATAATATCTTCTATATTCATTTTTATATATGTCTATTCCACTCGAAACCCCTGCACCTCCTTCCCTTACGATAGGAGAACTTCAAGAGCTCGATATAGTTTCCCCCGAGCAATTTATTTCCACACTCGATTACTACGTAGAAAAGGGTTTATCAATAGGGAATGTATTAGTAAATATTATGTATACTATCACTTTTTCGATCGAAGAGTTCCATCTCATAAGAGATGCGGCGACCCGTGGAGCCTGAGATCAAATGAAAAGAGGTTTCAATGATGATGCGTTTGCCTATAGAGAAATCAAACAGTATGCGGATCGAGAATTTAACAGACTATTACAGCCAAATGTTGCACTCGAGAATATTGTCAAAAGTACTCAACAGAGAACGAATTGAACATGAGTATAAAATAAAAAATCCCCGAATTCGGGGATTTTTTATTTCTTATATTTGAGTTTTAGTGCTCTCATCCGTAAACTTCCAACCATAGTAATGTAAATCGTGTCCATTACCATGATTGACGGAGGCTCTCACTAGTCTTAACTCAACTGATTTTCCATAGTAAGCCTCAAGCAAAGCTTGTGCCCAGCGAAATGTTTTTGTTACCCCTTCAGGAAAAAGTCTATCTGCGATTTCTCTTGAAGCGTAGTATTTATCTAAGTTCTGATCCATCAACCTATCAGAATAAACTCTTTGGAGTCATAGTTCATTTTTCCCGAATACGGTTCGTTCTATTTTAAAGTATGGATCCCAGTGATTCGCAAATGGGATAGGTCCATCCATATGAAACATACCTGTTTCATCCATTCCTTGATAAAGCTTACTTCTTACGGTTTCAGCACGTGTTTCAATTGATTTTGTTTCATAGCCTTTTTCTTGAAGTTGACGTATCATATCCGCAAGAAGTAAAAGTCCTTGTTCTATACTTGTTTGTATATCCATTCACATTCTTTGCTCTATCTTTTCTATCTTTCCTTGTCGACCCTCATTCACAAGAAGATTAGCTGCAAATTCAAGATCTTCGATTTCTTCGATAGCTTTCATAAGCATTTCATTCGAAGTACCATCTCAGAGCATAGATATTGCTTTACCTTCGGTGGTAGATGCTAGCGTAGTAGCTGTATTTCCCAGTTGGGATACGTCTGCAACTATTTTATCCGGAGCTGTTCCTAATGGTTTCATAATAGTGTAATAAATGTAAGTATTTTATATTTAAAATAAAATATATGTCAAATTTAATTTATTTCATAATTAAAAATCTCCCACGATTATAGCAGGAGATTTTGAATTACAACTTTTCGATTTATATTTTATCGACCTCCACCATGTTTCTTTCGGTCGGTTTCCGTCAGCCAGACCTTGCGGAGGCGGAGGGATTTTGGAGTGACTTCGACGAGTTCGTCTTCTCCGATGTAGTCGAGACAATCTTCGAGGGTCATCTGGCGGATCGGAGTGAGGCGGATGGCTTCATCCGTTCCAGAGGCTCGCATATTGGTGAGCTGCTTGTTCTTGGTCGCATTCACCACGAGGTCTCCCCCCTTCAGGTGTTCTCCGATGATCATCCCTTCATAGAGTTCTGTGGTGGGTTCGATCAGGATCGGTCCGCGCTCTTCGAGCTTCCAGAGAGAGTACGCCATTGCGGCTCCTGGAGTTCCAGAAATCATCGATCCGACATCTCGCTTTTCGATCGATCCCTTGTATTCATCATAGTGAGAGAAGCTCGAGTAGATGATCCCCTCACCCTTGGTTTCGATGACGAATCGTGAGCGAAATCCGAGAAGTCCACGAGTTGGCACTTCGAATTCCATATTGGTAACACCATTGACTGTGTTCATATTCTTACAGACTCATTTTCGCTTTCCGAGCATTTCGAATACTGTCCCACTTCGGTCTTCTGGGACCCACATGACGACATTTTCGATCGGTTCGTGCTTTTTCCCACTGACTTCATGGAAGATGACCTGTGGACATCCGACCTGGAGCTCGAATCCTTCTCGACGCATGGTCTCGACGAGCACTGAGAGGTGGAGTTCTCCACGACCCGAGACGACATATCCGTTTCCATCTGACCCTTCTAGGTCGATCTTGAGGCCTACATTCATCTCGAGTTCTTTTTCAAGACGCTCACGAATCTGACGAGAGGTGACATACTTTCCTTCCTTTCCAGCAAATGGAGAGTCATTAACCATGAATTCCATTTTGAGGGTTGGCTCATCGACGGTGATCGCGGGCATAGCTTCGGTAGCAGGATCGGTCGAAACCGTTTCCCCCACGTAGATATCCGGGATTCCAGCAATCGTGATGATATCCCCTGCCTCTCCTTCTTCTACTTCGATCTTACGAAGTCCGAGGGAACTGTATATTTTCGAAATTTTCCCAGTTCGACGTTCGCCATCATTGCCGACGATCGTGACATTTTGTCCGACCTTCGCCTTTCCTTCATAGACACGACCGATTCCCATACGTCCGACATAGTTGTCGTAAGAGAGGTTAGCAATCTGCATCTTGAATGGCTTCGTTGTATCATTGGCCGCCTGAGCCACCTGCTCGAGGATCGTATCGAAGAGGGGATTGATATTTTTTCGTTCATCGGTGAGTTCCTTGATCGCGATCCCTTCACGAGCGATAGCGTAGACGATACGTCCGTCGGTAATATCAAGTTGTTCATCGGTCGCTCCGAGCTGGACAAAGAGGTCGAAAAGCATATCGACGACTGCCTCTGGCTGAGCGGTCGGCTTGTCGATCTTGTTGATGACGATAATAGGCTTGAGTCCAAGTTCAAGAGCCTTCTTGAGGACAAACTTGGTCTGTGGCATCGGTCCCTCGTAGGCATCTACGACGAGACAGACTGAGTCAACCATTCGAAGCACACGTTCGACTTCCGAACCGAAGTCCGCGTGTCCTGGAGTATCGACGATATTGATCTTTACATCATTGTACATGACAGCCGTATTTTTTGCGTAGATCGTGATCCCACGCTCTCGTTCCTGGTCATTCGAGTCCATAATCGTCGTTCCGACCTCTTCGTTTTCACGAAAAGTTCCAGATTGCTTCAAGAGAGCATCGACGAGGGTAGTTTTTCCGTGGTCGACGTGGGCGATAATCGCAATATTGCGGTATTTCATGGGGAAGTAATTACAAAATAATCCCATTTGATGGGGAATCTGGCGTGAGTATATCGAAAATAGAAGAAAAGCAAGCGAAAATGGATGGAAATTTGACGGATGAGAAAATTAATGTGAAAAAATTGACTTTTTCATCTGAAACCATATATTTCCTTTCATTATATATCTTAAGATTACTTTTACTATGGATAGTTATAAACGAGTTGATGTTACTGAACTACGAAAGGGACTTGCAGGAGTGATAGAAAGCGCTCAAACAGGACCAGTTATTTTGAGGAATCACGGGGAAGAAGTGGCTGCCCTTGTATCTATTGAAGTGATGCGGAATGTCCAGTGACTCTTGGCATTTCAGCAACTTATTACCGCAGGTCCAGATTGAAAACTCAGCGATGATGGAAGGGTACAGTTAGAAAAAGTGTTCACAAGCAATAAGTCGGTTGAGGATAAAATGCGTTACTTTTGAGAAATGTCGGAAATACTCCTACAAATGCAACAAAATTGACTATCGATACCAGCATAATTTGCCTTCTTGCCGTAATTCTGCTACTATAGAAGTATAATTAATACTTCTATGCCACGTGAAATCGAACGACAATTTGTCATCAATGATGCTCATCCGGAATGGCAACGGATTAAATCAAGCCTTCCGAAGACCCTCATCGTCCAGACGACCATCCATAAAGGAGACGGCAACAAACTCCGAGTACGAATTGCTGAGAACCTACAAACCCATAAGAAGTCAGCACTTTTTGCCTTCAAAGTACAGAAAAAAACGAGAAAAAATGAACCCAATGTCCGTGATGAATATGAGTGGGAAGTCCCGCATCGAGTCGCGCTCTATATCATGATCGGGCATATCGAAGTGAAGAAACTCCGCTACGAATATACCCATACGGATGGACATATCTGGGAAGTCGATGAATATCAGTGAGCCAATGCCGGGATTACCATCGCGGACCTCGAACTCACTGAACTTGGTGAGAAATTCGAAATACCAGAATGGGTCGGACAGGAAACCACAAAAAATAAAAAAATTACCAATAATTCCTTCTCAACTCACCCATATATGAACTGGACAGAGCGAGATCGAGGGGAGTTTGATAAGTTAAAAATAAGAGAATAATATGGAACATGAATGATGACTGACATCGTGATTTTCTCATGAAAATAAAGCGAGTATAGATGAACTCAGTCAATCGCTCGGAGTACTCGTAAAAGAACTCGATTGAGTACTCGATTGAATGTATATACTCGACTTTGTTCGAGCTATTCAGATTACTATGCTCTGTAACGATATAGAAACATGAATAAGGAGTATGGACTCTCTTTTTGAATCGCTGAATAGATCTATTGAGACTTCTCAAGAAATCTCCGATGATACAAAGATACGATTTCAAAGTCAATCTAGACAGTTCTTACAAATCATAAAACTTCTCATTCGAAAAAGACAAAAGGCATTGAGCATACTTGCCGGTCTTGATTCAAAAAATACAATAGACTAAGTAGACTTTCTCTTGCTTTCGCCTGGGCTATTCTTATACTATGGCATATTTTTATACTATGCTCGAACTTCGTAACTATAGCGTTGATATCATCGGAAAAACTATTATTGACCGCCTGAATTATACTTTCGAAAACGGGAAAACCTATGCCATCCTCGGTGAGAATGGGAGTGGGAAATCGTCTCTTGCCTTTTCTTTCCTCGGACATCCACGCTACCATACCACAGGTCAGCTTCTCTTGAGTGGAGTCGATATTTCCGAGATGGATCCACACGAACGAAGTGAAAAAGGGATATTTCTTTCCTTTCAAAATGTTCCTGAAATACCTGGAATTACCCTGATCGAATACCTCAAAACGATCTATAATACCCACCAGAAATTCAAAAACCCTCTGACGAAACCACTTACGACCCTTCTCTTTCGACGCATCCTGACGAAACTCTTCGGTGAACTTGGTATCGAGACAACTTTTCTCGATCGAGACCTCTATGTCTGATTCTCTGGAGGCGAAAAACGACGCATCGAACTCCTTCAGATCAGGCTTCTCGATCCCGATACGATCATACTCGATGAGATCGACTCGGGACTCGATATTGGAGCTATAGATATACTCATTACCGAGATCACCTCCCTTCAGGAAAAATGAAAAACGATTATCCTCATCACGCATAACTTCCACCTTCTCGATGCCCTTCATATTGACGGAGCCTGTATCTTAGAAGCTGGGAACATACGAGAACAGTGAGGAAAAGAACTAATTGATCAGGTTCGAACTTCTGGATTTTAATACTTCAATCATGTCAGATACTGCACCATTTGGAAACATCAACCGAG
>JAYVJC010000030.1:0-21703 GCA_043769645.1 Candidatus Altimarinota bacterium
AATGGATAATGGATAATGGATAATGGATAATGGATAATGGATAATGGATAATGGATAATGGATAATGGATAATGGATAATGGAATTGTATCGAAAAGAAAGAGAAACACTATTTTTCATTTGGAGATTACTGAGAGCTGGATACTCGTATATTCTCATTCCTTAGTATCCTGGAATGGAAATCCCTCATCATACTGAATACTCAAAACGTAATATACGCTCGGTTCCGAAAGGATTTAGAGCTTTGTTAGAGCAATATATTCATCGAGCTCTATCCGGATGGAAGAGTCAGTTATTTTTGCTCGTATCGCTTCAAGAGCCTGCTTGGCAATAGCAATATCTGCCGTATAGTAAAGAAGTATTGCTTGTTCAGCCTGAGCTTTCGTATTTTCTGGAGCGAGTTTGAGAGCTTCATCGATCTCAACGACTGCTTCACTATATTTGCCAAGGTTTCGAAGTTCACGACCTCGTTCGGTATGGATCGAGGAAGAAGCAGGGAAAAGTCGAAGCCCTTCCGAGGTCCATGCATAGGCTCGCACCCACTCATTCATGACTCCCGCGAGAGATGCTCCGATAACAAAATCATCTTCAAGTGCTTCCTTTCTCTGGAGAATATGTGAGAGTACCTTGAGAGCTCAGTCAAAGTCATCCATCATGATATAGTTATATGCAAGTCGCCGTTCGAGAGAAATCTTATCACTCGTATCCGTGAGAATAGCATTATTAAGATATAGGTTTGAGAGCGTATAGTCTCCAAGCGCAAAATAGACTTCTCCAAGTGCTATGATAGTATCAGTATCTTTTGGAAAGAGCTCGAGGTAGTTCGTGAGCATATCCCGAGCTTTTTCATATTTCCCGAGGCCTTTATACGAGAAACCCAGCAGTTTCATCGCTTCTTTATAATCCGGACGTTTGAGAAGTATTTCTTCAGAGAGCACTTTTGAAGCCCGAAACATCCCCTGTTCAAAGAGTTTTGCCGCAATCAGCATATTCCGATAGTAAAAGTCGGGAGTTATTTTTGAATAATGAGTAGTAATCTCACGGAGATCAGTAATCTCTTTTCCAGTACCAGTACTTGCCATAATGGTGATGATACAGTTGTGTATCCCCGTATGACACGTATCCATAGCTTTATAATATTCGAGTTTTCCTTGATCGATCACGGTACGCTCCAAGGTCGAGCGTGTATCATGCTCTGTCTCATCGAAAAGAAGAGATTCGATATATTTATCTTGTTCTTCACTCGGAAGCTCTCGAAACGAAAGGTTTTGAAAATAAGAGTAGGATTCGCTCCAGTTTTTATCTGCAAAGTATACATTCGCGATTTTTCTCTCTAGCATGCTATCCTTCCCGAGTTTTTCGAGAAGACTCAAGTACGTATTGAGAGCTTCCGTCGATTGGTTCCGAAGCGCCAGATAGTCAGCCTTTCGGATTTCATCGATATAGAGTCGTCGCTTCTTCGCAAAGGCGACCTTTTTTTCTTGTTCGAGAATAGGATTATTTTTTGCTGATGGTGGTAATCTCAGGCTCGTATTCTCAGTAGGAGAAGAACAGCTTGAAATACACAAAAAAAAGAGAAGAAAGGGAAGATATCAAAATTTCATACGGGTAATTCTATAGAAAAAGTAGGAAGAATCAACTGGGAGATGGATGTCAGAAAGAAATATATTCACCCCCTCACAGTAGTTGATTCTTTTTTGTTGCACTCTGATTTCTTTTTTTTATACTTCGCCTTATGACTCACTCCTACCAACTCGCTCTCTATGACTATGAGCTTCCTCCAGAGCTCATCGCACAATCTTCAGTACAACCTCACCATAACTCGAGACTGCTCATGGTCGACCGATACTCAGGAAAAATTCAAGAAGAATCTCTTTGTTGGGACCTCGATACTCTTATTCCGAAAAATCGAGTTCTTTTTTTCAATAATTCTAAAGTTATGCGAGCTCGACTCGAGTTCCCGAATTTGATCGTAAAAAACAAAAGAGGTCTAAAAAAGGAAATAAAAAATGCAGAAATATTTTTTCTTTCTCTTAAAACTGAAGATACCTTTGAGGCTCTCGTTTGTCCAGGGAAGGCGTTTCAAGTTGGGAATTCATTTACTATTGATGATCGGATATTTGAGGTTATCGGTATAACCGATGCGGGTCGGCTCCTCAGGCTCCATGGAGGAAGAATACCCGAGTTTTTTGAATCCTATGGATCCCTCCCCCTTCCTCCCTATATTGCGTATTCAAAAGAGAAAGAAAAAGATTATCAGAGTGTCTATGCAGAAAAGCTAGGATCCGTAGCAGCACCGACCGCATCACTTCACTTCACAAATGAACTTCTCGATAAACTCCCTCATAAAAAACAACTGATAACGCTTCATGTCGGGCTCGGAACATTTCAGGGAGTAAAGACAGAAGATATTCGAGATTATTCTATCCATGAAGAGCTGGTCGAAGTTTCTCTCTCTATTTTTGAAACTATTGCGAATCTTCGCTCTTCTGGTAAGGTCATCCTCGCCGTAGGTACAACCGTCTGTCGAAGCCTCGAAAGTCTTCCATACATCTGGAAAATACTCCCCGAAGACGTCCGGAAATCATTTCCCCAGAAGACTCAGGACTTCTGGGACTCTATGAAGGCGATCGATCAAAGTTTTGTGACCGAATACGTTCTCCTTGATGACTATATACGTTTCTCGACTCGAATCTATATCTATGAGGGATTCCACTTCGAGATCGTAGAAGATCTGATTACAAACTTTCACCTCCCCAAGTCGAGCCTGCTCATGCTCATATCAAGTCTCCTTACAAGAACACATACAAGGGCACTCTATGAACATGCAATTCGAGAAAAATATCGATTTTTTAGCTTCTGAGATGCAATGTATATACGATGAAAATAGAGAAATCGCAAGTAAGAATTTCAAATTCATTTCGCTCTCAAAAATATTTGGTATAATGCAATATATTCTTTTATTTCTATGAAGTATATTGTATCGTTTCTCGCGCTCCTTACGCTCGTAAGTTGTAGCAGTAGCAAGGAACCAGAGAGTTTGTTACTTCCTCATGCTCCCAAAAAAATATATACCAACGTCTACGACAAGGCGCTCGGTACGATTTCCCGTAAGGTACGATCGAATCAGGAATTTGTGCGCTGTATGGATCAATCCGTAAATTCTTGTATTTCGAGCTCAGTGATGCTCATGGCTCGTGGATCAAAAGACGTTCGTATGTGCAACGAGCTCACTGATATCGATGTTCGAAATGCCTGTCGACAATCTATCACCATCCTCAATGCACGAGAAGAAAAAAATATAAAACTTTGTGATACTCTTGAAACTGGAAAAACTGCGTGTCGTGGTGAAATATTGACCCTTCTCGCCTCAGAAAAGAAAGACATAAAACTTTGTGAAGAGATTACTGGATCTGGATCGGTAGAGAATACGGAAGGACAGGCTTTTACGGCGGAAAGTGATTGTAAAATGCAAGTACTCAGCCTCATGGCTTCAGTGAATGTGAAAGACTGTGATAGTATCAAATGAGAAGTTCAAAAAGATATGTGTGTACGAAGCGTCGAGCAAAGAAAACGATCCTACAATACAACATCAGGGGGGAAAACTTCATCAGCCCCCACTATCCAATAATGTATGAAGCCTATCATTACTA
The DNA here is from genome assembly GCA_043769645.1 of Candidatus Altimarinota bacterium. Classification (GTDB taxonomy): domain Bacteria; phylum Patescibacteriota; class Gracilibacteria; order BD1-5; family UBA2023; genus JAYUDN01. The sequence goes on from JAYVJC010000030.1 coordinate 3,653, forward strand.
AGTGTATAATTCCTGCTGCTGGATTTGGGACAAGGTTTCTGCCCGCGACCAAAGCCCAACCGAAAGAGATGCTTCCTATCGTCGATAAACCTGTGATCCAATACCTCGTAGAAGAGGCGGTTTCGGCAGGGATTACGGATATCATAATCGTCACCGGTCGGGGAAAGCGTTCGATCGAAGATCACTTCGATATGTCGTTCGAGCTCGAAAAAACGCTGGTCGAAAAGGGGAAGATCAAAGAACTCGAGGAAGTCGAAAAAATCTCGAATCTTGCTCGTATTGCCTATGTCCGTCAGCCCGTTCCGCGTGGTGATGGGGATGCACTTCTAAGAGCTCGAGCGCTCGTGGGGAACGAACCATGCCTCGTCCTCTTTGGAGATGACCTCATCCGAGGAGAACACTCTGGAGCCGAGCAACTCGTCGAAGCCTATGAGAAAAAACGATGTCCCATCATCGCACTCGAGAAAATCACAGATAAACGAGTTTCCTCCTATGGAATTTTTGAACCTGAGTCTTCAGATGGTCGACTCCATAAGATGAAGCGGTTTCTCGAGAAACCACAACCTACAGAAACAAGTTCGAGACTTGGTGTTATCGGAAAGTATATTATCACACCAGAGGTATTTGACTATCTTGAAATGGAGGGAGCTTGAGCGAGTAAAGATGGTGAAATACGCCTCGCGGATGCTTTTTCTCGAATGGTGAAAGACCAGAGCATCTATGGCCTCGAGATGGAGTGAGAGCGGTATGATACAGGGGATAAATTCGGATTTCTGAAGGCGACGATTGACTACGCCCTCGCCCGGGAGTGACTCGGAAACGAACTCCTGACATTTCTCAAGAAACGAATCGAGAAAACGGAAACCCCGAAGTAGAATATATAGAGAATTCTCACTTAAATTCGATGATTAGTGTATCATCCTGACATCATAATAAGTTCAAGATAATAATAGTGAATGATTCAGTATAATGAATTAAGAATAGAAGAATGGTATATGCTGATGTAACGAAAACCGTAGGGCATATTTTTATTTGTCTTTTAAGAGAAAATAGTTATAATATAAACAAATAAACCTCGCATATGTCAAATGGCTGACCCAACACATGAACTCCGGAATCAGCCGAAGCCATGCCTACTAAAAAAGAGAGAAGTATCAACGCTACCGGGCTCCTGAAGGCAGCTATCGAACGAGAGCTCGGATCCCCCATAGATCCGAAAAAATACGATAACTATATCGCTAAAAATGACTCGGTCATCAATAATATCCGCGGGAATATCGACGACCTTCGCGGTTTTAGTGATGAGGATTGGTCTGGTATAACCGATGAAGACGTTACCAAGATCAAAAATGAAATACTGATTCGCGAAAGCATGATCAAATCGTGTCAGGATCTTGTTATCAACCGGAAAAAACTCACGGACCGAGTTCGATCTCGATTCCCAGGAATCTGAAAAATCCCAGACTGGCAGCGGAAATTTGTTGATGCAATTGCCGGAATGGATGAAACCGTTCTCTACAATACCTTCCTCCATGCACCAAGGATGAAACAGTTGGTTCGTTCCACCTTTCCTGACTTTCATGACGATGATATCGAACGAAACTTTGAGAAGATATTTTTCGATATCGGCACCGTCGGAAATGCAACCAATGAAGCACTCGTAAAGAAAATACATCGAGAGTATGAGCGGTATGGTGTCCCTCCGAGCAAAGAAAAAATAGCCTACCTTCTCGATATATATAAAGGTACCTCTGTACAAAGAAAAAAAGAGGTGCTGAGTGCTATCGGAGCTACCTTATCACTTGGATACGCTATAGACAATGGAATAATCACTGATCAATATCTCGAGTGATTCGCTCGAACCAACTTCGGAGAGCTCTATGAGAAACTCACTCCCGAACAAAAAAAAGCCTTCAAGAATAATCTCAAATCCAAAAAAGAACTCACCGTCAGCATCGATGAACTCGATGATGCGAACCTCGAAAAGGTATTCGGTCCGAAAGTACTCGAAAGACTTGCAGAAGATATCGCCGCGGATCTCAGTGTGAATAAGAAAGAAGTGAATATCCCGAAGTGAGGTGTGATGGAAAAGATAAAAGAAGAGCTCGAAAAGCAGTGAAAAACTGACTGGGATATCCATACCGAGTTTCTCAGATACGTAGAGCAAAACCTCCGAACTCAGGATCGATCCAAGTGCACTATCGAAAATATCGGAAATCTTAAAGATGGCTCAGTGATAGTGTTCGGAGAGTGAGAAAATGCAAAGTACCTGAGACTCTCAGCAACAACAGGTGATGACGGTCTCCCTCTTGATGTGTACAATGGAGCTGAGGCATGAGTCCGAATCGAGTGACTTCCCGTGCAGAATGGGAGGATTACCGGCTCAGAACGCAGTGAGCTCTCTTATGACCACTTCTATGACCTCCTCTCAAAAGGAGGTGGATCAACCGTACTTTCGAAAGAAGAATTTCAGGCAAAACTTACAACTGAATCAAGCGAAGCTGGAAAGGAGGGAAAACTCTACGATGCTAGACACCTTGAAGGTGGTGATGCGACAGCTACCAATATAAAAGATAAAATAGATCTCATAGACTCTGCGTGAATTGAGTATGGTTTTAAAGAGTGAACTTTTTTTATCGCTCCTGGTAAAGAGGATGGAAAAACTTCCGATGAGATATGGAAAGTACATAAAATCCACGGAGATCAGATAGACCTTATGAATGCGAACTGAGGGATCGATGCGAACCTTCCTATCAACGGCGTATTTAAGGTACTAGAAACATCGGGAAGCTTCAAAAGGATCGGCATAATACAAAGTGATGATGAATTTTTAAGTAAGCTTACGGATTCTGGGATTCCTCATGAAACTAAGATTGACGGCGGAAAGCTCGTCCATGAGAAAGATGATGGTCACGGAACGAAAAAGAAACATACACTATCTATCCTTACTGGAAAAGGAGATAAGGGGCATATTCGACTTGAAAAGATAGCAGGCGGACTCATCACCTTTCGCGAAGAAAAGAAGTCAGGAACTAAAGATGAAATCTTATCATACGCAGAGAAAAATGGGGAATCAGCTACTCTAAAAGAGTACTATAGTGAACCAAAAAAACTCACCTATCAAGCATTTATTGAATACTTAAAGAATAATAAATTCGAAGAAGCCCAGGAAGACTATTTAAAAGCCCCGGAAAGTGATAATCATCATGGCGAACACGAACACTCTCATCTAGAAGGAAGCTTCTGGAGTCGGGTTGGGAAAATGCAGAATTTCTCGAGTATCTGGAAGGGATTCGAGATGATTACCCATAGTATCGAACATACGCTCGAGAAGGGTTCGAAGCTCGATGCCGCGAAGTTTGCCCTTGGAACATCAAATTTTCTCCACCTTCCGGAAACTATCAAGGCTCAGCTCTATGCAGATATCGTCGATGGGAGCAAGGAAATCGTCGAGAAGTACCAGAAAAAGATTCAGAATCTCCCAGGACCAAGCCAACGCATAAAGTGTATCCATATCGTACATAATACGGATGCACGACCAGAGGAAGTGATGGCGGCCATAGGATTTATGGTGAGTAGTTATGGACACCTCTATGCAGAAGATAATAAACACTATCAATCCGTCGTGACGAAGAAGAGACTCGAAACCAAGATTGATGGGACATATGCGTACCTTGATGCATTCATACGAAGTACCCGTATGCCAGCTCGGGAAGGGAAACCCGCATATATCTACTGGAGGTTAAAGGCGTACGAGAAGGCTCGACAAGAAGCTGGAACCGAAGGAGAACCAGCCGAAGAACAACTCCTCCATGCATTATTTAAATCTATCGATGGAAATCCTGATGAGTTTCCCTATGCAGCGAGTGTCGTCAAAGCCATCTGAGGTCCAGGAGGATTCGAAAAGATGTGGAAATTCGACTGAACAAAAAATGCCATCCAGAAGGGTCGTGATCAAACCACTATGGTTAACGCTCAGTGACGTCTGAATAAAGCAGTAGGATACCTTGCTACTCACGAAATATATAAAGCGATGGGGTCGATGGAACTCGTAGCCAAGAAAAATAAATCACCAAAATTCCAGGCTATGCCATTTATCTGGGCAGTGGGTGGATTTACGAAGTATGCGTCTGGACAAGCTATCCAAGATCTCAAAAACTACGGGGAAAATGGATATTCTTTCCACGCTTTTGCATTCCTACGAACGGAAGAAGATAATACAACCTATAAAGAAACCGTTCGACTCGCTCTCGGAGAACTCGAAAAACAAGGAAGAATCGGCAAATGAGTACTCGAAGAATTTGATGAAATCGTCAGTCGCATCAAGCATACAGGGAAACCAAAAGAAAAAACGAATACACCAGAGATGGACCTCATGAGATTCTGGCAAAAATACCAATGAGCAGGACTGCATGATATGCTTCAGAATACGAATGGATGGCTTACTAAAGTCTCAAAACAAAAAAATGAACACGCAGTCAAGTATAGAGAGAAGTTGACTGGAGCACACCTAATGCTACTTCATAATGCCAGTGTCCCCTCTGGTGAACTTGGAGCCGACTGGTATGATGAACATGGATACGAAAGTCTGATTATGGGTTCTAACGAAGATGGTCTCAAGACTCTCGAATCAAATCTCATCAAGATAAAGTTCCTAGGAACCAACCGTTGAGGAAGACCTATGAATCGTGATGATAAAGATAAAATCTGGAATTATGTAAAAAACTATATGACCAGTAATAAGGGATTACGAGATATGAATATGTTTCTTTGAGATGAAGCTCTCCAGAAAGAACAATTTATGGTCCATCGAGCTGAATTATTTAAAACTTTTGCATGATTTGTGAGTGCTAGTGAAGTAAAGGATCCAGCTGATATAAATCGACTTATCAATAGTCCAGAATATGAGTACTATAAGGACTTTGAAGCTATGGGAATAGATCCGCGTTGAATTTTTAATTACGAAACTGCTGCAAAAAATGCAGAATCAGATTATCAAAACTGGAAAAATAATAGATCAGTGTGAGGATCAGAAAAAAAGGTCAATACCGTTCTCGAGCAGATACAATGAAGAGCAGCAGGTACTTCTGGAGCAAATCTTCGGGAAGACCAATGGCATGATAGAGACGATACGAAGGGTGACGGAACTCCATCGAAGCCTCAGCTTGATGGTCTCAATGAATGAAGTAACTAACTATATAGTGTTTGTAAATTATCATTTCAAGCGAATTTTTTCTACCTTCTTTTGAAAATGGAGAGAAACTATAGTTCACCATAGAGGTAGAAATCTACTTCCGATATTCTAAACGGTAGCATAAGTTAAAGATTTCTCACCCTTTCGTTTCACTTCAAGGATTCGAAATGACTATTTTTTAGAATATAAAAAGTATCTAGAGTTCCACTCCTCTGACATGCCAGATACGGTGGCCGTCTCTGCCATCCTCTCGATCCATGATCGCAATAAAGTCTACCCTGATACGCTCAAAGTCGACTTTTTGTTGGTTGATATACATCATAATCGCGCGTTTCAAAGACTGTCGCTTTGTACGATTAAAGGTATCGAGTGGGTGAGCGAAGTGATCATCCTTTCGCTTACGAACCTCTATAAAAACAGTATATCACCCCGAGGAAGCGATGATATCTATCTCCCCTCCATGAACCGAGTAATTCGTGGCGATGATATCGTATCCTCGCTCTTGGAGGTATCGTATCGCGATTACCTCGCCAGCATCACCGATCTGACGTTTCGTTTGGGGCATAGTACTTTCATAAGAAAGGATTCTCTATGGTATAGTCGTTTGAGATTGTTGAGACAATTTCATCACTGTATTCAATATTTTACGAAAAGAATTACCGCCCCATCAGAAAGTAATCTCTACGGGTGATAAAAAGGGCTACGAGTCCTGAAATAATCGCAAGAAAGAGAAGGAGGGCTGGCCCCGTCTGGACCTTACTCGCGAGGGTTGCATCCGGAGACTCGGTCTTCCCATCGGCACAGAGCGCCTTGACTCCAAAGTCCGAGTAGGCGAGAGATCCTGAGGAAAGATAGATCACATAGCTTGAGTCCTTGGTATTTTGGATCAACGTCATCGTCCCATCAACATTTTTCTTATAGATATTGTAGCTCATCGCTCACGTAAGAGTATCCCATTTGAGGATGCTCTTCGAACTCTCGGTTGTCGTCGTGAGTCCGGTAATATTTCCGATAGTACATGTCGCATTCGAATCTACCATCACATCGATGATTTCAGAACTCGTACCCGCGATCACCGTATCAGAGGCATCGAGTGGAAGGATCTTGAAGTACCACTTCTTGGCTGAAAGATTCGGGATATACCAGGTGTAGGTACCATCTCCTTTTTTGATACTCTCAGCCGACATGGTATTCACTTCCTGAGTGAGTGCCATAGGGGATTCACCGTAGAGAATCTTGAAACTCTTGAGAGCTGGAGGTATCGTATCAAGAGAGAAGGTAAACCTTACCTTTCCGCCAGATCCACTATTCTCAGCCTTTATATTCTGAAACTTGGGAAATACGATGGGCTTCTCAGTAACTGTGAGTGAAAGTACCTTGGGTTTATCGAGTGTTTGTGCGAGATTGTTGGCGAGATTTACATCCAGTGTATATATTCCCGCTTTTGATGGAGCAGTTGTAGTGGTGGTATATTTTCAGGGTTGTGTCTCTGTGAGCGAAAGAGTAACCGTATCAAGTGTTACCTTTACAGAAGCAAGCCCTCCTTCTGCATCGACCAATATATGAAGTCCAGTTCCAGTTTCGACAGTTGTTCCCTCAGTGATCGAAATCCCCGCAAAAGTCGGAAGCTCATTCGCGAAACTAAACTTTGTTTCTTTCGAGCTCGCGACAACCATATTAGTAGAGTCGTAGAGTTTTACCTGGAGGATATACTCTTTCTCCGTAAGGTTGGTTGCAGTTTTTATAAATGAACCATCCGTATCAGAAATAACATTCCCAGCATCTTTGCCATTGAGAAATATTCCAACCTTTGAATTTTTCTTCGTCTTTCCCGTTATAGTTACATCTTTTCCCGCCTGAGTAGATCCATCTTCCGGTGTCAAAATAACTACATCTGATCCGGAGCCAACAGGAGTAACCAGTGGTGTATCTCGAGCTTCTACCTTTACTTTGACGGATCCTGAGATATCGTCATTTATATCATTGACCTCGAGGTTGAATGAGCCGATATTTTTGAAATTCACTCCTTTCGAAAACACCTTTTCCCCGCGATCCTCGGGACGCAATTGGTAGCCAAGAGATTGATAGGGAAGTTCTGCTTTGAGATCGCTCGAATTGAAGAGAATAGTCCCATGGTAACTTGGGACGACAGTACCATCTTTATCTACCACTCGAACCGTCACATCGATAGATTCATTGGTATATGCAGTTGTCGGAGCTACGATCTCAAATTTGAAGGGACTTCCAGGAACCTTTGTAGCCGTCATAGCCGGCAATGGAGCTGGTGTTGGGGCTGTGGCAGCAAAGATAGTGGTCACAGAAATAACGGCCGCCAAAAGTGATATCAGTCGTGTAAAACGAGGAAAAGAGTACATAAAGAAAAATAGTTAATCCAATATTACGGAAGACTCAGGTTTATGCAAGTAAAATCTCCACTTTTCTCGATGAACTCTGGAAGCTTCTGCGTCGTGAATATAAGTTGGTAGGATGAAAAACTCTCGAGCATCTCACAAATATGCGTTTCATCAAGCTCGGCGAAGAGATCATCAAAGAGGAGAATCATACGCTTTCTAGTGACAGATTCGATAAATACAATCTCCAGTCGTTTTAGCGTCAAAAGAAGCACTTTATTTTCCCCACGAGACAAAAAATGAGCGGCATCATATTCGACTCCTTCATACGTGATAGTGAATCCAAAGTCATCAAGGTGTGGACCAATGGTCGTATGTCCGACTATAATATCTCGCTCTCTCGATTCCTGGATACAATGGGTAAGTGAATCCTCGGCATTTTGGCGGGAGAACTTGGTAGAATAAAAAAAACTAATTTCATGATTTGGAAGAGCTCCTTGGATAGATTCAATCTTATCTTCTATAGCCGCAACCCATCGAAACCTATACTCGAGGTACTGGCTCCCGAGGGTCGCGAGTTTGCTATCCCAAAAATTCAGGTCTTTTGCAGATTGGAGTCACTCTCGTACTTGTTTGAGGAGGGCGTTTCTCTGTCTGATCACTTCATCATATGCTCGTTTCACTGGAGTAAACTGAGCAAATGTTCGCTTCAGAATACCATCGACATACTCTCGTCGATGTCCCGGCGCAAAGTAGAGAAGATTCATATCGAAAGGCGAGAAAAAAACCGTACGAAACGGGAGGTGTTCCATATATTTTATTCTGGTAACTTTTTTTCCTTGAACAAAAAACTCTTTTCGAGCACCCTCTCGAAAAAATCTGTAGGAGTAATCGAGAGCGTTTTCCGTATATTGGAGCGTGGTGGAGTACGTATGTTTCGGGCCCTCAGACCGATATGAAATTTCTCAGAGCGCGGCCAAGTGAAGCATTTCTATGCTCTGTGTTTTCCCAGAACCATTATTTCCGATAAGAGCCGTGGTGGAACCAAAAGAAAAATCCTGAATCGGTACTCATGAAAGTCACTCAATGTACATACGAGAAAGTCTATTCATCCGTATGCATAATACCAGAAAGCGCAATTTGTCGACCAATAACACGCTGTTTTGAAGCCTGAAGCAGAGATTCGCCTCTCATTATATCTACGGATGATACGATATCCTGACGAAGTAATAGCTCTGTCTTTCCACTCCGTGTCGTCTTCGCTATACTCTTTGTATCCACGGATTTGAGGCTATCAAATGAAGTTACGATAGAATCAATAGAAAGAGGCTTTGAGGAAGTTCTGAGAGCCGTGAGCTTTTCGAGATGTTTGATTTGAGCTTGTGTGAGAGACATTTTTTGCTATAATAATATTACTTATTATAAGAAAGAATGGGGAAAATCAAGGTTATCTACGAACGAATCCATCGGTCAGCATCAGAATATAGTGATATCCGACTTATTATGGCGAAAAATTTTTTCGCTATTTTTTCATTTCTCTACTTTACATGATTTCTTTTTACGATTGGATGATTTGCCGTATGATCTATGAGCCTTGTCGCCTGGAGTGCCTTCTTGTGGTATTTATTCCCTCTATTTCTCTGGTCCCTCTTGTACCTACTCTATAGCCTCGGAGATTACTTCTTCGTCGTGATTCTGGATAAATGAATAGTTCTCAAATATGTTGTAGGAGGACTTCTCATTATTCTTTGGATAGGAATTATGCTCATCCATCTTGGAATTGTACAGCTCAACCTCTCATCACTCTCTTAAATTATGCGACTCTTTATAAGTATTTTCTTGATGGTATCAGTAGTTTCAAGTTGTAGCCTCCCTGGGACAACATCAGAAACTCCAGGCACTGCGGGCCTGACTCCGATTACTCAATGAATGATACGTATTAGTCTTCCTGGAAACTGGATAGAAACAAAACCGTCAGACCTTCCGACTCCTAAGACGGGGAAGATTGCTCTTGCCTACACGGCTCCTGAGAGTACCAAGTGATTCTTCAATAACCTCGTAATTATGGAAGATGACCTTACTGGTCTTATTACCTCAAAGAAGTACAGTGAAGTCAATGAGCTCCAAACGAGTCGAAACTACCTCGAATATACAAAGCTCCAAGATGAGGCTCTGATTTTCTCTGATGACGATGAATCTCGAGTCTTCGTCTTCGAAGCCAAGTATAACCAGACAACTCCTCGTATGAAATTCGTCGAGACTGCAAAAGTATGTGGAAAAAAAGTATACCTCCTTCATTTCTCGATCACCCTCGATAAAAATCCGGATGCGTACAAAGAACTCTTCAAATCATTTGCGTGTAAATAAAAGATATATCACTCGTATAAAGCCCATAGAATCTCTTATTTTTTGTTTTGCATTTTAGCGTATTTCTCTATAATGCGCTCGCATAAGACGCCATGGCAGATCGGTTATGCAGAGGCCTGCAAAGCCTTGTAGCCCGGTTCGACTCCGGGTGGTGTCTCCAAAAAATATTCAAAAACTCTCTTGAAAAAAGAGAGTTTTTATTATGTATAGACTCATTATTTTGTCTTGATAACTCAAGACCAATGATCACTGAGTGTGGCTAACGTTTTTGTGAGTTCATCTTTATCGATATCCTTCATACGTTCATATTTTGCCCTCACTTCATCTATAATTTTTGCAAGAACTGGTTCTGTCAGATTTTTGACCTTATCTATCTTCTCCACAATTTCCTGCTCCATATTCATAGCCCACTCTTTTGCTTTTGGTGCACTCCCTGTTGCATTATATAACGCATAAAGAGCCGCTCAAGCTGCTATTACCTTTGCTCATAATACAATACCATCTGATATCGGAGTACTGGTTGAATCTGTTGTCATAGATGAGGATGGTTAATAATAGTAAATGCTCTGAGGAATGAGAGTAAAAAACTCATACTCATCAGATAGAGAGAATAATCGAAATATAGTCAAGTTCAAAGATAAAACCAAGACAAGAAAAAATAAGAGCCCTCCTGAAATAGCAGTGTTAGATTCATATTCTGGAATACAGTAACAATATTATTTTAGTATCTCAATAGACCTAGTAACTAAATTGACTATTTTCATAATAAACCTACGTTCCAATCAGTATTCAAAGACTAAAAAGTATTCCCGTATTTTTCAGCTGCCCGATCATAATTTTCGATGAGAGTTCGAATATCGGTAGGTGTACAGATCTCCAAAAAATCAAAACTTTCGAACTACCACTTTCCACATAAAAAAAGAGCCATTTCTCGGCTCTTTTTTATTTCCTCGATTCGGTAAATCTCGGAGTTTCACAAATCAATACCACTTCATTCCCCTAAGCATTGCATTTTTATCTTCATTTTATATACTTCTTTTACTCCTAATTACCCTATGAAAACGAAACAAAACTGGCATAAAGAGCATACTATCGCTCTCAACTTCGGACAGAAACTCTCAGATACCGTAGCGAATGGGATGTGATCCTGGAGATTTATTATCTTCCAGACGATCATCGTCGTCCTCTGGATGTCATTCAATGGAATCGGCTGGTTCTATCACTGGGATACCTATCCATTTATTTTACTCAATCTCCTCTTCTCCACGCAAGCTGCATATGCCGCACCGATTATTATGATGGCGCAAAATCGTCAAAGTGATCGAGATCGTGCCAATGCGGAAGCAGATTATCGTACCAATATCGAAGCCAAGGAGGAAATCGAAGCACTCCAGCGTAAGCTCGAGAGCATCGAGATCGACAAGCTTGATAAGATTATCGAGCTTCTCCATACAAAAAAACTATAAAAAAATTCCTGGAAGGAGGATGGGAAGGAGAGGAACTATTCAGAATTTGTTATACTGAGAGACGTATGCATCTCATGAAAAAAAATCCGTCAAGGATTATTCTGTGATTTTTCGAGAATATACGTATACTTCTGATGAGTTCCAACCTATTATGTATGCTTTCCCCCGTCCTCAAAAGAAGTCAAACTGCGAAAAAATCTGGATCCACTGTGATGTTTCAGGGAAACTTTAAGGCAGAAGTTCAGCGTAGCATCCATGAACTCGAAACCTTTCTCGAAAAAGAACTGAGAAGCGTTTACGATGATATCTATGTCGAATCTGGAAGAAATAATGTAAAAGTCCGAGTGATTGTGCGCTCCGAGTGAATTGAAAAAATAATCAACTGTATCTTCCGATATCACCACGATGATGAGAAATTTGGGAATATACACATCGAACTCGTAGTGAGTGAAGTATCAGAAACATCTCGACTTCACTTTGTCGGAAAGTTTGGGGTACAAGATCATCGCACTATAGAAAAAGCGGTCCTTCAGGATCTTTTAAAATGTATACAGGAAATATAGTAGGCTCAGATCCCGATGAGTTCTGAATTTTTGAGTATGCCTCGCTTTTCATATTTCATCTCTTTCCTGTTCCTCATGAAAAAAGCCAATTCTCCTCTCAGAAATCCTCCTACCAATACCAAACCCGACGGACTCATATCACTCTTGAGACCGTATTTTTGGCTGATTTTCGGTCTCCTCGCTTTTACAATCCTTTCGAATGGGCTCAATCTATTTATCCCGAAGCTCGTCTCACGCGGGATCGATAGCTATACGGCAGGAACTCTCGATACGAACCTACTTATTTTCGAATTTGTGGGGGTTTCGCTCCTGATATTTCTCTTCTCTACGCTGCAAAATATCATCCAAATCTATACCTCTGAACAGGTCGCTAAGGATCTCCGAATGCGAATCATAGAGAAAATTTCCCTCGAGGATTTTGATTTTGTAGAGCATCTCACCCCTTCCAAACTTCTGACCAATATTACCTCTGATGTAGATTCGGTAAAAACCTTTGTGTCTCAGGCCATAGCCTCCATACTCTCCTCAGTCTTTCTCATTATTGGAGCGAGCACTCTCCTCATTCTCATCAACTGGAAGCTCGGCCTTTCGGTCCTCATGATTGTACCGATTATCGGAGTGTTATTTGCACTGGTACTCGGGAAGGTTCGAAAACTTTTTAAAGCAGCACAGGAAACTATCGACTGGCTCAATCGTATCATCAATGAAAGTATCCTCGGTGCCGCGCTCGTCCGGCTTCTCAACTCAGAGACCTTCGAATACCAAAAATTTCTCATCGCGAATGAAAAAGCAAAATCTATCTGACTCCATATTCTTTCCCTCTTTGCGACTCTTATGCCGATCATCATGCTCAGTTCGAATGCTGCCGTTTTGATAATCCTCGTTCTCGGGGGCCACTACGTCATCGCGGGTACAATGAGTCTCGGTGATTTTGTGGCGTTCAACTCGTACATGGTGATTCTGATCTTTCCGATAATTATCATCGGGTTTATGAGTGGAGTGATTGCACAAGCGACCACTTCCTACGGACGAATACGAGAAGTACTCGATGGACCACTTCGCGTGAAAACTGGAACTCTGAGAGCGCATCTCACCGGGAATATAGAGGTTCGAAATCTCTCCCTTGTACTCGCTGGAAAAGAGGTTATCAAAGATATCTCCTTCGATATCAAACCGGGGTCAAGAACTGCGATTCTCGGACCGACAGCAGCAGGAAAAACGGAGCTTCTCTACCTCCTCTCGTGACTGATCAAACCAACTTCTGGAACTATACTTTTTGATGGGATAACTATCGAAACCTATGATACTGATTCCCTGCACAAGGATATAGGGCTCGTCTTCCAAGATAGCGTACTCTTCAATCTCTCCATTCGAGAAAATATCGCCTTCTCAACCACCGTCACCGATGAAGCCCTCAAACAAGCTATAGATACCGCCGAGTTACGGGATTTTGTAGATACACTTCCTGAAGGACTTGATACCGTAGTCTCCGAACGAGGAACCAGCCTCTCGGGAGGACAGAAACAGCGTATTATGCTCGCGAGGGCTCTCGCTCTCAACCCGAAAATCCTCTTTCTCGATGACTTCACCGCTCGACTCGATGTCTTTACTGAGAAAAAAATACTCGAAAATGTGCAAAGTGCCTATCCTCAGCTGACCCTCATCTCGGTCACTCAGAAAATCGAAGCCATCAAAGATTATGAGCAGATTATCCTCCTGATGGAATGAGAGCTCCTCGCGGAGGGAACACATGAAGCACTTATGAAACACTCTCCTGAATACATCCAGATTTTTACGTCCCAAATAAGTACCCATGACTATGAACTATAAACTCACACCCATCTCAGGAAAGAAAAAATCGAACGCCCTCTTTCGGAAATTTCTTCCATTTCTTGATGGGGAAACCTCGAAACTCATCATGACACTCATCGCTATTCTCATAAGCTCATTCTCAAACCTCATAGCTCCCATCATCATCGGCACCACGATCGATAAAGCCATCGGGGGGAAAGATGTTCATACGCTCCTCATCAATACCTGATGGCTTATACTGATCTATAGCATCGGGTCAATCGCAAGTTATATCCAGATCAAGGTTATGGGAGGGGTCGGACGAAGGCTCCTCTTTCGGATTCGAAATGCCCTATTCAATAAACTCCAAGAGCTTCCAATCGCCTTTTTTAATCAAAATAAATCTGGCGATCTCATCTCTCGCATCAACAGTGATACCGATAAGCTCAATCAATTTATTTCTCAGGCGCTTATGCAGTTCATAGGAAACTTCTTTCTCATTCTCGGGACGGGGATATTTATGCTCGTGCTCCATCCAAAACTTGCTCTTGTCACTCTCATTCCAGCAGTTGGTATTGTGATGATCACCTCTCTCCTCTCGCCATGGGTAAAACGAAAGAATAAATCCAGCCTCGAATCGCTCGGATCCCTTTCAGCAGAAGTCCAAGAAAGCCTCAGTAACTTCAAGGTAGTAGTCGCCTTCAATCGGCTCGACTACTTTCGGCAGAAATTTCAAGATACGAATGAAAAAAACTATAAGAAATCCCTCCTTTCTGGCATTGCCAGTACGATTTTTATCCCGATCTACTCACTCGCGACGAATAGTGCCTCGCTCCTTTGCCTCATATATGGACTATCGCTCATCGGGAGTGGAAATCTGACGATTGGACTCCTCATCGGATTCCAGTTCTATGTGAATAACTTCTATAGCCCACTTCGTCAGATCGCCTCCGTTTGGTCTTCGTTTCAACTTGCCCTCGCATCACTCGAACGAGTCAGAGAAGTCCTCGATATGAGATCGGATCTTACGAGTATACCTACACTTCAAATGTCAGATCATACGGCTCTTTTAGAATTCCAAAATGTGTCCTTCGAATACGCTACAGGCGTCAAGATCATCAATGCCGTTAATTTTTCCCTCGAGAAGGGGAAAACCTATGCCCTCGTCGGGCCAACGGGAGGGGGAAAAACTACGATTGCTTCCCTTATGGCAAGGCTCTATGATACTTCGGAAGGTACCGTATTTCTCCATGGAAAAGATATCCGATCATACTCGAATAGTGAACGAACTGAAAAAATCGGTTTCATCCTCCAGGAACCATTTCTTTTCTCAGGATCACTTCGAGACAATATCCTCTATGGAAATAAGAAGTATGAAGACATGTCTGAAGAAATACTCACGACTCAACTCGAAAAGTATGGGCTTTCGACCCTTCTCAAGAACTTCAAGGAGTGACTCGATACCAAGATCATAACGAGTACCGAGTCGATCAGCCTTGGGCAGAAACAAATCATCGCCTTCATGCGCGCAGTGCTTCGAAATCCTGAGCTTCTCATCCTCGATGAAGCCACCGCTAACATCGATACCGTCACGGAGGAACTCCTCGAGACCATCCTCTCGAAACTCCCAAAAACTACCACTAAAGTGATCATCGCACACCGGCTCAATACGATCAAAAACGCGGATGCTATATTTTTCGTAAATGCTTGAAAAGTTGTACTCACGGGATCGATGCAAAATGCCATTGATATGCTCCTCCACCGTTCATGAGAAACTTGAAAAGCCAGATAAAAGATATATTTTACTTTTCCTATGAAAAAAATAAGTATCTTTTTTGTTTGTCTTGAAAATTTCTTGGATTTTATATTTACATTTTTTTTACGGAAGTATAATGGAAAGACCATATTCTTAACCATTAACTCTTATGGCTATTCTCATCAATCTTCTGCTCTCAGGACTTGCCATTGCTATCGCGACCTACCTCACACCAGGAGCTCATGTCGATGGATATCTCACAGCGATCATAGTAGCGGTAGTACTTGCCATCGTCAATAGTACGGTCGGTCCCATTCTGAAGTTTCTCACATTTCCTCTGAATGTCCTCACGCTCGGACTTGTATCTCTCATTATCAACGTACTGATGGTACTTCTCGTCGCGAGACTGGTTCCTGGATTTTCGATTGATGGATTTTTCACCGCAGTCATCTTCGCGGTCATCCTCGCTCTTGTATCGATGGTGCTTGGGGGAAGTATGGTCAGTACTGGATGAAGAAAGGTGTAATACATAGATGAAACTCTAACCATCCCTCTTATGCTCGAAAATCTTGCTGTTGTCTTCATTATACTCTGGGCCCTTGGAATGGTTTCATCCTATACGATGAATGGTCTCATCCATATCCTCCTCGTCGTTGCAGTAGTACTTATACTGGTACGGCTGATTCGTCGGAATAAATAGAGTGTTTTATAGGAGTATATAAAGAAGAATATTCTTGAAATATACGGATACATATGCTATCATATGAATATGAATACTTCATATGATAAAGATACAGCGGTACATGAAGTAAGGAGCGCATTTTTAGCATGTGGAAAACCTGAGGAGTGAGTTGTACTTAGATTAGCAAAAGACGTGTTCAGATGAGAGTATTCTCAAATAGGCATATTATTTCCACTTACTTCAGCAATTAGAAGAGCCGTCATGAACGGTATTGATAGTGACTGGTTTCTTCGAAAAGGGTTCATGCATGCTATTCGGATTCCTTATCCACATATAGTCGTCATATCTGATAGTATGAAGACGGATTTAGATCTCCAGGCCGCACTTGATGGCTGTCTCTATACAGAAGGGGTTCGCGCACTCTTTTTTTCTCGTTCTGGGTTATACTTTTGTGATGTAAGTCAATGTGCACCGGAAAGTATAGAAGGAGAAAATGCAAAAACCATGAAAAAAGGAAAAACCTTCCTTGAATCAAGAGGGAAAAAGACAACTCCTGAAAGTGTACTTGCAAGCCTTATAGAACAAGCACGATGATTCAGTAATGAATGTGAAGGTGATAGTAAGATACATACATACGAGAACGAAACAAGTTTCTTTGATCTTTGAGGTTTCTCAAACATCACCGAATGAATACAAGCTCGGTGAGAGTGGATTAAATGGCTTGAAACAGCTTCAGATGCAGAAATCAAAAGGGAATATACCTCGAACCCATGAGTATTTGACTGGTACTTCAAAGAAACAGATGATGATCAAGCCAAAGCAAAGGAAACATGAGTAGCCGTAAGTGAAACGCAAAGAGAAAGAATACTAAAACTCGTAAAATCTGAGTAATAGGGGAACGAGATTTGTGTGTGATATAATTAAAGTTTCATTAATTTTCTTGGCTCGCTACTATCTGATCCCGAATCTTTTCCCTCTGATCTTCAGGGTGGAACTTGAGCAAATGATCTGAGATAATAACTCCCTTTGGATTTCCTAGGTTCTGATTATTCCGGAGGGTTCTCGGAAGCAAAAGTATACGGAATAGAGTATCAAGTGTTTGCCAGATGAACGAAAAATACTCCTTTTTTTGAGGCATTTCTCTTGTATATCGCATATTTTCGCGTTTTTGTGTTTCTTCAATAGTTACCCAGGTATTCGCCTGAAGAAAATCCTCATAAGTATTTCAGTACATAACTATTGGTTTGAGATAATATATCCAGTAATACAGATAGATATCGTTTTCAAGGGCAATATTCTCAAGATCTAATGCTTCCCTCGTGATAAAAAAGGAAAGGCAAAAGTTCCCGGCCACATCTTCTCCCCTTCTCCACACGCCAAGCACCGAAAATATACCTGTTACTAGTACGCGTACGAACCAGAGGTATCCTGGTTTTGTGATAATGAAAAGATCAATATCAGACTCCTTATGGGTCGCATACATAGCGAGTGAATTGACAACCGCTACCATCTCGATCCCAGGAATCCAGGCAATGAAACGTACATATTTTTTCGTACGAGCAAAGAGCTCCAACTCAAAAAGATTGGGTTCTTTTTTTACTTTCATAAGTGTATCGAATGATTCTTTGTATGGGAGCATATTCATGTTATGTGTCATAATAAATATAAGTTTTATTCACTCCGCTAGGCTGCATAAAGTCGAGCTAAGATATCACCTCCCTCAGATAACACTCCTCACAGTAGACTGTCTCTGGTCGTTCAGGTGAATACGTTGTTATCATCATCTTTCTCAGACCCCCCTTTGAAGGGGGGATGTCGACGGAGGAGACAGGGGGGTTCTTTTGTAAATCAGGGTATCCTGCATTTTCACCTTCTTTGAGT
>JAYVJC010000031.1:0-44101 GCA_043769645.1 Candidatus Altimarinota bacterium
GGGAAACTCCAAGCCAATCTATATGATTGGTTTTTACCGTTCCAAAATATAGAGAAATTCAACTCCTCACCTTTGCAAAGGTTAGAACCGACAGAAAAAGGCATCAGCTTCGAGAGAAGTGATGCCTTAAACGATAGAATTCCGATGTGGTGGCGAGACCCGGACTTGAACCGGGGACACACGGATTTTCAGTCCGTTGCTCTACCAACTGAGCTATCCCGCCACAGGATTGGTGCCAGGGCATTATATGAAGAAAAGTGAAAATGCAAGTTTTTCGTTTTCTTGTTTATTATAAACTTATAGTAGTTTTCATGTCTTCTTTTTTATTTCCCTCTCACGAATAAAACTTGCATTGTCTCCTTTTATAAATTCGATTTGATCAGGTGTGAGATTTGGTCACTCCATTCATAGACTGTCTTCGTTTATCCAAAATTCATCGTCAATAAGTCCAACGCATCTACTTCGATATATTTCTTCAATATCGTGTGATTTTTTTGTTTCAACTACGGTATGATGCCTGTGCTGAAGGGGTTGAGATGATGGATTAGGCGGTAGAAGATTGTTTTCTAAAGCTTTTAACATTGGCATATAAAAACTATTATTGGCTGATATTTTATACTTAATTTATATTTTATATCAAGACAAATTTATGGAGCTAAATCTTTAGTCAATTCTATGAGCGAATAATGGGACTCCCGATTCTTTATTTGGATGAATTTTAGTGAAATATATACACTTATCTTGAAAATAATTAATAAATATATATTATCAATCTATTATTAACTAAGTCTATTCTACTATGCCTTGAGCTGAAGTAATCTGCCAGGTGTGATTCTGATATAAGCGTTCACGAAATCATGTGTATTATCACGAAAATAACTGAAGGCTTGTTGGACATCAAGTTAGGATAGATAATCCCACAGCACTACTCGATCCTTATGATTTGGAAGATTTAATAGCTTGAAAAATTGATTATGATCTATTGCCAATAGATTTACAGAATTTATTGCAAACTGTTGCAAAGGAAACATTTAGCCTTATATCAGCAGATAATCCAGATGAAAGCAAAAAACTTGACCCATTGGATATAGAAGCAGTATTTCATAGGATAGAGCCATCTTGATGACCAGCTATCTTATGTAACTAACTCTTTATGCGTTGACTCATTTATTATCGAAAATCGGTTGAACTTTCTGTTAGCACAAAAGGGAGCTTACCATAAAGGAGAATAAGCTCTTCGGATTTATAAAATCCTGTACAGTTCCATTTGGAGCGGATAATGGGACTCGAACCCACAACAGCCGCCATGGCAAGGCGGTACTCTAGCCAATTGAGCTATATCCGCAAGCAGAAGATATTCTAAAGAAAACTACAAAAAATCAAATATTTCTCATAAAATTTCCATTTCAACGTGTTTCAAAATAAAAAGTAGTTCTATTTCCTAAGTGGTCACTGAAGGTTATGCAGGGTTCTTTTGCAAATGCAATCTCTAATTACATCCAGCCAATTCCTAACACGCTGATTGTTCTTACATGGTGGTTCCATTGATTCTCATAGACGAGTCATAGTAGTATATTTACTAAAAAAGTAATATATAATTATAAATAATTGTCAAATAAAGAAGCTGGGATTAAACGGGCTAGCACTGGAGTTTATATTTCTCGCGAATCGGTCGCTCATACTCCCACATCATCTCATAGTCATCATCACTCTCATGATCAAACCCGAGGATATGCAGAAGGGCGTGTATAAGAAGGGTTTCGAACTCTTCCGTCTCACTATGGTGATGTTCACTTGCTTGAAGACGAATACATGTCTCACTCATGAGGATCTCACCCGTCACTCCGTCATCCGAAAGGAGTTCGACATCATCATAGTAGTGAAAGGAGAGGACATCCGTCGTCGTGTCTTTTCCACGATATTTTTTATTGAGCGTTTGCATCTCATCATCAGAGATAAATGCGATATGTATCATCCCTTTCTGGAGTGAATCGATCATGATATCGATATCTGCAAAAATCTCGTCCACTCTGGATATATCGATGGGAAAGTTTGGAGTATTGAGGATGCTATACTGGAACATATTTGAAAGGAGTTATGATTTTTACTTCTCGCTCGAGTCGTATGGAGTATTGTTCGAGGACTTTTTTCTCGGCGAGTTCAACCAGGTCTATAAGATCTTGCCATCGACAGTCAGGTCCATCACTGATCAGGAAATTAGCATGCAGTGAGCTCCAGTGGGCTCAGCCGATACGCAATCCCTTGAGACCGACCCCTTCGATAAGCGAACCCGCGGAGTGATCACGAGAGGGATTCTTGAAGAAACTCCCACAGGTATTCCCTTTCGGCTGTTGATATTCACGGAAGTAGATATTGTCAACATCAGAAGGATATTTTTCGACCTTTTCAGAAAGATCAAAGATAGCGCTGACGATGAAAAGGTGTGTGGATTTTTTCAGAAATGAAGTCCGGTAAGCGAACTCCATTTCTGCCTTCAAATACTTTTTTTCACGTCATGTTATCATATCATAGATGATCGCACTTTGAAAATTCGACTCGGTTTCGAGTCCGAAACATCCAGCATTTCCATAAATCGCTCCCCCAATACTTCCCGGAAGCCCGATAAATCGATGCCAGAGAGGCTCTGCGTGGTCGTTTTCTAGGGATTCCGCAATTTGCCAGATACTCTCATTTGAAGAAGTCTGAAGGAGCTTAGTTTTAGTATCATACTGCCAACCAGAAAGGTTATTTTTGACTACTACTCCGTCAAAATACGCCATCGCAAAGAGGAGATTAGTTCAACCGCCGATAATCAGAAATCCTATTTTTTGCTCTTGTGCAAAACGATATGATTCCCTGAGCTTCCAGAGATCTTTCTCGGTCGAGAGTTCGAAGAAATATCGGGTAATAACTCGAGTATGGTATCCGGAAAGACTCGAAATATCGATTTCTTGCTCTAGAAAAGTTGCTTCATTCATGCTGAAATCATACGAAAAAATAGAAAAATGTAAAACGTTTCCCTCAAGATAAAAAATGTAGAATACACTATACTAGTACTAAGAGATAGCAAAATATTTGGAAAAAAAAGATTTCAATATATCATCTTTATATGATCTCGTTTTTAGTACCCATAAGGGAAAGATTCTTTCCGAAAAATTCAGAGTCATCTCCCCTACTTGTTCATGAAAGTCTCAAATGGAACCGACAGATTTCAGTATCCTGGAGGCTCGTAAGATCTATGTGTTGGATACTCGGATTTGTTATTATTCTCTATTCGCTTTTTACCTATCTTTCGAGTCTTTCATCGAGTCATAGGACCATCATTCTCCTCGATACATCGCTCTCTATGGCAGTAGAAGATATCGAGGGGTCGGGTGGAGGAACGATTTCTCGATTTGAAACCGCCAAAAACCTCATCCACAAACTCATCCAAATTCCAGGAGAATATGGACTCATGACCTTTGCAAAAAATCCAATTCTCAGAACTCCTCTGACCGACAATATCAAGTTTTTAGAGAACTCCATCAACGCAATTTCGTTGGTAGACCAAGCATCGTGAACTGATATCGAAGCCGCTCTCGCTCAAATACGGAAACTCTATATTTCTAGTGGAGTACGCCTTGTCCTTATCACAGATGGGTGATGAGAAATAGATATATCTCGGCTTGATCGGTATGGGATCTCTCTCGAAATTATCGGTATAGGAACTCTCGCAGGAGGAAGTATCCCTTCAGGAACCGATGTATTCGGAAAATCCCTTTATAAGATGCAGGATGGTGAAATAGTTATCTCAGCTCGAAATATGAAAACTATCTCCACTCTTCAAGAGGTATTCCAAGAGAAAACTACGATCATCGAATGAGAATGAGATATCGAAAAGTATATGGATGCCCTCTACCATCAAAAAATATATCCATATAATTCAGCAGATAAAGAACCATATCTGCTTATTATATGAGTATTTTTTATTCTTATTTCCCATACTCTTCCGAGATATAAGCTTCCATATCATGTCTAGAAAAGCGATATTTACAGTATGTATATGTATCATCACCTGAGTTACCATCCTTCAATGGCAAGGGATTTATGGATATTATCTTTTTTTATCTGGGATGAGGGAGAACTCAGTGGCGAAACTTACCATAGCTGAGTCCTACCTCTATGATCCTCTAAAAAATGATCAATTATGGTACTATAAATCGCTCATTTATGCCAGATTATGAGAGTATGCTCGTGCTGAAATGATAGTAAGAGATATTCTCAAGCATGCGATCGAAGCATCGCTACAAAAATCGAGCTTCGAACTCCTCTGAGATATCCAAAGTCTTCATGGTGAACAAGATGGAAGTGGGCAAGTACGTATCCTCGCCTTTCAAGAGGCACTCGGTAACTATCAAGTATCTGAAAGGATAGAGTCACTTCCAAGGATACAGCAGAAAATAAAAATCCTAAAGAGTCTTATCGGAAACGAACAATCAGAGATCGCTGAGGCTAAAAATACTGCGAGTGCTCCCATGCCCAGTAAAGGATCATGAGCTACCTCAAGCCCTACCTTATCTCGAGATGAGACCAAAACGCTCAACGAAACCCGAGATACTCTGGAAGAGTACCAAAAAGTAAAACAGAAGTTTCTTCGACTTGTGGGGGAAACCACTGAAGATGAAGCTATGAAAGATCTTTGGGGTTCTCTCCTTCCGAGTTCCTCGAAAAAATCTAAGGAAGATTGGTAATCGGAACTACAAATCTAACTACTCCTCCCGGAGTTTCGAGTTTTCTCATCTGTCCGACGTTTCAATCTATACCAGTAAGTATTCGATACTGACATAGCACGATGATTTATTCCCGTATTTTCAGGTCTCGAATACCGGGCTGTCGAAACCACTCGAGTTTCGTACTACAACCGATAGGTATGGTGGTATAGCGAATCGTCTTCTCACTCGTTCCTCCGACTGGAGTTTCGAGGGGAAAAGCAATCGTTGCATACTGAGTGCCTGGGATGAATTCGATCCCCGAACCTTTCGAGAGAACTTCAGAAGTTGCTGGAACAATCAGACGCATATAGTGCTTATTAATTCAATTTCCTTCGATAAAGAGGAGCTTTTCTCTATCTTTTGGATCAGTGACGCCGATCATATCGAGGTAATTTGCGATCTCTGTAACATCTTTTTCACTGAACATATGACGACTTCGTAGGGTAACGGTATTTTCGACCATACATCCCGAGAGTACTCGACTCGTTCCGCTGTACTCTCGGGTCATATAGCGATCACTCTTATTCCCAGAAAGCGAAGTAAAAACTGGATATATCCAGTTTCCTTGATTCGAAAGCCATGCCTCTGAGAATCCAACCGTGCTCAGCCATTTTTGTATATCATCATCCCGACTTGCGATTCGGATTTCACCTTGGCTTAGAGATTTTTCTATACTCCGCGCGACACTGAGATACTTTTTCTTCTCGATAATCTTATGCGTCAGTTCATCGATGAAGTCAAAAAGGATGTCCTTCGGGGAAATCAGCCTCGCGTGTTTCGCTTCGACGAGTGTCGACATCAAGGAGGAAAAGTTTTCTGCTGTAATAGGTATCGAAATCCCCGTCAGTGAAATCGGACCAGCTACCTCTAGGATTTCTCTGAGTATCCCTTGATGGATTGCAATCCCCGTCGTAATCGTCGAGTCTCATGATTTTTCGATAAATTCATTGGCTTTTTCGACACTCTCTCGGAATATGGGAAAATAGTTCACATCTCGAAGTCCGAAGTTATTCGAAAGGAAAGCAATTCCTGGAGGAGGTACTTCCTTGTAAGGAAAGAGATTCCAGTCATAGTAGTAGACATCATCCTTTCTGAGATCGAGAATATTTCACTTGTAAAGGGTAAAGGTAATGACACTTCCTGGGAATCCCCCATTAGCACGGAGCTCATCTTGATTTTGATTGAAGATGATATACCGCTCAGGGAGGTTATCTCCGAACATCGTGAGAAGTGGAAGAGTATTTTTGAGATAGAATTCCCCGATACGAGATACTATCGTCACTATCTCGCTCCCCTCAAGGTATGTTGCAAGTCGACTATTGTGGAGAAAATCAACATCTTTTAAGGATTGACTCGCCGTCTCCAGATCCTGGATCATCGAGCGGATAGTAGATTCATTTCTTGAGAGCCACTCGGTGGGTTTATCGATACCGAAACGCTCGAGAGGAAAGATATCTTTCGATTCACCTCTCCAGACTGGCGTCAACGGAGTATCCTCTATCGTTGTATTGTTCGGTACATAGACGAAGCTCGGATTGAGGTCACTCGCAAGCGTATGAAGCCCTCGGGAAAGCGAGGTACCGACATCGATGAATCCTCAGAGAACTCGTATTTCATCGAAATGAATGATCCTATTATCGAAAAGAAAACGATATGGGGTAATAAGAAGTTTTGAACGTTCGAATCCAGCACGGATATCTCTCGTGGTATCGAGAAGTTCTCGATTACTCTCTATATTCGGGAGCGTCGCCAAAAGTCGAGCACTCTCCAAGAGTGAAAATCGTATGAAAAAAAGGAGTGGAAGTGCGAGGAGAAAAAGCAAGCTGAGTGCATAGGCTCCACGTGAGAGCCAGGTAAATATCTCTCGATGATAGAGTCGATAGTGTCCTTCGAGTGAAAGCCAGAAGGGAAGACGGCGAGTAAAGAGGTCAGCATACCGTCGTCCGACCTCTCCATGCCCTCCCCTCCTCACATCGAGGGATCCATAGGGAATCGAGAGTGGAGGATTCACATCCAGGAGTCGCTCTCTCCTCCGATCTCCAGTCGTCATATGAGTATAGGAGAGATCCGCGAGATCATCGCTCATAAGATCGAGGGTCCCGAGCGTTCGAAATCGATACACTTGAAGGGTATGCGAAAGGGAGAAATCATGGGTGAGTGCAGCCGGTCATGAGTGTATATCATCTACCCAAACCGTGTCTCTATTGTGTGAGATGGCATGTACCTTTCCCATATGAAAAAATCCCTCGAGATCAATCTCGGGAGTCACTCCCGTTTTTATATCGAAAATGGGGACTTTTTTACGTGACATTTGAGGCTTGTAAATAGGGAATTTTCTATATAATAGGAAAAAAGGTGATTAGTTCAAGAGTATTCGGGTTTTACGGTTTCATCTTTTAAAATACATTTTCAACTTATATTGATAAATTTTATTCCTTATCGATTAGATTATGAATATTCAGTCTTTAGATCAAGTGTCTCAAATTGCGTGAAAAATACCTAGGTCAATAAAAAATATAACTATAACAGTATCCTCATTAGTGGCTTTGTGAGTTTGAATAGATGCCTATCAAAAATGGGATCATGCAGATGATATGAAAAATTACGATACTATGATTGAGTGACTAGCCAACGGTAAAATGAAGAGGGTTCAAAATAACTTTACAAGGTCAAATCCTTGACTGATAGTTGCTGTAAACGGAGAAGATGGAAATTGCTGGATAGGATGACCCGTGACTTATAGCAATGGTACATGATTTCTAGACGGAGGTGATGGTACAAAAGAAGTAGTTCGTGAAGCTCAAAAAGTATGGTGATATCCGAAAACGGTTATATGTAAGAGTAATTAATAAAAATAAAACTATGTCTAACCTCATCACTTGTCCCCACTGCGGACACCAGTTCTCCCTTTCCGATGTCCAGAAGCATGAGCTTGAAGAAATGCGCGAGAAGATGAAGATCGAAGTCGAAGCCGATATGAAAAAACGGGCTTTTGCATGGGCACAGGAGGAGATAAAGAAAGAAAAGGAACGAGCGGAAGAGGCCAATAAGAAAATGGCGATAGAAAACGAATCACTCAAAAAATTCGAAGTCGAGGCTCGGTCGAAAGAAATGGAATTTTTCAAAAAGTCGCAAGAATTCGAACAAATCCAGAAGAATCAAGCCTTTGAAATCGAGAAGGCAAAATCCGAAGAACGAAAGCGAGTCGAAGAAGAATCGAAGAAACAAGCTGAAGAGAAATCAAAATTCGAAACGGATAAGATGCGTCTTGAGTACGATAAGCGTATGGCTGAGATGCAGAAGCAACTCGAGATGACACAGAAAGCGGTGGAGGATGCGAACCGCAAGGCGAACCAATGAAGTATGCAGATACAATGAGAGGTTCGCGAAGACGCACTGAAGGAATTACTCGCACAAAATTTTCCGATCGATATCATTTCTGATGTAGAAAAATGAATCAAGTGAGCCGATATCATCCAAGAAGTCCGCAATGACTTCGGGCAATCGGTCGGGATTATCGCTTGGGAATCAAAGAATACGAAAGCCTGGAGTGACTCGTGGGTCGAGAAGCTCAAGGAAGATCGCCTCATTGTCAATGCTTCCCTCTCGATCCTCGTATCTGCCGTAATGCCGAAATGAATCGAAAAATTCGGACTCTATAACGGCGTCTGGGTCGTAGAGTGGAACTATGTTCCGCAGATTGCGATGATACTGCGTTCTCAACTCATAGAAGTAGCGAACATCCAGAACTCACTGGTCGGCAGGGATGAGCGACTCGAAAATGTATTTAACTATCTCACCTCTCCGAAATTTCACGATAAGATTACCAATATCCTCTCCGCGTTTCATCAGATGCAAGAGCAGGTAGCCGAGGAGCGACGGGCATTCGAAAGCAGGTGGAGAAAACGAGAAGATCTCCTCGAAAAAGTGATCAAAAATACCGCGGGAATGCATGGAGATCTTAAGGGAATGCTCGGTTCTCAGCTCGGAACCGTGGAATATCTCGAGCTCGGAGATGGATTGTAATTTCTATAATTCCTGTAGATAGAGAAGTGAACAGAATGCTTATATACAAATCATGAAATATATTTTTGAAACATTTTTATAACTAAATTTGCATATACTCCTATTTATGTATACTTCAAAGAAGTTATAATTTATAATTATGAATGGAATAGCTCTCCTTGATCCAGTAGGTGTGAGTACTCTTGAACAATTGGAAGCACAACAAAAGTTACTGACGGCTCAGATTGAGTCCCTCAGAAAAGCTCAAAGAGAAAGAGAATTAGCAGAAAATGCTGAAAAAAGAGCTAGAGAAAAAGCAGCACTGGCTGAAAAAAGAGCTAGAGAAGCAGCAGAAAATGCTCTCAAAAATGAAGTTAAGACATGGTATCTTCCCGTGTTTCTTGGCCTCCAAAGTGATGATATCGGTATGATACTACAAAGTCCTGATCGACTGAGTTTTCATGTAGCATCCTACAGATACTTAGTAAAGACTTTACAAACTAGCGATAGAGACACTCTTTTCCAAGTGTGGTGAACCATACGGACCTCTCCTTCGAAAAAAAGAGAATGAGGAAGCGTAGAAGAAAGATGAACTGTTCCTAGAGCTACTACCCCAGAACGAAACAAAAAATCAAGCAAAGATGGAAACTATATTTCAGTTACCGATATGGTTGAACCCATCAAGAGCGAGATGAGTCTCTTTTTTCAAAAATGACTCGATGCATACCCACAATGAGGCCAGAGTACTTGGCGACAAGTGATAAATACTATAATCACAGTATGGAATAGTGCTCACCCCGAGTCGAGGCTCTATAAATATACTCACAAGCTCTCTGGAGATACCGTTTCTATTTGGTCAGAAATATACTGAGTTTATTCCCAATCAGATTTTTCCCGAGTGTTCGGAGTCGTTTTTCCGAACTGGCTCGAAACGAAAATGAATAGAAAGGCACAAACGGTAAAAAGAGACCCCCAAGAAGGCATAAAGGCCTGAAAAGTTGACCTTCCCCAAGCGGGATGAACTCCGTCCTCTGAGGAAACAGGCCGAAATAAAATAGTGAGAAGTCGGAATATGATTGAGAAAGTTGCTCTTGCAAATACCGTTATTCTCAACGCATTAACGGAGTACAGAAAGAGAAGAATGCAGCCATGGGCGGCATCTAGTTTTTCTCCCGTTATCCATAATACGGAAGATGCCAATTATACATTTTGAGAAGTGGGAAGGACGGTAACTATTACCATACACGATATCACTATTGATCAGTTTCCTATCTGGAAGGGACTCATCAGTAATGATGGAAAGGAAGAATTGAGAAAAGCAGGTAATCGCGCAACTTCATGATCTATATGGAAGTATGATGACGAAAAGAATAAAATCATAGCACTCTTCCCTGATAGTACCGTACTCGAGATTCAACTCCCCGACTTGAAGGGTAGGCCGCCAAAAAAAGGAGGTCAGGATGCTCCAGTGGCAAAATCAATAGATGCACTCGATCATGATACTCTCTCGAGAACACAAACAAAATTTCACGTTGCTATCAGAGAATACCTTTCTTGGTACTTTGATACCTACAGTACCCTTCGCAAGATTAAACTCCCTAAAGAGGACTTTATCATGTTATCTATAGGAAGATTCCGAAAGAGGATAGAGGACGACGGATCTATCATTTTTGACTATGACTTTACTGGGCTTCAGACCATACTCTCAAGTCAAATGGAAGCCCTTCATAAGATAGATGACTTACAACTCTATATCTGAGAACGAGGAGTGAAATCACTCAGTGTACAAACCGTAGAGGAGAAAAATCCAGTTCGGATACTCTTTCATCCCGCATCTACCCCTCTTCTTTCTATTGTTTTCTCACCATATAATTCTCGATAAGTCGTTATTATCCTCAAGAAATCTTTAGAAATCGAGAAATTGAGTAAAATATTTTTTAAATATATTCTTTTTTACACAATGTATGTATATCATATTTTTCTATGGATAGTAAGAATACTATCGTCATCTATCAGGGGGAAAATGGAGAAATCTAGATACATATAGATCAAAAATCTGATACCGTATGGGCTCGGCAAGATCAAATTGGAGAATTATATGGGATTGATTGTACGGTTTCTACGAGAGATATTAATAATGTTTTGAAGTAGGATGAGGTCGATGAAAAAAAGCAATGTATATTATTTGCACATTGCTCAGTTGTCAAGATTTATTTTGCATCTACCTGGGATTTCCAGCTAGTTCGATTATGTATTTCGTACAATAACTCAATCTAGAAAAGGACTGTTGCATTTTTTGCAACAATTACATTAGTTCAACTTGTTCCAAATTGGAACTAGTTAAGTCTGTGCATTATTTGCACAGACTCATTCTTTATCATACTTTTATAATCTTTCTTAATTCTTTGACTTCCCATCCTCTTTCCATTGACTTGATTAGTCAACTATTAATCAAGTATTTTTTATGTCTTCACTCTCCCTTACTCTCTCATTTTTCATCTCCCTCTCTCGTATCGAGACTATACTCTCGCGTAAACTCGATGCCCGACTCGGAGGACTCGGATGGTCAGATTTCCTGATCCTCTACGCCCTCTCGGTAGCCGATGGCAAGCGTATGCGACGGGTGGATCTCGCGGATACCATCGGACTCACTGCTTCAGGGATTACACGACTCCTCCTCCCGATGGAGAAGATCGGACTCGTGAGACGTGAGGCGCATGATGGAGATGCACGCGTGAGCTATGTCGCGATCACGCCAGGTGGTGAAGCGAAACTCGCGGAAGCCATCACTCGTGCCGAGGAGTTCTCTTCCGATATCATCCACTCTGCAGAATCAGTCGAAGTCGAGCGCGCGAACAATATCATCTCGAAGATGAGTAAGAGTATCGGATAGATATATTTCTCAATATAATTTGCAAAATACGAATTTATAAATATATATATAGCTATATTTATAAACTATGACAAATACTATAAAAAGTGTGATCGCTCTTGGGATGAAAGACCAGTTTCATATACCCAAGCCTTTTGGAGATCAGCACCGACTTACTGAAGGCGTAACACCTCTTTTTATAACTCCGGGGTACCGTGGTGTAGATCATGACAACAAAATTCAGTTTCCACACGGACTGTTACTGCGATTGGATCGTGTGGGAAAAGTAGAGGATATTTTAGCTCAATATGTACCAGCATGACCAAAGCGGCCGAGGAGGGTAGACGATATCCAGTCAAGAAGTAGAGCAGTGAGCATCGAAGCGTGATATATCACTATCCCAGAACCTCTTGCCTCAGCTATGCGAGTACGCTCGACTCGAGTGACGGCGATACTCATTCCCAGTGGCGGTATCGACCTCCAGTTTACGAGCAAACATCGAGCAGGAAACTATCCAAATATCTGGATGGTCATGAATGGCTAAAACCAGATGGGTAATACGAACAGCTAATTTTTTTCTCACCTTGATCAGACGGTAGAAATTATAAGTGATTTTATAGTATTTAAAATGTGCTATCGAATGTGTATACTGTAGACTCAAGATTGACTTACGATATTTTAGAGTACAATGATAGGCCTGACCAAATCCCCATGACCACCCAAAAAGAAATTACTGAACCCTATACGCATCACCATATCACTCGAATTGTACATGAAGAAGCAGAAATCGGTGGCAATAGTAATCTAATAGAACGGGTGACCAAGCGGGTTCGAGAAGAGACGAGAATCCTTGTAGGAGATCTTCCAAAAGCTATAATCATATGGATCAAGATACGGTGTAAACAAGCTACCACTCCGTCGGCTCCTTTCAATCCTTTTACAGGTATCCGAGCAGAGCCATTCGACCTTGCCAATGTGTCGAATCGGGAAATATAAAAGCCAATAAAACGACGAAGTACTATAAAACCTACGAAACCAACCAAAGTGAAATAGTATTTACAAAAATATATTTACGGATAAAATGCAGCAGTATATAATTTCCAACTATGCCAAAAGCAAAATCAACTCCAGTCGAACAAGACCCGAAAGAAAAAGTAATAGTCGAAGAAGCCATCGTTGAAGAAATCCCAAAGCCACATATTCCTATCCAGAAGGTGACCCGTTTTGGTCCTCAGAGTATGGGAAAATTCAGTGGGAAAGGACATACCGCGATGAATCCACCGAGTAAGCAGCGTCCAGGACGATCGGCGGCACGAGGAAGATAGACTCTTTCAAGTAACATAGTACTTTGCTTCTCATAGTAGTAAGATAAAAATGCTCATTTCTTGATTTTGATGGTACATTCATTCTAGTATTCTAATACGTTGATTTCGATAGATTCGCTGACTCGAAACCCCCAACCTATGAGGATCAAAATCCCTTTGAGCTATTTTTTTGCTATTGTTTCGAATATAGCATCGGTGTATAATGGAGATCTGAGAATCATACTTTTCAGAGGGAAGAAGAAGCTTAATACTCAAAATGTGAACTACTCGTATGGATCACTCCATCGAATCATGCGATTTGCCCTTCGAGAGGCTGATTTCCGAGGTAGTGAAGATATCCTGCTCCTCGGACTCGGAGCTGGATCAGTCATTGAGCTTATTCGGAATGAATTTCACCTTCCGAACCTTATCCGAGCCGTCGATATTGATCCAGTTGTTATCGAGATCGCAAGAAAAGAGTTTGCCCTCGATAGCTATGAAAATACTGAGATTCTATGTCAGGATGCGTATATGTATGTAGCGAACACTGAGGATACCTACGGACTTATTATTATAGACCTGTTTATAAACAACCAAGTACCTTTAGTATTTTTTGATGCTATATTCTGGGAAAATATACTTCGTATTTCGAGCTCAGAAAAGCAAATTATATTCAATACAATGGCAAGTACGACTGATACAGGATTATTTGAGGCAATTATCGTAGGACTCAAAAAACAGTGATTGGAAGTCATCGTATTTGAGAAAGTAGAGGGAACCAATAGTATCATTCTCACCAAGCAAAAATAGTTTTTCTGTACTCTCATTCCTTTCTACCAACTGTTCCAGAAAAATCCTCCCTTTTCGGGGGGATTTTGGTTATTGGAGATTCTTTGTACTCTGCTCGACCGTTTCTATAATTTTTGCCACTCGAGGATTGGATTCATCTCAAGCGATGAGGACGACTCCTCCATCGAGGAGATTAATTATTTTTTTCCCAGTGGTATCCGTAGGAAGCTTACGATAGTACCATATGCGGACATCTGCCGTATCGAAGATATCGATCCCCGTAGCCGTGAGGGAAACTGCCATCGTATGGGCCGCACTGTCTCGAACTCCATACCCCTGGTAGTAGGTAAACTTCGGGAGTGCGAATCCATAATTGAGAGAGTTATTCGCATAGATATGGTAAGATCCGGTATCGAAGATGGCTACACCTGATGATGATGCGACTGTCGGTTCAGGTGGAGTAGGAGTCATAGAAATGGCTGATCAAGTGGAAACGGTTGGAGTTGTATCAGGAGACATCATCCCTGTTGATACTGCCACCTCTTCATAGAGTGGTTTTTCAACCTTTCGATTATCACAAGTACCCGTATAGGCAACACTGGTACGCGATCGACCCGCTTCGCAGGCATTCGGATAGGTGATACTATCAGCTCCACAAACAGGAGCATACTCAACAGTACAGTAAACGGTTTCTCCCTTGGGAGTTATCGGAGTAGTATCTCTCTCAGAAATTCCAGGAAGAGTTATCTGGACGAGCGGAGCCCCGCCATCATGAAGCATCTTCGAAGGAAAATGAAATATGTATTCGGAAACGAGCATCGCGAGGATCGTCGCGAGGACGGATAGTATAGGAAAAGATTTCATATATTCATGGTAAAGTACTTTCATTTTCGGAGAAAACTATAAAAATGCAAATTTTATTTTGCAAGATACTCCAGAGTTTTAGAATGCGACTTCTCTCCCATCGATCACCATATAGTCTTTTCCTCACTTCGAAACTGGGACATACCAGTGATCTCCATTCACACTCGAGTTTAAAGAAAAAAGATTTTCGTATGGTCCATATCCAGCATTACCTACAGAAAAATAGTACTTTCCATCTTTCATAACTTGTTTGATAAATCCAAACTTGGGGTCAAATGATAGGGAGCTGACGTTATCATACCGTCCAGAAAGGAGTCATCTATTGGTGACTATGCGGTATTTTTCGCCATCTTTTACCACAAAGGCGAATTGTGATGGATTACTGTAATTTATATTAAAGTATGGGTACTCATCAATATCATAGGCAACATCTGATAGCTTGGTAACAGTACCCTCATTGTTCAATGATAGAAGAACTGTATGATCTCACTTTCTTGCCAAGAGGATGAGTATATTCTTTGATTTTTTCTGAAAAGTTCCTCCGTAAACAAAGTGTGAATATTCTGTCAATATTTGTGTACTACCACGAAATACACGGTCATACCAACTAGTATTTGAGGTAGAATCGAGTACTATCGGAGTACCAAAAGTATCCATAACGGGCAAAGAACTCTGAAAGAGTCAGGTGGCCATGACTTTTCCATTGTATATCCATCCGTATCCATCTGTATCCTGTGTAGTAATCACAGTATTTCCACTGTCTTCGCTCATCATCGTAGGACTATACGGATACCATGGAGACTGATAATCTCAGGTAAGGATTGAGTGAAGGTTCCCCTTTTTGAGATTCAGAATCAGGGCTCCTGAATGTCCGAAGGCCACAGTCTCTACTCCCGTGTACAGGGTATTTTCTTTTCCATTGAGGATGAGCACTCCGTCATTCCCAGGTTTATCCATAATACATGCATACTGGAGGCTTGGGAAATCATAGACATAAGTACTATTCCCGTTACAAGGGGTGCCTGCTCCCGTATAAATATCCATCACCGCGCTCTCTGCTGCAGAAAGCATTGAGCAAGAAAACAGACAGAAGAGAAGAAAGAGGGATTTTATCATAGAGTAAATGAATAAAAAAATAGAATTCTACATTTTAAATATAGACAAAACTGAAAGTATGTAAAATAATTTACACATAAATTACCACTCTACAGGTATTTTCCCATTTTTTTCTAGGAAGGTATTTGCTTTTGAAAAGGGCTTCGATCCATAAAAGCCCGTATAGGCTGAGAATGGTGAAGGATGAGGGCTCGTGAGTATAAGATGTTTGGAAGAATCAATAAGCGTAGATTTTGAGATTGCATATCTTCCCCAGAGGATAAAGACAATCCCCTTTCGTCTCAGAGAAACCTCTCGAATAATAGTATCCGTGAATATTTCCCATCACTTTCCCTGGTGTGAGGCCGCTTCTCCAGATCGAACCGTTAAGACCGCATTGAGGAGGAGGACTCATTGAAGCGCCCAATCAGAAAGATCAGGATCAGTACGCTCAATACCGAGGTCATCCTTAAGTTCTTTGAAGATATTGGTGAGACTCGGTTGTGGTTTCGAACCAGTCGGTACCGAAAATGAAAGCCCCATAGCCACACATTTTGGATATTGTTTTATTATATTTTGTTCTGGAGAAAAAAACATTCCATTGGCTCTTTGGGGATCACCTATACTTTCTCAACCTGAAACTTTTAACTTTCAACTTTCAACCGTATACGCTGTATGATACGGGTCTTGTCCGAGGATGACCACCTTTACGGATTCGAATGGAGTCATATCGAAGGCGCGGAAGATATCCTTACCGAGAGGGAAACAATCATATTGCGAATATTCGCTTTTTATAAAAGCAGTAAGCTCTGACCAATAGGGCTTGTCGAACTCTGAAGCCAATACTTCATACCAGGATGGATGGATACGTACAGTCATTTGGAAAAATTGAGAGGAATAATGATAATTCATTATCTGGAAATGTACAAAAAAGTAAAACAAAATACCCTCACTTGAGGGTATTTTAGACTATGATTGAAGTTAGTTATATTTCTCTACATACTCCGTAAGGTGAGCATCGGAACCATCCTCGGCGACGAGGAGTCGATACTGTCGATAGGTATTATCACTGAGTTTCGAATTTTGGAACGTCGTATCCCCTATAGGAGAGAAAGAAAAGGTGCGACCAGAGAGTGCTGTAATCGAAGGATTCGAATAGGAGAAAAAGGATTCGAGTTTCGTGATACTTCCCGCCTTTATAAGATATCCATTGATTGTAGTGATAAAGTTACGGCTTACGAGGGTGTAACTTGGAGAGGTCATCGTTTCATTCGAGTAAGTCGTATTTCCGAGGTCGAGATTCATCATGAGGTTCGTCATATTAGTATTGTTATACGGTGTGAGGATATACTCTTTATACCGCTTATTGGTCGATGGAGTTCGATAAGTATGAGTTATGTATCCAGCATTTCCATAGGTAAATGAACCGATATCGAGTCCGAGCACTCCAGTCGTTCCAGGGGTGGAACTAGAGCGAGAAGAGGTCAACTGTGTGTGTTCGACGATAAAGGCTTCGGAATTGTCCTTGGCAATAAAGAGTCGGTAATTCGTATAGGTTTGATTCAGAGAATTCGAAACTGAGAGAAAATTGAGGTAATGATAGAGGGTTGAGGTATTGCTGATAACCGCACTTGATTTTGATATTCTACTTACTATTTCCGCGGTATTTCGAATCGTGAGCACTCGGCTCGAGTTACCTTCAACTCCGAAGGCGGTAGAAATCTTGGTATTGTTCTGAGAATAAAACTCTCGGACGAGCGATACGGGAAGAAATGTCGAAGAAATAGGCTGCGTCGTATTGATATTGTTCTGAAAGGCAAAGTCATAGATATCATACTCCTTGGAGAAATTCGCTGAGTTTACAAAGGTAAATCCATACGCCATATACGGGTTTGATCCATTCTCTGCAAGGACGACACTACTGAGTCCTGAAATATAGCGAGGTGTACCCGATACTGGAGGATAGTTTACTGGAGGAGTCGAAGTATTCGGGTTATAGTATCCGTTCTGATTCGTAGTACCTCTCGTATAGATGCCTCGACTAATAACTCGGTAGGGATCCTGAGGGTATCGGCTCTTCGGGGTAGTATACGAATAAGGAGTTGAATTCGTCATTTGAGGTACTCCTCCATATTCAGCGATGGTGTCATCGATGACGGTGATCATTGCATCAATCTGGAGTTTCAGAGTTCCAGTATAAGTTCGAAGGGATTTACGAGCGACGTATCCATCCTTCATGACTTGGAGCGCACGCACGATTTCAGTCGAGGAAGCTCAGTTCGCCTTGAGTCCCGAAACATAGGTATCGACCGACTCTATCGCATTTCTTGTTGGGCTCATAGTTGCCGCAGATACCGTTCCAAAAAATGTGAGAGAACAGAGGAGCAACATGAAGAGAATGCTCAGTCGATACTGATGAAAATGTTTCATATATTGAGAGTTATAAATAGATTACAAATGTACAATACATAATATTTAACAAAATGCAAAAGAATATTTTCAAAATATAAAAATTCCCCTCCTGACCGAGGGGAATTTTATTAAAGCGTTTATTTTAAAATGTAAATTATTAGTATTTCTTCGATTGTCATCCCGAGGCACTCGAGGGATCCCTTCTGTTCTTAAAGCAAGGTACTCTAATGAAAGGGATTCCTCCGCTTCATTTCGTTTCACTTCATTCTGGTCGGAATGACAAAGAAGTTCGTTCAGTTACTTAGGTCGGAATGACAAAGAACTACAAACCTTTATCTATCAAGTTTAAAAAAATCCCCTCCTGACCGAGGGGAATTTTATTAAAGCATTTTATATTAGAAGTTTTGTATTAGGCCTAGACCAAGCTCGTACTCGATGTAGTAATCTCGAGTTCCTGATAGTCATCGACATAGTTCCCGTCATCCTTGTGCGAGAAGAACTCTCAAACGTCTCGATTGTTATCGAAGTACTGGAGTGTTGGGATAAGGCGTCCGATGATAACGTTTTCCTTGAGTCCATCGAGGTAGTCGATCTTTCGAGAGGTTGAAGCCTCGACGAGAACACGAACGGTTTCCTGAAATGACGCGGAAGAAAGCCAGCTCTCCGTAAAGAGCGAGATCTTCGTAAGTCCGAGGAGGAGTGGGGTTCAGATCGCTTCCGCGAGTCCATTTTTCGAGAGTTCGCGATTTTCCTTTTTGTAGCGAATAATATCAACGATATCTCCAGGGAAGAAGGTCGAATCTCCAGCATTGGTAATCTTGATCTTCGAGAACATCTGACGAGTGATGAGCTCGATATGTTTCGCGTTGACCGTTTGTCCTTGGGAAGCGTAGATTTCTTTGATATCGTTGACGATATACATTTCTGTCGCGAGGGACCCTCCCACTTCCATAAGGGACTGGATAGAGATATGTCCTTCCGTGAGCTTCGCTCCGGTTTTGACGATATCACCTTCCTTGACAAGAAGATTTCGACCTGCGGGTACGGTATAGGTCACAGACTCAGCGATAGTATCTTCTATCGTAATCGTCGCATCCTGGATTTTCACTACTCGTCCTGCTTTGATTGATTGAACTTTCTGTTTGGTCTCCTTACTCTTTCCGATAATTTGTTTTTCTTCTACCGTATCGCCCTTCGCGACCGTCCAGACCATAGTCTCATCCGAAAGATAGTATTCACGTTTCTGAAGATCGGTGGCTGAAATAGTTACAGTCATATGATTTCCTTCACGCTCAATGAGCGCTACTTGAGAAGGGAATGGAGCAATTTCGGCAAGGTACTTCGGGTTACGAGCTTCGAAGAGCTCCTCTACTCGAGAAAGACCAGCGGTGATATCTCCTCCTTCCTTCGCAACTCATCCCGAGTGGAAGGTTCGCATCGTGAGTTGCGTTCCAGGTTCTCAGATCGACTGAGCGGCGATAATACCGACTGGGGTTCCTATTTTTACCATCGCATTCGAGGCGAGATCGAGCCCATAACACTGCTGACAGACTCCTTCTTCGGTCTCACATGTGAGGACCGAACGAACCGCGACGAGACGAGCATCACTCTCGAGTATCTTCTTGAGTTCAGTCTTTGCAATAAGCGTTCCTGATTCCAGAACTACAGATCCTTTTGAATCTAGAATATCTTTTGCTGTAAATTTTCCATAGATCTTATTTTCGAACGTATCACCGAAGAGGGTTGTCGACTCATTGCGATCGAACTCTTCATAGTGAACGGTATAACAATCATTTTCTCGAATGAGGATATTCTGAGCTGCATCGACGAGACGTCGAGTGAGGTATCCAGACTGTGCCGTCTTGAGGGCCGTATCAGCCTTTCCTTTTCGTCCTCCGTGTGTCGCGATAAAGTACTCGAGTGTAGAGAATCCTTCCTTGAGATTGGATTTGATCGGGAGTTCGATCGTCTTTCCGGTTGGAGAAACGACGAGCCCTTTCATCCCACAAAGCTGAGTTACATTTCCCCAGTTTCCTCGAGCTCCAGAGTCGACGAGGTTATAGATCGGGTTCGAAGGTGTAAAATTCTTTTTCATCTCCTTTTCTATCTTCCCCTTCGACTCAGACCAGATCTTAAGTGACTGGATATAGCGTTCATCTTCATTGACGAGTCCATGCCAGAAGGCCTTCTGGATTTCCTTGATCTTCGTTTCTCATTCTTCGATAAATCCATCCTTTTCGACGGGGATAATCATATCAAAAATAGAAACTGTCAGACCGGAAATCGTCGCATACTTGAATCCAAGAGTCTTGATACGATCTGCAAGAAATGCAGTATCTTCTCCTCCGAGGATATCGAAAGCTCTCGAAAGAAGCTTCTTCGCAGCACTCTTTCCGATCGTTTCATTCACAAATCCGAGCGACTCTGGAAGGATTTCATTGAAGAGGAACCGTCCATAGGTCGTATCGATGATTTTACTATCAATTCGCAGCTTGATAGGAGTATGAAGGGTGATCACCCCGTTTTCATACGCCGCCATACTATCTTCTCCCGAGGCGAACGCGTGCTTCGGTGCGCCTGGATCTATCTTCGTGAGGTAGTAGCACCCGAGGATCATATCTTGAGAAGGGGCGACGATCGGCTCACCGTTTGAAGGATTAAGCATATTTTTCGAGGTGACCATCAGTCTTCCAGCTTCTTCTTGGGCTTCCATCGTAAGAGGAAGGTGGACCGCCATCTGATCTCCATCGAAATCCGCATTGAAGGCGGTACAACAGAGCGGATGAAGTCGAATTGCCTTTCCATCAATGAGGACCGGTCGAAATGCCTGGATACCGAGTCGGTGAAGTGTTGGTGCTCGGTTGAGGAGGACATACTTTCCTTCTATGACTTCATCAAGAGCGTCCCAGACTTCTTTCCCTTTTTCTTCGATGGTTTTTTCCGCATGTTTTACATTGTACGCCATCTCACTCGCGATAAGTTTTCCAATGACAAATGGCTTGAAGAGGGTGAGTGCCATCGATTTCGGAAGTCCACACTCATTCATCTCGAGTTCTGGACCGACGACGATCACCGAACGACCTGAGTAGTCGACTCGCTTTCCGAGAAGATTCTGACGAAATCGTCCCTGCTTTCCCTTGAGAACATCCGCAAGAGACTTGAGCTTCTTCTTAGTGGCACTCGTATATCCAGGACGGTTCGAACGCACATCACCATTGACGAGCATATCGACTGCTTCCTGAAGCATTCGTTTTTCGTTCTTGAGGATGACATCTGGAGCTCCAAGTTCCGTAAGCTTACGGAGTCGGTTATTACGGTTGATAACACGTCGATAGAGATCGTTGAGATCTGAAGATGCAAATCGTCCTCCATCAAGCTGGATCATCGGACGGAGATCCGGTGGAAGGATCTGGAGCGCGGTGAGGATGAAATTCTCTGGACGTTGTCCACTCTTGAAAAGTGAAGAAGCGAGCTTGAGTTTCTGAAGGATTTTCTTCTGACGACTCTTTGGAGCGGTCTTGAGTTCAGCTTGTTCAGTCGCTATAAAATCCCGAAGATTGATCCGCTCAAGCAGGGTCTTGAGGTGTTCAGCACCCGTTCCTCCCTTGAACACATGAGGAAATTTCTCATAGAGGATTCGATAATCAAGTTCTCCGATGACTTCTGCCACACGGATCACCTTGAGGAGGTCTCGGAGCTTGGCATATTCGACATCGAGCTCATCGAGCTTATGGGTATGCATATTCTCGAGTTCGGCGAATTCTTTTTTCGAGAGCTTTCCTTCGGCAAGTTCCATGTTGAGTCGGTTCATCGTTTCCTGAAGGTCACGCTGGACATTGATCTTCTGGTTCTTATATGCATTCTCGAGTTCTCTCATCGCTTCATCACGCTTCTCTTCATAGACCTCAGTCACGATATAGGACGCGAAGTAGACGATCTGCTCGAGTTTTTTCACCGAGATATCAAGAAGGAGTCCGATACGAGATGGGACCGACTTCAAGTACCAGATATGTGCCACTGGAGCCGCGAGTTCGATATGACCGGTGCGTTGGCGTCGAACCTGACTCGTTGTCACTTCGACTCCACATCGCTCACAGATGACTCCCTTATAGCGGATTCGCTTATACTTTCCACACGCACATTCGTAATTCTTACGTGGGCCAAATATCTGCTCACAGAAGAGTCCTCCTCGTTCTGGACGCTGGGTTCGATAGTTGATGGTCTCAGAAATCAGAACTTCTCCGTATGAAAGAGCGCGGACATCTTCCTTCGAAGCAAGTCCTACGGAAATCGCCGCGAGGTTATCGAGGTTTTTTCCGACGGTAATATCTTTCTTCCCGGCGTGTTTTCCGATTTGAGAATAGTCTGTGATCTTATCATTGAGGAAATTTTCAAGATCTTTTGTCATTGGAAACATAATGTTTTTAGTTAAAAGTTATAAAGTTGGAGGTT
The DNA here is from genome assembly GCA_043769645.1 of Candidatus Altimarinota bacterium. Classification (GTDB taxonomy): domain Bacteria; phylum Patescibacteriota; class Gracilibacteria; order BD1-5; family UBA2023; genus JAYUDN01. Next base: position 22,545 of record JAYVJC010000031.1, read on the forward strand.
CAAAGTTTTGGTTCAAGTGATTCACTTGAGAACTTGAAAACTTGAGAACTTTATCACTCTATCTTCGTACCACCGGAGTGAAGAGAGCAAAGGAGAAGTAAATTCTCTTTCTCTTGGTAAAAACCGTACGAAGGAAGCGGTGGGATGTTGAATACTCTTTATGAATGTATTTCTTATTCTTCTATTTCCGTCATAATCACCACCGGTGCGTCTTCATCTTTCTTTTCCTCAATGACCGGGATATCGATTTCGACATCGAACTGTCCATCGAGCTTCTCGAGTTCTTCGAAGCGGTCTTTCATCTCCATTTCGAGGGCTCTCGTCTCTTCCGTAGAGAGGAGGTCGATGTTGAGATTGAGGGCTTGAAGTTCTCGAAGGAGAACGTTGAAGGATTCTGGGACATTCGGTCGTCGGATTCTTTTTCCCTTGACGATCGCTTCATAGAGTTGAGTTCGACCATTGATATCATCTGATTTCACGGTGAGCATTTCCTGGAGGATATTCGCGGCTCCATAGCCTTCGAGCGCCCACACTTCCATTTCTCCGAGACGTTGTCCACCATTTTGAGCCTTTCCTCCGAGTGGCTGTTGCGTCACCATCGAATACGGTCCGACGGAACGAGCGTGGATCTTATCTTCGACGAGGTGGTGGAGCTTCAGCATATACTTCACTCCGACCATCGTATGTTCCTTGAATGATTCACCAGTCTTTCCATTGAAGAGCTGGACCTTTCCGTCAGCGGGAAGTCCTGCCTTCGCCATAAGTTCAGAAATCTGATCCGTCGAAAGACCATTGAGGATTGGGGTTGCGACCTTGATCCCGAGCTTACGAGCGGCAATACCAAGGTGTGTTTCGAGGACCTGTCCGATGTTCATACGAGAGATAACTCCAAGCGGATTCAGGATGATATCCATAGGAGTTCCATCCGCCATAAACGGCATATCTTCAGCCGGAACGATACGAGAGACGATACCTTTGTTTCCATGTCGACCCGCCATCTTATCTCCAACTTCTACCTTTCGAGTTTGAGCGACATAGACTTTCACTTGTTTGAATACTCCAGTTGGGAGATTGTCTCCATCTTCACGCCTCAGTACGTGCACCCCGATGACTTTTCCACCACTTCCTGCAGGAAGGATAAGGGAAGAGTCTTTGACATCTTTTGACTTATCTCCGAAGATGGCTCTAAGGAGACGCTCCTCTGGAGAGAGTTCGACTTCCCCCTTTGGAGTGACTTTACCGACGAGGATATCTCCATTTTTCACATTGGCTCCGACTCGGATGATACCATCAACATCGAGATCCTTGAGCTTGGTCTGGCTTACATTTGGGATATCGTTGGTCGTCTGCTCAGGGCCGAGTTTGGTTTCTCGAACATCCATCACATATTCGTTGATATGAATCGAAGTGAAATAATCATCCTGCATGAGACGAGAAGAGATAATAATCGCATCTTCATAGTTGTATCCTTCCCATGGCATATACGCGACAAGGAGATTGCGTCCGACAGCGAGTTCTCCGTTATCAAGGGATTGTCCATCGGCAAGGATTTGTCATTTGACGAATTTGTCTCCAGTGAATACTCGAGCCCACTGATGGATCAGCATATCATGATTCGATCGTTCGAAGGTTCGAAGTCCGTAGGTCATCTTTTTCCCATTTGCATAGAGCACAGAAATATGCTTCGCATCGACTCCGATAACTTCTCCGTCATCGAGAGCCTTCACGATATAACCAGATCCTTCTCCGATGATACGTTCCATACCAGTACCGACGGTCGGTGCTTCCGCACGGACGAGAGGAACCGCTTGACGCATCATGTTCGATCCCATTTCCGCTCGAGTCGCATCATCATGCTCGAGAAATGGAATCAAAGTCGTAGTTTCACTCATGATCTGTTTCGGTGAGACATCGATATGCGTCACTTCGCGTACATAGACGATTTCCGCTTCGGAGGCCTTACGAGCAGATAACCAGGTTTCACTAAAATTTCCATACGCATCGATACTCGTATTCGCTTCCGCAATGACGAGCTTACGCTCTTCATAGGCATCGAAGTACTTCGTTTTTTCGGTGAGAAATCCTCGAACTTCCAACGTAGTTTCTTTATAGTGTTTTTCGATATCTTTCGCTATCGACTCCGTGATAAGCGTCTTTTCAGGAACGATGACCTTACCCTTAGCGTCTTCGATATCATTGAGGGTGATTCGATTCATTGCAGATTTTCCATCATTTTTCACACTATGTTCGACTTCTCGAAATGGGGTCGTGATAAATCCATACTTATCGACTCGAGCATAGGAAGCAAAGTGGAGTACAAGTCCGATATTTGGACCTTCTGGTGTGGCAATCGGACAAATTCGACCATACTGCGTAGGATGCACATCTCGAACTTCGAACGACGCACGCTCACGAGTGAGACCTCCCACTCCGAGTGCGGTCACACGACGCTTATGAGCAAGCTCCGAGAGTGGATTCGACTGATCCATAAACTGTGAAAGCTGGTTGGTACCGAAAAATTCTCGCATCACCGCGACCATCGGCCGAGAGTTGATAAATGATCCTGGGGTCGCTTCATCGAGATCCGTGATGATCGTCATACGATCTTTCGCGATTTTTTCCATACGAGCGAGTCCTACCTTTACCTTATCATAGACGAGTTCTCCGACTGAGCGAACGCGACGATTCTCGAGGTGATCGATATCATCGGTTCGATATCCCGGTTCTCCCATACAAAGAGAGAAGAGGTACTTGAGTCCGCAGAGGAAATCTTCTCGAAGAAGGAATGAATTCCCCTCTTCAACTCCGCTGACCTTTGCATGATCCTTATAAGTTTCTGAGAGTTTTCGGTTGATCTTGATACGTGCGACTTCTCCGAGTTCGAATTTCTTTACATCATAAAAAGTCGACTGGAAGAGTTGTTCGACTCGTTCATCAGTTCCGAGATCTCCTGGGCGGAGGAGCTTATAGATCGCATAGAGGGCTTCCATACGATTCTTCGTCTTATCCTTTTCGAGAGTAGGACCCATGTGACGGGTAATAATCTCATCTTGACCCTTGAAGGCCGCGAGAATTTCCGCATCACTCTCATATCCGAAGGCTCTGAGTATTACTGAGATAGGTATCTTTCGTTTTTTATCGATTTTCACATTCACGATTCCCTTTTTCTCGATTTCGATTTCGAACCAGCTCCCGCGATGTGGGATAATCTTCATCGCATAGAGACCTGGATTTTTCTGATCTGGGGTAAAAAACATTCCCGTAGATCGGATCACCTGATTGACGATGACTCGTTCTACTCCATTGACGATGAAGGTTCCCATTTCCGTCATGATCGGAATCCCTCCGAGGTAGACGTCTTGTTCTTTAATTTCTCAGGATTGCTTATTGAGCATTTCAAATCGAGCCTTGATCGGTGCTTCGAAGTTGAGATTTTTCCGTTTACAATCTGAAGCCGAATACTTCGGTTCTTCGAGGGCGTAGCTCTTATAGTAGATAGAAATCTTTTCGCCAGAAAAGTCATCAATCGGGAATACCTCGTTGAAGGCCTGTCCGATGCGACGTTCGAGAAAGTCTCGGTAGCTATCAAGCTGGACTTCGATGAGTCCAGGAAGCTCGAGAACGGTGCGGTCATCATTGAAAAAATATCTCCCCTGCTCATGGTAAATTTCTCCAAGACCCGTAGGTGCTGGAGTACTCGTGGCAGAAGGAGAAACGGTCGAAGCCTGTTTCTTAGCCATGGTTGGTAGGTGATAAAGAAGGTAAAGTGGGGTGAGGAGAAGGGAATGAAGAATGAAGATGCGATTCCGTTTGTGAAAAGGAAAAATAATCAGCTACTATTCTATTTTCAAGCCCGAACTCAAGTGGTATAAAACTCTCAGTAGCCCTACCGTGAGTTATTTATACGCCCAAAACTTCCCGAAGACTCGGGATGGACCACACTTCGCCTCACCACGGGAAAAACTCATCTGTATGGGTGAAGCAATGACTGAAGTATAGAGAAAAAAATAAAAAAGCAAGTTTTAATAAAAACTTCATTTCATTTTGGTTCATACTCTTTCTTTTTTTCAAGATGAATATTGACTCTTGTTAGTTTTCTTGGCAAGTTTTCTTCTTTCTCTTCTCTTATTTTTCAGTTTGAGAGTATTTTTCTTTTTCTGACGGAAAGTACTTCAAAAAATTCAATCCTCTAAATTTTCTATATAAGGGAGTGATTCTCAGGCTGCTTTCGTCACAAGTAAGAACTGCATAAAGTCTCTCAAGATTTCTCTATCTATCATACCATATCAACACTCCGATGCAAGGATGCATATTTCTTTTTCACTGAGTCCAGATTTTCAAACTTCATCGTAGATATCCATAATCCTTGCAGAAAATTCTTCAAGAGTTCATCATAAGTCAAGAAGTGATAGCACTTTGTCTCTGAATCATACTCTTCAGATAAGTTCCTCATACTGAGTGAGGGAAAGTGCATTTGGATTCCTAACCTCTTCAGGAAAGACGCTAGATTGATAAAAATTTGTATTTCACATGTGTAATCTATAGTATCACTTTTTAATATATTTCGCAAAACTCCACCGTTTTTCTTCCAACAATATTCTTGTATTTCGTCCACTCGAAATTATCCTTTATCTACCATCGATAGTGAAATACTATATACTATCACCGATATTATTTTTTTCTTATGCGTATCCTTCTCTCCATCTTTATACTTACTATTTTCCTCATAGGTGGACTCTTTGCCACGGATGATCTCAATAGTACGCTCATGATACCCAAAAAATCCTACTCAGTAACACTCTCAATTCTTAAAAATCCTATTACTCTTGTGTACAATGGAGATTCATCAAAGCTTACCGACACGATCACGGTAATCCAGAAAGGAAGAAAAAACCGAGTACTCCAAGGACCGATGAGTCAATATAGCAAAGCTAAGAGAGAAGAAATTCTCAAGTGTGTACGTTTGTGAAAATCAAACTGTATTGAAAGTTTTGCTCTTGGAACCATCGATCCAAAGGGAAGATTCTTCGAAATACATATGCAGGGATTCCAAAAAGAAGGATGGAGTCTACGAAGTATTGCTACTGGAAAGGTTCTCTTGAGTAATGATACTGGAATACTCGATAGCTCTTGGAGTAGTGATGGATCATCGTTCAGTTGGATTACCTGACTCTGTCTGTTTCAGAAGTGTACCGCCAAAAGTGGTGTCTACTATGCTAAAACATCCGACTTTACTCAAGCTATAAAAATAGCAGAGATAAATGAATATAGTCTCGGATATCGAGTGAAGATCGAGTCAGATGCCATACGTGTGGTAGAAATAAAATCAAAATCTCAAAAAACAACTACAAGTTATGACAAAGTCACTGGGCTTGCTATGTATGGAAAAATCTAAATAGATGGTAATAGCGAATAGTAAGATTGTAAGTAGGAACGTAACTCTGTGCAAAGTAAATATATTTTACTGACATAGTTACATTATACACCTCCCTCTTTCTTGAGCCATTTTTCTTCTATTTCTGATGCTCAAAGTGGTCGAGAAAAAAGATATCCTTGAAAAAGGTCACAGCCCTTTGCTTTGAGAAGTTCATATTGTTCGACCGTTTCTACCCCTTCTGCGATAATCTGTTTTCCCATAGCATGACCAAGCCCGATAATAGTTCGAGAGAGTATTCGTGAATTTTTTTGAGTTTCAGAATCGTCAGCAAAGAGACCCGTCACAAAACTTCGATCAATCTTCAGTCTATCGAGGGGAAGTTCGATCAAAAATCGAAGGTTTGCGAATCCAGTTCCAAAGTCATCAAGGGATATGCGAATTCCTAGTTCTCGTATTTGCTGAAGCATTATTGAAATTCCTTCTTGATCATCGATTGATACACTCTCGTAATCTCGAGCGTGAGAAATCATGGAGGAATACCTGTTTCATCGAGGACGGCGCTTACCGTTTGCAGTAAGTTTCAATTCATAAGTTGAAGGGGGGAAACATTGACTGCGATGCTTGGAGGGGTATATCAAAGCGCTAACCAATTCTTTATTTGTTTTGCAGCACCGAGTAGCATAAAGTTTCATATTTCTTCGATAAGTCCCGCCTTTTCTGCAATTGGGATAAACACTACGGGAGAAACGAGTCAGTCTCTCGGATGATTCCACCGTATAAGCGACTCCATCGAAATGATTTTACATTCTCAATCTACAATAGGCTGGTATATAGGAAAGAGCTGGTCTCACTCAGAAAGAGCAATTCTGAGGTCAGCTTCCATTTGTTCTCTATCCAGGTTATCCCTATCCAACTGATCATTGTATATTTTGACTTTCACATTAGGAGAATTTTTTGCTGCATGCATAGCCGTGTCAGCTTTTTTTGTCAATGTATGCAAGTCGTTTCAGTGCTCAGGGTAGATAGATACGCCGATACTTCATCATTTAATGGTAGTTGTTATGCTAGTTGTGCTGCCTTCAAAGGCTATCAAAAAAGGAGCCTGCAGGGCTTTTTGAATATTAACAGTAATTCTATCTATATCCTGAATGTGAATATACGGAATCAAAACTACAAACTCATCTCACCCAAACCGAGCTACCATATCACTCCTCCTAGTTGTATCCTGCAATCTTTTCGCTACTTGTTTCAATAATTCGTTTCAAATTAGGTGCCCATGCTTATCGTTTACCTGCTTAAATCCATCGAGATCGATAAAAAATAAACAAAAGTGCTGTATAGCATCGGCTTCATTTGGTTTATCTTTTTCTCTTTCCCTCAGGAGATTCTCGAGGATACTGTAGAACTTCTCTCGGTTCGGAAGTCAAGTCAAATTATCGTTCTCCGCACCATGAAGCAACTTTCTTTCAACTTCCTTTCGATAATTGATATTCGTATGTTGTCCGATGACGCGCTTCAGTTTTCACGAGGCATCTACTTCGACCAGACCACGAGAATTGATCCACATATACTCGTTGGTTCAGACTTTTATTCGATAATCTAGGTTGAATGATTGGGTTTTATATCCTCCTTTCAGAAATGCTTTTACCATTTCTCTATGAACTGGCCGATCATCTGGATGGATGGACTCAAGCCAAGCATTCTGGGAAATGGTAATGATTCCCTCATTTCCAAATTGAAACATCTCGTGCATATCGAGCTCTATACTTCACTTTTCTGGATCCCAGTCAAATACACAACTTGAATTACTCCTGAGGGCTTCTCGTAGAATATATTCTCGATTTTTTATATTTCAACATTCAGAATCTTTAGTAGAAAATTCGGGGTAAATTGCTCGTCCAGAGGATGATGTCATCGAGGCATCTACTGATTGAGTTACGAGACGACCTAAGGAAGCCATTTGTGATAGTCATTCGAGTGTATAATCATTTCACTCACTACAAGATGTAAGTTTACTATGGTATGTATTGGGCGCTCTGAATCAGGTCATTGACTTTAAAATTTAATTATATACTTAAATTATGAATGTCAATAAGTAAAGCCGTGCTGTTCCCTACTCAGAGTATAATTTTCTATTTCTTTAAAAGGGGGTATGAATAGCTACTTACTCACGTTCATCTCACTCCAAAATCTCTGACGAAATGCTTCGAATTTCCCAACCAGGATGGCTTCTCGAGATTTTCGAGCGATATTGGTAAGGTATTCGATATTGTGCATCGAGACCAGCATACCAGCGAGCGATTCTCAAGCGGTGTAGAGGTGTTTCAGATAGCCGAGGGAATACTCCCGTGAGACGATAGTCGAAAGTTCTGGATGGACCGGGATTCCCGACTTCTCAAGTGCATACTTGGCATTAGTAATCTTACAGTTTCCATACATGGAGAAAGCGACACCATGGCGGGCGAGACGAGTGGGGAGGACGCAGTCCATCATATCGATTCCACGAGCGATGCCTTCGACCAAGTCTTCTGGAGTTCAGACACCCATCAGGTAGTGAGGCTTATCTATGGGAAGAATCGGGGCGAGGACATCAAGGACGCGATACATATCTTCTTTCGACTCTCCGACCGAGAGACCACCGATCGCAATCCCCGGGGTATCGAGATCCGAAATATATTTACAAGACTCGACTCTGAGATCATCAAATACTACTCCCTGGATAATCCCAAAGAGTGCCTGATATGGCAGTCACTCCCCTACCCTTCTCGCTTGAAGTTCCGTATGCTTCGTCACACACCGATTGGCCCACCGATGAGTACGCTCCATCGCCTTCCGTGCGTACGCATGCGTCGATTCGCCACTCGCACACTCATCGAACGCCATGATGATATCAGCGCCCAATGCTTCTTCGATTTCCATCACTGACTCAGGCGTAAAAAAATGCTTCGAACCATCTCGATGCGAACGAAAGTGTACCCCATCTTCAGTGATTTTCACAAGAGACTGTGGTTTCCGTCATTCCGCACTTGATGCGGAATCTATTTTCAAGAGATCCTTCTGAGTATTCTTCATTCTTCATTCTTCATTCTTCATTCTTCATTTATTCTCTATCAGCTGTTTTCCACGAGCTAAGTGCTTCTTTTCCATCTGAGAACCGAGAGAAAATACCTGAAATCATCCACTATCAGTCAGAATAGGAAGCGGATGCCCCATAAACTGGTGCAGTCACCCGAAGGCTCGAATCGTCTCATGGCCTGGTTCGAGATAGGTATGATACGTATTGACGAGGGAAATCTCTGCCCCCGTCGAGAGGAGTTGCTCACGCGTGAGTCCCTTCATCGCCGCTTGAGTACCGACGGGCATAAAGGTCGGAGTATGGATGAGACCATGTGGCGTCTCGATAATCCCCGCACGTGCTCCTCCATCGATGGCTTCGAGAGTAAAAGAAAATGGTTTTTTCATAAAAAATCCGCTATATGTGCGGAGTATAGGGAAAAAGGAGAAAAAATCTAGGCGAGATCAGAAAGTGCTTTCATAAAGTTTACGACTCTCAGATTGTTATCATCGGTGACGAGTCCTTGCGATTGTGCGGAAGTCAAGATCGAACTACTTGTATTGTCTCAGTGATTTTTGAGAAAGGTAGTGAGTGTGGCAATTCCGGTTCCGCTTCCAATCAAGCTTTCCAGTGTTATTCCATCAAGCTCTCTCTGAAACACAGGGTTTTGCTTGAGGAGTATAAATTGCATCACTCTTGCAATATCTTCAGGAGAAGGAGATTTTCATGGAAGTCTCAAGCTCACCTCCTTGGCAACTCTGGTCTCAACCGCACTCATGTAAGCATAGCCATCTCGCCGAAAGATATCAAGGGGAGGTTTCGAAAATGATGCATAGAGTCGTATGGCATTTTGTCTGACAACCGGATCACTTGAGTAGATAATCCAGTCATCTCGAGAACCCGCTGCATCTATTTTTATAAATTCTTCCCCTGCAAGAATATCGATTTTACTTTCAGTAAAATAACTGATTCCATCATCTCACTCCGGAAGGTAATCACTTATAAACTCTACTTTAGAGCCTTCCGTACTTACAGTATATTGTTTTAGAGCTTCTAGCTCGTTTTCTCTACCAGGAAATTCTTCTTTTAAAGCATTAGTCGCTTCTGCCTCAGCAAAATGTTGATTTTTATAGGATTCTGTCGACTGAACATACTTATCCATCGCATCGAAGGTATCATCTGAACTATCAAACGTCATATTCGAAGTTGCTATTACTTGACTTTCTGCCCCTTCCTCTCAGACGGAATCTTCTACAGCCGGTATTTCCAATCCCTTTTCACGACAAAATGTCTCGAATATATTCTTACGATAGGCAATCATTTTTGCTTTCTGTTCTTCCTCAGGAAGATGACTTATTTCTTTCTTGTAAGCTATATATTGTTCTTTGTTGGCAATAAGATACTCATTCGTTAGATCACGAGCTCTAGTTTCGATTTCTTTTTCTTTTTTTTGAAGTTCTTCAGGTGAGAGTTTTACCTTATCTGAATCCTTATCTTTCCAGAGAACTGCGATAAATTTTCACTTGAGTTTTTCCGCTAGTTCTCCAAAACGTTTAGAAGTTTCGAAGATGTGCATCTCGGCTTCTATTTTCGCGATTTGCGCTTGCTGAAGGACACGAGCATAAGCTATTTTTCGTGTATCCATAACCTCATTTACTGGAACTCATATTACCAGACCATTCAATATAGTATTCAGATTCTTTTCTTTTGGTTCTGGCCATCACAGTCCCCTATCAATGGCATTTTCTCGTAATGCTTCTGCGCTCGCAGGCTGAAAAGGTGTAATAGTCGGTGCAGTTTCATTTGTATTAGGATTCTTTCCTATCCCTTGCTCAACCGAAGCTATTTCCCATAAGATCGCTATATGTTTTTTGCCGAAATAACTATGCATATGACTAGTTTTTTATAGCATACCATATATACTCGCTGGAGTCAAAAATACTGAATTTCTCGTTTGCAGGAAGTGATATATTCTATATAATCACCTTCATAAAGATGGTCATCCCAAGGTGCTCGAGGGATCCCTTTGAGATTGGAGAATAGCGACTTTCATAAAAATTGTCTTCTAATCAATTTTTGCTTTTTCTCATAACTTATAACTCATACCTCATAACTTCTCCCTATGTCTCCAGAACTCTTACAAATCCAATCCCAGATTCTTGAACTCAAAAAGTCTATCAATACGCATATTATCGGCCAGGATGTCCTCATCGAGAAACTCCTCATGACGATATGTGCTTCAGGGCACGTCCTCATCGAGGGAGTTCCCGGGCTTGGGAAAACACTCACGGTTCGAGTTATTGCTGATATTCTCGGTCTCCACTTTCAGCGAATCTCCTTTACCCCTGATCTCCTCCCCTCAGACCTTACGGGAAGCGAAATCTACCGACCTCAGAAATCAGAATTCACTGTGCGAAAGGGTCCCATATTTGCCAATATCCTGCTTGCTGATGAGATCAATCGTACTCCGCCGAAAGTACAATCTGCACTTCTCGAAGCCATGGAAGAAGGAACAGTGACTCTAGGTGAAACTACCTTTGCACTTCCTTCTCCCTTTATCGTATTTGCCACACAGAATCCGATCGAGCAGGCTGGAACCTATCCCCTTCCAGAAGCTGAGCTGGATCGATTCATGATGAAACTTATCCTCGATTACCCAAAAAATGAAGATGAGCGGGTTATACTCGAATCACAAAGCAAAGTATCAAGATCTTCTCTTGAGAATGAACCAAAGACAACTCGAAACGCAAAACTCAAAACTGGAAACTCTCCCGATATCCTCTCCATTCGAGAAACGACTATGACCTCAGTCCGAGTGGATGAGAAAATCTATACCTATATCCTCAGTATTCTCGAAGCCACTCGAACTCCACGGAAGTGATATGAACCTATTGCTCCTCTCCTCGAATATGGAGCATCAACTCGTGCGGGCTTGGCTCTCATAAGACTTGCTCGAGTTCGAGCCATCCTGGAGTGACGTGACTATGTCCTGCCAGAAGATATCAAGTACCTCGCTCATGATGTACTCAGACACCGCATAGGACTCTCCTATGAAGCGATCGGAACCGGTGTGAAACCGGATGCGGTTATCACCTATATTCTCGAAAATACGATAGTCCCATAAGATTCAATAACTCTATGCTAGAGTATATACAGCATCCAGACTTGATTCTGCTTTTTTTTGAGAATTTTTTTGCTCTATATCTCCTGCGAGTGCGATTTTTTTGGCAGCACTCTCATTACTCGCCACACGCTGAAGCTCATTTCCCTGCATTGTCCGTTGTAGGGAAGTAAAAAAACTCTCAGTTTCTTCTTTTTTTTGTTCCTTCGTACGAGCATCTTGGTCTTGTTGCTGGCTTACGGTCGAAGCACCTGGAGCATTCATAACGCCATGAAGGGTTCTCAAGAGATCATCGTAGAGTTTTTCTACACGCTGCATCGCTGTTTGATCCATAGATCCTGTACTTTGGTTTTTTCTATTCGGGTTGCTCATTTCCTGTACAAGCAAGTCTTGAGCTAATTGCAGTTGTCCATACGCTTTACTGAAAGTATCATTTTTCATAAGATCTCCGAAATCCGCACGGAGGGAAAGATCACTTTTTACCTGCTCAGTCTTCGACATAAGTCATGATACAAGCTCTTCTGTCGCTTTATCTTGATTTTGTGATCAAGACTGGAAACTTTTTTTTGCATCGAGTTCATCAGGAATGTTTTGATTTTCGAGAGAATGATGGTTGGCCATTGGAATATAAAAAAGTATCATTATACTACCACACTTTCCTACTTCGTGTCAAAATTATTGCATTTTTTATCTTTTTAATACAATAAGTTCGACTGAAATGAAAACAAAGAGCTCCATTGCTTCTTCCCTACCAAATAACCTCCTCCCCATGTTCGATTCCTTCTCTTCTGATTTTCTTCACCTATTCACGGCAGCTGGGGCCTTCGCACTCCTCAATATCATCCTTATCGATCTCGTAATGAGCGGAGATAACGCTATCCTCATCGGTATGGCTACGCAAAAACTCCCGCCCGAAATACGCAAAAAGGCTATCCTTTGGTGAGTTGCGGGAGCGACCATACTGCGAATTATTTTTTCACTTGGAGTCGTCTTTCTTTTGAAAATTCCAGGACTCGAATTCCTCGGAGCTGTACTCCTTCTCTATGTGGTATGGAAATTTTATCGTGAAATACGAGGAAGCGAACATGGAGAACATGGTTGAGGAAGTACTGCGACCACGTTTCGAGCTGCTATCCAAACTATTATCATAGCTGACGTTGCTATGTCGCTGGATAATGTCCTCGCAGTTGCAGGAGCCAGTCATGGAAATATAGTAAACCTGATGATCGGGCTGGTTTTTTCGATTATCCTGATGGTGGTTGCTTCAAACTATATCGCTAAGCTCCTAGAAAAGTATCCATCCATTCAGTGGGTGGGACTCTTTGTCATCCTCTTCACGGCGCTCGAAATGCTCGAAAAATGACTCGGAAAAGTTATCACCACCGATATGGTATTTGGAATTCCAGAATCGAGTATTTTTACACTACTTCTAATTGTAGTGGTAGGTTGATTTGCTATTCTTCAGTCGAAATATCTAACTCCTGATCACTCAGCTTTTGCTGATTGGGCAAAGTCGAATGGAAAAACACTGATGATTACGATTTTTATGCTCCTCATCCTTATCGTTAATTTTGGTGGAAAAGTTACAGACTTTATGTCGTTACATCACGGATATCGATATGGATTTATTATGATCTGTGTGCTTGGAATATTGGAAATATTGAGAATAGAAAAGGAACCAAGCAAACAGGAGAAAAACTAGAAGCAATATAGATTATAGATTTTTTTATAATAAATTGCATAATATATAAAAATATTATACTAAACATCATTAGTAATCTTTTATAATGAATACACCATCCCAAGTTGAAACATGCAATATTTTTCTAGAAGATATATTCGAAATTAACTGGGCAAGTAAAACAGCACGTGTACGAACCGATAGTGAAATACTTAAACTACATTTTTGATTGGTACCATGAGTGTTTTTGAAAGAGCTTCTTTTACGTTTCTGAATGAAGACTAATTTTTTTGGAAAAGAAGTTTCATTTCTCTGAAAAGTTCGCGCAGGCTCAGAAATCATGTACCTAAAAGAAGAGGATACGATCTCACTCCAAACGATGGAAAACCGTGTGGTAACAAGCATTGACATAGGACATTTTGAAACAACCCAGGAAACGACGACCGAGAAAATAGATACTATTTTGCAAGAACCGAATGGCTTAGTTTTACCACATTGAAAACAATTTCAATTAGTTACATATTCTTGATTTCATAGCAATAAAAACACTATAGAAGTAGGGGACTCGTTCTCTTGATACTGGGAAATTCCTATAGATTACGGAAGTATTTGTCCAGAATCTATACCTGATTCGTTAGTAGAAGAAAGTTGTGCTCAAATGATTGCAAATGCATACAGTAAAAGAAATCCCACATATACATTGCTGTATGGATGATCTGCATCGATTAGATTAGCTAATTATTGATTTCAAGGGTGAGAGAAAATCACTATCAGCTGATATATAACTAGTATCCAAGGTAACAATCTACGAGCACAATATACTTGCAAAAACTCTAAAAATTTACCTATCTTTAAATGTGAAATTATAGGTTCTAAATTTCCAATGGGTAAATTAGTGAAAAAATAATATTATTTCATTGCCTCCGCTACCACATCAGCTACTCCCTTATCGAGAGCGTCAGGGAGGATATTGATGTCTGATGGATTCTTGACGTAACTGGCGAGCGCTTCTGCGGCCAAGATTTTCATCGCATCGGTGATTTTTTTCTTACCATATTTGAGGACTCACTTGAAAATTCCTGGAAAGGCGAGGACATTATTGACCTGATTCGGATAGTCACTACGACCTGTCCCGATGATACGTACTCCGGCTCGTTTCGCGACATCTGGCATGATCTCCGGAGTCGGATTCGCCATAGCAAAGACGATCGAGTCAGTAGCCATCGTACGAGCCATTTCTTCCGTAAGTGCTCCGGCAACGGAAACCCCGATAAATACATCGGCCTCCTTTATGGCATCAGTGAGGGATCCTGTGTTTCCCTCAAGATTCGTAAATTCGAGGAGTTTCTGTTTCGAAATATCGAGGTTTTCTCTTCCTTTATAGATAATTCCTTTACTATCACAGGCGATAAAGTGGCGAACTCCGTAGATAGAAAGCAGTTTACATATAGCAACTCCTGCAGCTCCAGCACCGTTAAGAACGACCTTGATATCTTCTTTCTTTTTTCCAGTTACTTTGAGTGCATTGATAAGGCCCGCAAGAACGACGATGGCAGTACCATGCTGATCATCGTGCATCACCGGGATATCAAGCTCGGCCTTGAGTCGTTCCTCGATCTCGAAACACCGTGGAGCTGAGATATCTTCGAGATTGATCCCTCCGAATCCATCCGCTATATTTTTGACCGTCGTCATAAACTCCTCGACATCTTGTGTCCCGATGATAATCGGAAATGCGTCGACTCCAGCGAATTCCTTGAAGAGTACACACTTCCCTTCCATGACTGGCATACTCGCCTTATGACCGAGATTTCCGAGTCCAAGAATAGCAGAACCATCCGAGATGACAGCAACGGTACGAGACTTGAGCGTATAGTCATAGAGTTTTGTAGGATCCTTCGCGATCTCACGACACGGCTCAGCAACTCCTGGCGAATAGGCCCACGAGAGATCTTCTCGTGAATTGATATGAGCAATGGCTTCCATACGAAGCTTACCATGAAACTTCTTATGGAGTTCCAGTGATTTCTGGTAAATATCTTGTGACATAAAAGGAAAGGTTAGTTTTATAGTACAGAAATTTTGTATTTTTTAACTACTAGATTTTATGAATGATTCCGAAAAAAGCAAAAGATTATGAGAATGAATCTCATATAGAGAATAAAAAAAGTTGGGGAAGAGAGTATTCCAAAAAAATGAAAAAACCAGTCAGTTATAACTGGTTTTTATTTCGGTGAATATCGTATTATCCTCTATTTCCAGACCCTGATTCTCGGTATTTTTTCCCGAGTTCGTGCATGAGACTATAACGCATGAGATCTTTTTCGATCGCGATGAGGCGCTCAGGATCGATCGTTTCACTATTCTCTGACTTATATATTTCGACCAGACGCTCAGCTTCTTCTTTTTGAGACTTGATATACTCGAGGTCTGAGAGATCATCGTCTGCATCGACCATATCGGAAATAATCGTAACCTGATCGGTACTTACATTGAGAACACCGCCACCTGTGACATAAGACTTAGCATGAGATTTTGCACTTTCCTCATACGTGACATTCATAATTCCCGGCTTCAGGGCAGAGAGAAGAGGCTCGTGATGTGGGAGGATCGTCACCATCCCCGACTCCGTCATCAAACTCACCGAAGTGAATGATGGAAGCTCGAGAACGATGCCCGTCTGGGAAATAATGTTGAGTTGCATACGAGTCTAGTAAGGAGTTACAAAATCTATTTCTTACTTTCCACTTTCTTTCTCAAATGCGACTCGCACATCATCGATCGTTCCTTTATACATAAAAAATCTTTCTGGGATCATATCAAGTTCGCCATCGATAATCGCCTTGAACCCACGAATCGTATCAGAAAGTTTTGCATAGACTCCAGGTGTTCCTGTAAATTGCTCAGCCACAAAGAATGGCTGAGAGAAGAAACGTTGAATCTTTCGAGCCCGAGATACCGTGAGTTTGTCCTCTTCGGAAAGTTCATCCATACCAAGGATTGCAATGATATCCTGGAGTTCTTTGTAGCGCTGGAGGATTTTCTGGCAGTTTCGAGCGACACTATAGTGCTCTTCACCGACGATTTTTGGTGTGAGGACAGTCGAAGTCGAGTCGAGAGGATCAACTGCTGGATAGATACCGAGCTCAGAAATCGGACGAGATAGGGTGACCGTCGAGTCGAGGTGGGCAAAGGTATTCGCTGGAGCCGGGTCCGTGAGATCGTCTGCCGGAACATAGACGGCCTGGACGGAGGTGATAGAACCATTCTTTGTCGAAGCGATGCGTTCCTGAAGGGTTCCCATATCAGTCGCAAGTGTTGGCTGATATCCTACTGCAGACGGGATACGTCCGAGGAGGGCGGAAATCTCGGAACCTGCCTGGGTAAATCGGAAAATATTATCCACGAAAAGAAGCACATCACGCTTTTCCACATCTCGAAAATACTCAGCCATCGTGAGTCCTGTAAGGGCGACGCGGGCGCGAGGTCCTGGAGCTTCGTTCATCTGTCCGAAGACCATCGCCGTTTTATCGATGACGCCTGAGTCTTTCATTTCATGGTAGAGATCATTTCCCTCTCGAGTTCTTTCTCCGACTCCAGCAACCACCGAGTATCCTCCGTGTCCACTCGCGATATTATGGATGAGTTCTTGCATGATAACCGTCTTCCCAACTCCGGCACCTCCAAAGAGTCCTACCTTCCCTCCCTTGAGCATAGGAGCGATGAGGTCGATGACTTTGATTCCAGTTTCGAAGAGTTCACTCTTGGTCGAGAGCTCTTCGAATGACGGTGAAGCACGATGAATCGGATCTCTCTGAGTGACTACCGGAGCTTCCTGATCATCGATCGGATCCCCGAGAACGTTGAACATGCGACCAAGTACTCCTGGTCAGACCGGTACAGAGATAGGAGCACCCGTAGCAGTAACCGAGAGTCCACGCTTTACTCCATCGACCGGGTTCATCGCAATTGTACGGACAATATTGTCTCCGAGTTGCTGTTGGACTTCAAGAGTGAGCTTGATAGGAGCTCCGTGAACTTCGAGCGCTTCGTAAATCTGAGGAATATACCCATCGCTAAATTCGACGTCGATGACGACTCCGATCACTTTCTTGATACTCCCTGTGTGTGGTTTAGACATATGTAAAAATTAGAACGAGCGGATTATATGAAGAAGTAGGCAAAAATCAAAGAATTTTTCGTTTAAATTCACTCCTTTTTCGAGAAAAATTATTTCTTTTACGATTTTTTGATCTGTAACTTTTTCATCTCTTATTCTGGTTGAAGCATACATATTATTCTTGCATTTCAGTTGAGTTTTCTAAGAGTACAGATGCACGATATCAGAAATATTCTTGAAAGGAAAATATATATCGAATACTATTCGAAAGCATGATACTATAATACGCTAGAAACTCCTTCGTAAAATCAAAAACTCCTCTCATCTGAGAGGAGTTTTATACGAAGATAAAAATAGCAAGGATTCTAGACCTTTCGCTCTTCCCTATCTTCTCGGCGAACTTCGTCTGCTCAACGACGTCGTCGTTCTTCTTCTCTTCGTTCCGTCATAATAAAAAAATTAGGGAATAAAGATAAGTACGAATGGTTGAGAAACCACCTTCTTAAAAGAAAGTGTGGTAAACACTCTCTAAAATATGGTAGCCGTTCCCATCCCAAAGTCAAAAATATAAATAACTTCCGCTTCTTGAATTCCCCTCCAAAGCCGGTTGAGATGGGAAAACACCATTGAAGCATTACTATATTTTCTCTCGTAGAATACGAATAATACTGTTTGATATAGTATATTTGCTTTAATCGAGAGGGTATGGTAGTATCTTAAGGAGTATTACCTATAAGATGAGGATTATAGAATACTTATAGTCTCAAATACAGAATATATAATATATTTCTTACTTTATCCCCTATGGTTTCAACTACTCATTACGAAGACTTTATCACTCGAAATCGAAACTACATCGCAACAGATATTCAAAAAAAACTTCGAAATACCTGTGTTTTGATCGCGGGATGTGGGATGGGAAGTTCATTTGCGTGTCTCGCAGCTCGTATGGGATGTACTCGATTCATGCTTGCTGACGGAGATACCGTAAGCCTCAGCAACCTGAATCGTCAGTTTTATATCCAGAGCGATATCGGGACCAATAAAGCTACTGCACTTGCAAAAAGAATTCTTGATATCAATCCAGAAGCTGAAATAGAAATTATTCCAGAATTTTTGACAGAGACAAATATACCCGGAATAGTAGCTCGGGCTGATTTTATCTTCGATACGGTTGATTTTGTCGATCTCGTCGCCATAGTCGCCCTCCATGATGCATGTGAGAAAATGGGAAAACCGAGAATAACCGCTCTCAATATCGGATTCGACGGAGGACTAATCTATTTCCCAAATGACTCAACATATAGTTTCCGGAAGGTATTTTGACTTCCTCTCTCCGGTTCCGTGGGGCATATCGACTATACACAAGCATATACCGATGTCGTAACGAAACTCGCTCCACATCTCAATCCAGAAGTTATCTATGCGATCGGTCAGGCACTCACGATCATGGAAGATGGAACTCCTTGTCCAGCTTCACAGATCGCCCCAGGTTCATTTGCTGTTGCGAGTCTTTGAGGAAATATCCTCTATCGAATCTTGGCGAATCTTCCAGTTTCTGAGGCTCCTTACTTTCTCCTCAGTCACCATAATCAAGACCTCAATTCTCAAAAAATAAATCTCCTAGAAGGATAATAACGATCGATATACTCCCCCCAGATATGCAAAAAACCAAGACGAAACAAAAAATCATTTATAACTTTATTGACAGTAATGTCATGAAAAAAATATGAGAAAGAATGGAGATTTTTAGTGAAGAAACAAGAAAACTAGCGTTCCTTCAAGAATGAGAACGAGAAAAAATACAACACCTTTTGCGAGAAAATGCCATCTTACTTACCAGTATCATGTTTATCGTAGAAAATTTTGATAAACGAGTCAATCTTCTTGAAGTTGGGAGAAGGATTCGAATCAATTTTATGTACGCAAATCTCTATTTTATCCAGGCCCGTCTTAGAAAAAGTCAGAAAATTCTGAGAAACCTCGAGTACATACTCCAAAAAAAATCTATGCAAATTGATCTCTTCTCGGATCAACTTTGGTTTGAGCGTGCTCGAAAAAAGTACCTTCTCAACCGCATCAATAGTAGTAAAGTAAAACTATCAAAAATTGTTTTTTTTGCGAATCTTTCCATGCAGGTCATACGAGATGGCTATAAAATCTTAGAAATCTTTCATCAGGATATTCTTGGCTACGTCCTTGAGAATAAAGATCTTAAAGTTTGAGATGTTATCCTTTCTTATAAAACTCAACCCTACCTGAATAATGCTCATCTCTCTAGACTCATATCTATTGCTCAGAAGAGTAACATTACACACTCGTCCGTTATTTCACGGGTAGAGTGAGATATTATAGAACATATTAATCCCACTCCCGACAATAATCACATAATCGTATCACAACTTTTAAAAAATAAAAAAAACGAGGTTTTTTTTGTCATGCGACCAAAACTATCTCAAGTCCTGTTAGATCAGTACAGAGATGAGATAGAAATACTTCGCCAAGAAATACTTGAAAAGAAAGCGATTTATAGATTCTCGGAATTAAAACAATGGTACGCTGTGATAGGTTGATATTTAAGTATCAATATTATTTATTTTTTTCGAAGAATCATCTCCTTGAATAATATATTTCGCAACAAAAAATCTTTTTTCTGTAGCGAGCTCATAGATTATTTATTCAAAAAAATAGGGATATTTCTCATCCCGAGAAGTCAGTTTGATAGTATCATCTGACCATCCGAACTCCTCTATTCTCCATTTTTAGAGCTTATAGGAGTCATCTACAATAAGGATGAAGTGGAACTCATAAAACTAGAAGATTTTATCATGAATATCTAAGAGTCTCTCAACTAGAACCTCATGAAAAAAACTTAGACTCCAGTTATAAGCAGATATTCTATGAGCATCTTTTTTTCTAGTCCCTACTCTCGAAAACTATCCATAGCTACATTCGAGAGTCGATCTGCTTCAAGGTTATACTCTCGATAGATGTGTGTATATTGGATTTTTCCTCCCCATTTGGCGACCGCATCGCCGATACTCTGGTATATTTTTTTGAGTTCTAGATTTTTTACTTTATAGTTTCCCGAAAGTTGCTCAACTACGAGTTTCGAATCCGCCCGGAGCTCAATCTCCGTAGCTCAGAGTTCGATGGCTCGACTAATACCCAGAAATGCCCCTGTGTATTCAGCAACATTATTGGTCGCGATTCAGAGAGATTTATGTCGCTTTTCAATAGGTTGATTCTGGTCATCGGTAATATAAATCCCACATCCAGATATGCCGGGATTCCCTCGAGAACCTCCATCCGTATAGACGATATACTTCATTCTACTTATATTGATAACCAATAAAATCTTTCAACTTACTCGCTATACCTATTTTCCTAGGAAACCAGGTTTTCGAGGAGAAGAAACTGGGGGGTAAGGTAGTATACGACTTCGAGACTCCCCGCTGTAACGTCCGACCAAGCAAGTTTATCTGGAACAGAAAGGACGACTACAGATCCTTTTTTCATATTTGGCATTCATTCTCCAGTGAGATACGTCACAAATTGAGTGAGATCATCATTGTGTCCGACCACCATGAGGGTATTGGTCTCAATCTTAGCACTTCTGATGGCTTTGAGATGGATTTTATCCGAATCATCTTTCTCCTTACGAAAGCCATTATAGAGATCAGCATGCCAATCAATACATTCGACCATATACTTTTTAGCGATGACCTCCGCGGTTTCCTTAGTTCGTATCGAGGGACTAGCAAATATCTGATCCGGCTTGATCCCGATGAGTCTCAGGTATCGTGCCATGATGAAGATGGAATGCTCCCCATGAATCGTGAGCGGTCTCTCGAAATCGACTCCCTCAAATTCTTCTTTTTCAAAAGCCTTCGCGTGTCTCACAAGAATAAGTTGTTTTCTGCCCATAAACTACAAGTAATATAGCACTATTATAAATACTCTCGCCAAAAAACAAATATAGATTCATTTCCTCCGAGACAAAAAAGAATTCTCCAGTGTAGTGGAGAATAAGAAAGGACTATTAATCAGAGTAAGGATATACCTTAGAACTCACCTTTGTTCCATTCAATGGTATTGTATATACTTTAGGGTCTTCCCCAGTTGACGGTAATTCCTTACCTCATATACTGGCTCTATGGAGACGAAAAACCTATATCGAAAAAAATCCCGTATTTGAAACAA
>JAYVJC010000032.1:0-3443 GCA_043769645.1 Candidatus Altimarinota bacterium
CCACAAGAAGGGCACTTTCCTGTCCATTTGAGTGTGGTCGATTGGCAATTTGTACAGAGTAACATAGGAAGTTAAAAGTTAAAAGTTAAAAGTTAAAAGAGCATACATTTCTGATACATTGAGTCAAGATGAAACTCGGTTTTCAGAAATTGATAGAGATTATTCTCCTTTCTTGAGAACTTACTCCTTAAGAACCAGGGCGTATTGATTTGCCATATATTACGAGTTCATGACTCTTGAGATCATATTATTCATTTTCTTCTTGGACCTTCATCAGCCGCTTGATTTCATCATAGGTATAGCCTTTTCTGAGGAGCGAAGCGAGGGCTTTTTGTTGTTCTTTTCGATCTGATACATTATACTTCCTCTTGAGCTTTGTCCACTCTTTTTGGAGGTTTCCTCAATCTTCTACTCCCGAAAGGAGTTCTTCGATCTCGGATCGAAAGTAGGGAAAGGCACCAATGAGGAGAATGCCTATTTGCATTTTCGTTTTCCCACGAGCATGAAGATTTTCGATTTTTTCTTCTATTTTTGATTCATATTCGGACCAGTTATAGATTTCGTCCGCATGACTCTGTATCGATCGTTCAATATCTTCTTTTTTAAATGCTTTGAGGAGGAGTTTTTGTCGTATCATACGCTCTCATTTCCCCATCGATATGAAGCTCCTCATCCAGATATCTATCATGAGGGACTCATCATAGCCAATCTTCGTAATCACTTCAGAAGGGATGAGGGCATAGCTTTTACGTGCAATATATCATTCGAGTTTTTTTCGAGATGGGATATAGCGAGTGATGTAGTCGGTGATTTTTTGTTCCAGATTCATACGGATATGTTACTCGTTTCGCTTCTCATCGCAAGTAGCTTTTCGAAAAACTACGAAAGATGGAACTGTTCTCTGTTTCGTGTTTAGAGTTTCCAGTTAAGAATTATCAGATCTTTATGTGTAACACCCGCCCAGTTTACTTTAGTGAAAATCTAATGTACTATTTTGAATAAGAAGAATCTCTTCTATTTTTTTCTACCTGCTATCTTCTACCATCTATCTCCTTCTACCTTTTTACTCTTCTATACTTCTACCGTCTCGTTCGAGGCATCATCCCATCGTTTCGTCCATCCACTCGTCTCTACCCTTTCTACCGTCATATCCTTTCTTTGGTCCCATCGTCTCTTTCGTCTCAATCATTTATCTAAAAAACCTTGACTCCTCAGAAAATATATGATACACTATCTATGTTCCTAATATACATACCCATGCTTGCTGATATCCACCCTGCCCTTATGGGTCCTCATGCTATCGAATCCTACAAATCGAGGATGCTAGCACTCGAAGAATTCGGAGTCAATCCTATGGCTCTCATCCAAAATAAACAAACTCGAGCTGTCGTCAAGAGAAAGCGTTCGACTCGAGCTCTCAGGCTTGAGTCTGAACAAGATCTCATCACGCTCTAATACATATCGATTTTTTATCCCCTTGTTGGGGATTTTTATTGGAATCTTGGTACATACCTTCACCATTAATTTTTGCGAATACGCAAATAATGTGATATCATAGTTATATAGTTATCTTATGACCAACTCCTCACAAAATCTCGTTATTCTCTCGAGTACTTCTCCGCTTTCTCTTGCAGAGGAGATTATCGCTTCGAGTCCCGAATATATACAGTCTATACTGAAGATAGACTATGCTCTCGATATAGAAAAGCTCCCATATGAGCTCCAAGAAGAGATGCTCGAAAGCTGGCAAGGTGAAGATATCAAGAATATGGGGGTGTTCACTACTCTCTTTCACCAAATCAAAGGCAAGTCTCGAAAGGAGTCTTTTTCTCAGACAGAGCGTTTTATCGAAATAGTAACCATCGCCGATGCTATACTCACTTCGGGGTGAATCATTCAAGCCGAAGTAGGAAATCTCTACGATGAAGACATCCGACAAGAAGGGACCTGAGACGTTGGAAAGGGAGAAACGATTACTTTTTTTCGAGAGACTGGGATCAACCTCCAAAAAAGTGAAGATATCACAAATCCCAGTGTTCAAGAAATCCTTTCAGCGAGAGCCATGTGTCGTATATTTATCAAAAATGAGCTCGAAATCCTCAGAGAAAAACCAAAACTCTCCCGACCACTCGAAACCATCTCAAGTCTGAGGTTCAAGGTAGGAATCAGAGAAACCCTTTCCGTTCTCGATATCTCAAAACTCCTCATAGATCAAGGAAGGGAACGGCGTGAAAAGATAGCAACCTTTATCGCTTCGAGAAATCCCTCTCATCCATACAACCCCATTTCACGCGAGAACGATAGCATCCGATGTCCTGATATCCGAGATGCGAGCCTCAGCTATGTCATCGATATGGACCGTACAGATGTTGTCCTGAGAAGAAGTCTCTCGAATCTTGAAATCACCCACGAATGAGCCTTTCCCGATGAGAAACTGATCGACCGCAGGGTGGATCTCGATGTCGAACTTCGAAAGATTCACGATGTCAATCGTACATTGATTGCTTCGCTCCAGAGTAATTCCCTTCTTGACTTTGAAGATGGAGAGAAATGAGAAGACTTCAGTCATGAGTCACCTCAAGTTATTGCCGAACGTAAGCAGTTTTCGTACTACTTACTCCTTCTTGGAGATACCGCAACTCTCACGGAGGAGAAACTTCAGATCATTCACAAGATCAAGCAAATCTATATTGGAGGACGCGATAGCCTCTTTCAGGAGGTAGGCATCAACCTCGCGATTGAGAAGATGGAAAAGATTGGAATACTCATGGACGTCTATAAGAAGCGCCTTGAACTCCAGATTCCCGAGATTATCGAATCACTCGAAAAACAGAAACGTATCGAGTCGAGCATACAGAGTCTTCCACCGATCGAAGTTCCCGTCGAACAGTTTGCCGAAGTCGCTGATCATAATCTCCATATGCTCATCAGTCTCGGTTTCGATATCCTTGGTGATGAACTCAAAGATGCTTTTATAGAAGCTATCAATAGCTGGGTCGTATCTCATATCCATATGCCATCCTACTACAACCTGGCCACCAAGAAAATCGAACGTGGATCCGAAGCTCATACGACTCTCGCCACAGCGCTCCTGAACGTCGTCGGTAAGGGAAAGCTGGCGGATAAAAATGCACTCTGGATAGAGACTGACAGGAAAACCTGGTCTCAGTACCTCGAAAATGCGCTCAAAGCTCCGACTGGATCCCTCGTCGATACTAACTGAAATCTTCGGGATAGTGTCTATATACTCTCCAAGCTTGAGAAGAAGAGTGACTCCCCTACCAAACCAAAAGAAGAAATAAAAAAGAATGTTATGTACTAATGAGGTTGAAATCACGGCTTCTGAACTATTCTCCTATCCCGTATTGAACAACTCTTGTATACAATCACGCCAAAAAAACCTATTATATAGGGAAAATATGATATGTCGAAACATCTCTTCC
>JAYVJC010000033.1:0-20449 GCA_043769645.1 Candidatus Altimarinota bacterium
GCTTCCTTCGGAGGAGTCCAGACGAGGATAATGTTATTCTTATAGGCTTTGGTCTTGATATTGGTCACCCGTAGAGGCTCAGAAAGAAAAGGAGAACTAGAAGATGATGCATACGTACTACTCATAAATTCATTTCCTGAACTGTTTCCTGAAGTATTTCCTGAAGTACTTCCTCAAACAAAACTTCCTGCAGCCTCAAGAAGCAAACTCCCTCCGAGGTATGCATGTACCATCATGAGTGATACCAACAGACTCGAGAGTATATGATGGTGGATTCTATGTTCCCGTTGGAAGAGGGGATGGAGGAGGTGAAGTTTCATAAGAAGTGCTATAAGCCCGTGGTTATCAGGCCCTTGTATATAACGATTTATAGTAAGAATCGATACTTCAATAGAGTGTGATTATTATATTGGGAAAGAAGAGTATATAGATATTTTTAATAATCCTAACATAATTTTTTAAAAAAAGCAAATACCCGGGTATTTTTTCATCTCGACATATATTCTCTATAGAAAATACTATTTTATACTGTGCAACCTTATTTTTTTATCACTATGTTTTCCTTTTGCAATCACCTAGAAAAAGGATATATTTATCGGTAAAATCGGTTATTTTATCTAAATAATTTTTCCATGCATCCTTGGAAGGCTTCATTTCATAAGTTTACCTCGTTTTCCCTCATTTTTCTCCTCCTCGTTTCTCAGACAATTCAGGTGTCATTTTTTGATGAAGTTTCTGCACAAGTAGAGGACTACCGTGATGTCGTTTCGATTTTTGTAGACTCGGATACATATGACGCGACCAAGGCCAAAATACTTCGATATGCAGAAGATATGCAGTCTTATCTCGGAAGTACTCGAATTTCCCTTCATATTGTCCCGTCAGATATGGGCCCGGAGAAGATTGCAAGTATCAATGAAAAACTTTACTATGAAGGTGACGGAAAGGATGGCATCTCTCAACTCGTTGGGACGATCCTTATTGGTAATATTCCTATCCCTATCGTCTATAAAGAGAGTAAATCCTTCCCTAGTCTGTATCCGTATGTAGACTTTGAGGATAAATTTTTCGTTTATAGCCCGCTCCATCAGAAGTATGAGTATAGTAAGAACGCTCCGAATGAAGGTGATGTCGAGATCTGGCATGGTGTCATCAATCCTGCTCTTGGATGAGTTTATGATAGAGCGAGCGATGTTCCGAAAATTTCTGCATTTCTCGATAAAACCCATGACTTCTATGAGAAGAAGTGAGTATTTAATAATGCCAGATATACAGAACCACCGAGAGTATTTTATTATGATGGATTCTATGAGCAAAAATCCCTCAAACTCAATGATATTTTTGCCTACGGTCTCTCTATGGCGAATATCGAAAATGTGGCGTATGATCGATTTAGCAAGTATCTCCTCTCTGATATCGTCGATAGTCTCAATGAGCAAAAAGCATCTGCTCAAACGGATGGCGAGAAATCGCTCCTGAGTACTATGGGAGTAGACCCTTCTGAAAGCATTTTTCCGAAGGATCAGATTGCAGCTATTCCCGATATCCAGACGAAGGTTCCCATTCAGAAACTGATAAAACAGTTTTATGAAATAGTGAACTCGAAATCTCTTGGGGATATCCGGCATATGGTTTATAATGCCGGCCGATACAATGATGGAAAGAATGTTCGAGTGGACCAACCTACTCTACATATTACGACGGCAGATCGAGTTTCTCTTCTCACGCTCAAGGAGGCAAATACAGCTCTCGAAAATGCAATCGATACAAGTATTTCTACTTTTGCTCGGAAGATTGCTATATTTGATGAGGAAAAATCTACTCGAAAGTACGGACTTTGAGTCTATGGTTATAATAATCCTACTAATCCCGACCATCTCATCGGTGATGTGACGAAAACCTATACCAATTATTTTTATGGAAAACCAGCGAAAACTATCACGAGTCCACTCGAGTGTACTATCGCTCGGGGTTCACCTGGAAAACCGACGAATTTCGGAAAAGGCGTCCTCGTGGAGGCCAATAATGCCTATGATATCAACTCAACAGAAATGGATGCGGATAAGCTCAAAAAAGATACCGAGGAACTTGTCGCCCTCCATCGATCCCCAGCATATAGCTGTTTCAATCCTGATCAAAGTATGAAGCTCGATCCATATTGGCAGAAAAATACCGTCCTTCGTGTGAGTGGCGTGGATATGGGGACCGCTGGGGCTTCGTTTCTTTCGAAACCAGTAACTACTTCTCTTGTAAACTTTTCGGAACCTATTTTTCGTCTCTCGGGAATGGATGAGACGACTCGCTTTGATGCTGGATCCCCACTTGACTGTAGTAATGGAGGGAAACAATATGCTCTCTTGTCTCCATATACATATAGATATGGGATCATAAATTACAGCGGAGAATCTGAATATATTGATGCATGTACTGCAGGGTGGCCAGAGGAATGGAATCTTTCCTCGGGAATATGTAGCAAAGATATATGAAGTCGTGTCCCTCGGTATACCTGTAATACGGTTCATGAAGTGGGAGCAAGTCGTATTTTCTCGAATACATTTTCGACATTTGGATGAGAGGCTTGCGTGAGTGCAAATATCAAGCTCAATAATGCTATCGTGAAAAGCTCTGATAATCCCTGTATGGTCAGTTTCTGAGATGGGGAATCAGGATTTACAGAATTTGATAATACTACTTATAAAGACATTCTCTATCATACGATACCCTCTATAGTATATCATAAATCTCCCACGGATGATGAGATTGCTGCAGCACTTAAGACGGGGGCGACGCCATCACTTGCTATAGATATGGATCGGTATGTAGAATTTCAAACTCCTAAAGGAAATCTGGGACGGATTACGTATCCTAATTTCTTTAGATTCACGGGTTCGACTATTGTACAAGCACGTTCTTGGCTCAAGTCAGTGTCGGATACAGACTGGATACGTATACTGAGTACTGAGAATAGTACTATCCTCAATGCTTCGGAAACGCAGATAGCGAATCTCCTGAGAACGGGAAATCTCCCAACGAGTCCGATTGACTGGAATGATTATATATCAGATGAAGTACTCAAGCAAGTCATCGAATCTAAAAACTGGCTCTATCCTGATATACCATATAAGTATACTTCGAGTATCGAATCATCCCTTTCCTTTTCGAAAAATATTTCGGCTCCAAATCACTCACCTTTTGTTCCCGATAACCCAGGAGGATACGAGATTGCATATCTGGGACTCGCCTCAGTAGATCCGACGCTTTCGACTGATAATCCACAGATTGATAATGCCCTTACAGATATCAATCTTGGCTTTTCCCGCATCGATTCAGCCAATACCGTAGATGCTTCACTGAATTCTCGAGAAGAGAGTCCTAACCAGTGATCCCATGAGTGTGGTGGACCAGAAGGAGTAGATTTATTTAAGTGGTTTCCCGCTATTATTTGCTGGCTTCAGCATATCCAAGTACCAAAAATTCAAGCAGGGACGTGTGGTGCTACGACTATAGGTGCCAATAATTCATTTGGAAATCCTATTTCCCCTACTCCTGAAGCAGTGGGTTCTTCTTCAGGATTGAAGTCGTATCTTGATGGATCCACATTGGTGCTTTCCGTTGCGAGAAATAGTCTCTTTCGAGATGATGTCCTTCCCGTTGATACCTACCTTATAAAAAATAATTCACCAGTACTCCTTCCTCTTCCTGCTGAAGTGGAATATTCACTGACTTCACCACTCGACGGAGTTTCCCTAGATCCTGGAGTCAGTATCTATAGTGATGGAAAATCCTCGACTATCCTTTCGGTCAAATCTGCTCCCGAAGCAACGACGAGTCTCAAAGCGAAGCTTACCTATAAGCTCCCAGATGGTACTCTCTGGACGGTAGAATCAGTACCACTTACGATTCGGGTTCGCGATGAAGTACTCGATGTGAGTCCCACCATAGATTCCATACGAGTTGGATCTATAGATGCCACTGCTACTGGTGCTGTTGGTATATCTATCATCACAAAGAATGGTTCTTGAAATGAGCTTCCCCTGAGTTCACCCTTTACCTTTGATATCTATGATGACGTCGATGGGTCAAAGCTTCCAGAAAGTCGTACCACGTTTACCCAAACAGGGTATCAGCTTCCATTTACTATTACGAAAAAACCTGGAATCTACCGTCTTCTTGTTACGGATAGTGAGGGGCGCATCGGAGAAACGACATTCTCTGTACATGCCGGTGCTCCGAGCCAGATTCGTATGACTCCACTTTCGAGTCTCATAGTCTCGGGTGGGAAGACTCCCATTTCTCTCGAAGTTCTTGACCGAGTTGGGAACCCGACCATAGCTGATATTTCTGATATAGAAGTAGAAACTATAGGTGGGTATATCATCGATGATGCAGGGAATAAGAAGACAAAAGCAACCTACTCGATATTCGAAGGAAGCATCTTTCTCAATATCGGATCCGATACCCCAGGTACCATACGTATCAAAGCACATATAGTTGACTCTTTGATCTCAGAATCCGAGGATGTAGGAGTAATATCCTGAGCTCAGGTCATGATCGAGCGCGAAAAGAAACCTGTCGCTGGGGAGAACAGTATCAATGTCCGGTTTAAACTCGTGGATCCCACTACAGAACTTCCTATTTCTGGATTTTCCTCGCCGATTGCACTTTCATTTCCGGAAGACGGAGGTATATTTTCCGAGGACATTGTACAGATTACTGATGGAGTGAGTAGTATAATCAAATTTACTCCCTGACATAAATCCTGAGATCATCCGCTTATCCTTGATATCCCCGGAATCGGCAAGACCAATGCTACTATTTTTTCTGTAGCTGCCGGTACTCCGATGCGTATCGGACTCGAAAAACAAGAAACAGGTATCCAAGTGAGCCTTCTCGATCGATATGGAAATGTGAGTGAAGCGAGTCTCGGTTGATTTTATAGCTATAAGGCAGGAGATGAGTCTGCCTTCGCTTTTATAAATGGAGTGACTATTATTCCTCGCAAGAGTGGATATCTTTGGGTACGTGTACCCGCTATATCAGGCAATAAACTGAGTGTCAAAGAAGATGATGGAACGACCTCTGATATCTTTGCCGTCTCTGAGAATATCCTCTATATCCCTGGTGAACATACGAAATATGTCTTTGCTCCAGATTATAACGCTCTCTATACGGTGCTCGCTGGAGGAAGTTTCCTTTCCGAGTGATCTGATATCCTCTACCAAAATGCACAGAAATCATCAAGTCTTGCTGTGACGACGCTCTTAGATACTCCCTTTACTGAAGACTCTGTCATATCTCTTTTTCCGGGGTGAGGATACCGCGTCTCGACCTCTTCCGATCGTCTCATACGACCAAGTCTCGTTATGCGTAACAACTATCCAGTCTTAGAGTGGTACGAAGATTCGAAAAATATACAGATTGCAGAAAGTGTTATCCATCTCAATACTCCGAATTTTTCTCTTTGTAGTGCAAAAAATGTAAGTGATACGAACTGTCTAAATGTTCCAAATGGGGCTAACATTCGTCTGATCCATTATGATACCAATACCCTCCAGACAGTTCAATCGAACACTACTCTTTCACTTCTTGATCCCGCAAAGGTTCCGCTTTTTACTATCACTAAAAGAGGGATATTTACCATTTCTCCGCTTCTTCGTATCGTCCCCAAAACAGATGATTCTTATAAAAATCTCATCTTTGATATTACCTTGGATTCTGAAGTACTCTCTCGTCTCATCATTTCGACGGATAATTCAAGTGTTTCTACAGTAGTTGATCCATATACCCCCATAGGTACCAATACTATAAAAACAAAAATCCTCGGTGGAAGCTACCTCACGAGAACTGATCCAGTCGGTTTTCTCTGATCTTCACTCTCTGGATTTAGTCTTATCCTTTCTGACTCAGAAAATGCCCTCGATATGGAAAAGCTTTGACCTTCGAATATGACTTCACTCGGAGCACTTCCTGAGACTCCATGAGTGGGATGGCAAGATTCGAATGTCAGTCTTCTTTCGTTCGCGGCTTGAGATACGGTAGGCGACTCCACTCGATGGGCTCATACCTTTACGATGGTAAATCTCTGAGATCCAGTAGCACACCTTCTCTCCAGTCGTCCTGGAGTCCAGAAGGAAGGGATAGATCGTTCGGTTGGCTCGAAGATCGTAAGTGGCTCCAAGGGTCGTATTCGACAGGTAGTCAGAAAAGATATGAATAACGATGGATATGAAGACATCGTCATCTGGTATACAAGTGGATATGCAGAGCTCATACTCAACCTCCGTGATCGTATGCGGAGTCGGTGATATATCATGCATCTGGCAGATCTGACGGAACGAGGAGTAGATGGAGGAGATTTCACGGGAGATCACTATTCGGATATAGTATATCTCACCAAATCTGGATCCATAGTGCTTCTGGATAATACCATAAGAAAATGGAATAGAAAAGAAATCAAAGTGATAGGTGGGGTAGCTCCGATGGGCGTGAGCCAGATGAAAATATTCGATATGGATCATGATGGGAAGGACGATATCGTCTATCTCTCGGAGTCATGAGAACTTGCTATTCTCTATGGAAGGAGTACAGCAGGGGAATTTTCGAAAAAAGTCCTCGATGCTTCTCTCGGGGTTGAGATCGATAGCACGAGTACCTCGGAAGGAGGTGCCCTCTTCTTCGATGGTCTTCCACAGCTTCCACCAGGATATGAAAATACAACTGCACCTACTGATACGATCTCGCCGACCATACTCCAATCCCAGATCTACTACCAGCGACCGATTACTACTGTCGGAACTCCCACGGATCAAGTAAGCGCTATCGCAGGTTCAATCGGGTCTGATTCAACAGGCAATCCTCTTAGTTCCGTCGGTCAGAGTGCCTCGGATATCTACAATAGTCTCGCTGGAGTTGCCACCGATTCGACCGTAGGAGCCGAGCAGGCATCGTATCAGACCTATGTCCGATCGGATTTTGTGAAGGGATATGACCTCGAGATGAACAAAACCTATAAGGATACCGCCCACAGTACCCTCTATTCTGGAGATCCTATTGAGGTGAAAATCACTCTCAAGAACAATAGCACTCGAACGATCAGAAATATCGAATATCTGGATAGTATCCCTTCCTACCTCTCCCATGAACATACTGAAAGCTATCGAGTAGGATCGGTCAATAGGCCTCTCGAATACCTCACGACTGATGACTATGATATCCGTATGGAGGTGGGAGATATGGCTCCGGGCGAGACCGTGACTCTGAGCTATATCCTCTCAGCACTACCGGCTTCATATGGGGAAATGAAGGTCGGTAAACTCGAGGGAGATGAGCTCGGAGATGATGACTATGGAGATGTCGGATTCAATACGAAGACAACCTGTGGAGCTGAGATGATTCTCTGGAGATCGACCGCAGCACGAGAATATGAGCGGTGAATCAAGTCCTTCCTTACCCCAGAGGTTCCGGCGACTATCAAGCCATACCTCACTGATGCAGATAAAAATGGAACTCCTGACTATGTAGAGAATATGTCAGTCGCTGATCGAAAACAAAAGTTCAAGGATATGCAAACAAGTGATAATCGAGTTGATATTGCTCCGAAGATTTCTCTCTCAGGGAATAAATCAGTCTCCATAGGATTTGATGCCACAACAGCTGCCAACATCGAAGACTTTGCTCAGAAGCTTGCGGATGGTCTTTCCTGTGGATTCGGCGGAGGAGGATGTATGAGTATGCCACTGAACTGGGCACCGCTCGCTCCAGGGAACTCTCCGCTCCTTATGGGCTATCCACTCATGTCGAGTTGGTTGACACCCAAGTGAGGGCCGACTTCCTATCCGATTTTCTCCGCACTTACGGCTCTTAATATTACAACTCCAGTTTGATGTTACCAGATGCCTATGGTATGGCCCATTTCTCCTATTCAATATACTGGGGTTTGTAATATTACAAATGGTGCTTGATGAGCACTTTGAGTGAATGCGCCGATGAATTTTCTCCGAATTTTCGTTACTCCGACCCTGACTCTTGGTATGGGAACAGCGATATGCCTCGGGGCTACTGCGAGTGTCGTTGGTAATATTCCTCCCAAGGGAGTATGGCCCGCGACTCCTGGATGAAACTGTATCGTTATCACGAAGCCGATGAATATGTGTAAGTCGGATGGTTCGACCGCCGATGGAGATGTGGCACCTTTTACGGGACTCTGAACCATGACGGACTCTTGGAATGCGGGAAGCTGTAAGATCCGACAAGAAGTCGGAACTCCTCTTGAGAAACAGTCCCTCATCAGAGATATGGTCGACTATATTCGAAATCCTGCGAATACGAAACTCCCGATACTCTATCAGAAACTTACGAAAACTCCACTGCGTTCTGGAGGCGTCATCAATGCGGGGTCCCTTCTCAAGATCGGATGAGGCTCATCGAGTTGACCGAGTCTCAATCTTGAAATTGACACGACAAAGCCATTCAGCTTTGGGGATATCATCAAGGTCAAAAATAAGAGTGTCGAAGGATTCCCCGACTTCTTGATGAGCTGGGTTCGACGACAGATGGAAGAAGTGACCAATGCACTCTTTTCCCCTCCAAACCTCTTCATCGTTCCGATTCGTTCCTTCTGACAGAATGCACAAATTAATGGTGATTTCGATGGTTTTACGCAGAAGCTCTCCTCGGCTCTGAGTCAAAAAGCACTCGATGATTTCAAATCGAGTGTGGACCAAAACTTCAAACCGAATATGAAGGGAAGTGGTCCAAGTGCTGCAGACCGACTAACATCTCAGAGTAGTGTTAAACCGAAGTCTCCAGGCGTCGTCGGTATGGCTCAGACCAATCTCAGCAACTTTACCAATTCTACAATCAACGGAGCGAAGCCCCTTCTTGATGCCGGAACTTCCTCAGCGAATTCGATGCGTGCTGCATATGAGATCATCGGAAAGATCCCATTCATCCGTATTGAACGTACCACAATAGCAATCAATGTTCCATGGATTCTTCCGAGAGACCTCGAGAAATATGGACGCAAACTCAAGTCCTATGCCGATGAAGTAAGTCAGACTCAGAAGAGTTGGTGTGCGACTGCACCTGATAAAAATGCGTGTCTCAATAGCAAAGGAAATCTTCAAGCATCTGCCTTTGTAACTTCTCTGCAAGAGAATATTCGAACTATCGAAGGGTATAAAAAATTCCCAGAAAAACTTCAGAAATATCTCACCTGGAAACAGCGGTATCTCGCACAGATCGTATGCAATATCGACGCCGTAGAGCGTATGACTGGAGGGTGGATCAGTGATAATGGTCGAAGATTTCGAGCCTGGGTCGAGTTCTACATTTTACTCAAGGCGATCATCAAGTCCTGGAATGTCCTTCCTAACCTTTTCAATAGCTATACGGCATCCTGCAGTGTTTGTCGTAATGAGCGGTATGATCTCAAGTATTTTATATTCAAAATTATCAGTGGACTCATCCCGCAGCTTCCGATCATCACTTTTCCGAGATGGCCAGATATTGTCCTCGATCTCTCAGATATACGACTCGGTATGACTCTGCGTATGCCAGAGTTCAAGCTCAATGTCTCTCCAATTCGCCTTCCAGAACTCCCGAGTCTTTCCCTCCCAAATAGTCCCAATCTTTGACTCTCTCTCCCTGCGATACCGAAACTCCCACCCATACCAAATCTTCCAAACCTTCCAGATCTTCCTTCTCTTCCGACGATTACCCTTCCAGATCTTCCTCCTCCTCCGAAGCTTCCGAAACTCTTCGGATCGGTTGTTGTCGTCCTCGATATCTTCAAGCTGATCTCGAAGATTATGTGTCTCCTCAATTCTTCACCATTTGTCCCAGAGTGGGTCGTCGGTGAAATGATTGCTGAGAAAACCGCTCGTAATACGACACTTCCCATTGATTTTCTCAAGCTCGATCTCCCTCAAGTTTCTATGAAATTTCTCAAGGAAATCAGAGTTTCGACCCACATCAACTATGAGATAAAAACAGACTTTATCACGGAAATGGCGAAGGCTTCCGTCAAGCCGATCAATAGTTTTACGACTGATATGACGCGCATCCTTCCGACGAATGTTGGAAAAAATATCAATATCGAAGGTCCTGGAAATATAAATGTGAAGGTTCCTCCTCCAAAAGGATCCTACCTTCATGATAATCCATTTCTTCCGAAGATTGCTGTTTCAGATATTGCTCGTGATCCGAAGCCTCTCTATGATCTCTTGGGACGCCTTACTGGTGTTCTCGAAAAACACAAAGATATCGCACTTTCGACTGAAGATTTTCAGTCGTTTCTTCAGTGAGAACTCACTCGCCTCTCACCTACTGCTGATCGAGAACTCTATAGTATTCTTGATACCGCTTCTCACATAGAGGACCATAGTGCCGACAAGCTTACCGCCGAGCTTCTCGCTTATTACTCGAAGAAATTTTCACTCCTCCGTCAGTACCTCGATACTGAAAAGGAGTCACTGAGTGGCCTCCAAAAGGTCATCGACTCTCTTACAACAAATCCAGATACAGATCTTGTACTGAGTGACGCTCTCTTTACAAGTCAAGTAGCCGATACTACGATTTCTGCTGCACAAAAATTCCTCGAATTCCAGAATCATGATTCGACCAGTCAGATCCAGATTACCCATAGTGATATTCCGTTATCTACTCCAGTCAGCGCTGTACCATCGTCAGATCATCTCCTCGCAGCAGCGTGAGGTCCTCAAGGAGATGTCACTTCCGAAGGCTCAACCGGGTATGCTCCGAATTTTGAAGGGATATTTATCAGTACTCCGAGTGGAAACCAGACTCGACTCTTTGACTATGTGACGGCTCTCAGAGGGAGTGAAGTAGTAGATGTGGCTGATATTGATAAAGATGGCGATGATGACTATATATACCTCATGGACAATAGTCTCTATATCAAGTATACGACACGAAGTCTTCCTTCGAAAATAATCGATCATGATATTTCTATTTCTTCTCATTCTCTTGATAGTGCTCCTCCTACTGCCGTCAATTACTTTAGTGAGAATACTCATGAGTCTGGGTACATCAATCTGGATTTCTCACCCGCACATCCTGATGATAGTATCTTCAGACTTGAGTTTTATGACCATATGCTTGAGTGGGATTCTATGAAGTACGCGAGTCCTGACTCATCTCAACATGAAAAAACGACTATAGATCTGATCGTGGATACTCTAGCGGAAACGAGATTGATAAAGCCTCATATTACTACTATTCCCATACACTCATATATTGCAGGCATTACTTCTCCATCAAAAACTGTCCGTGTCTTTACTCCGAGTTTTACGGAGAAAATACCCGGAGATGCCTTTGCCCTGTCACCCGGAAGAGTCATATATACTGGTGATAGTGAAACTCAGATAACTTATAAGATCGGAACCAATCAAGATTCTCTTATCCTTCCTGCCCATTCATCGTATTCTTTCGATATCTGAGTTCAGGTCGGGGTAGATCAGGGAAGTCTCTATATTTATGATACGCATTGAGAAAATATTATTACTGATATAGATACCCTAAGAGGTATACCTATAGTTCCAGATATGAAAATATTTACAGAGCTAGGAGATCGAGTAGAAGTCAAAAGCCTAATAGAAAATAAGACTACTACCATACAGGATCGAGATAGTTATTATTCCTATTCACTCGGGAGTCAACAGTTGAGTTATAGTATCCATATTCCATATCAAAATGGATGGTACTCAGCTCGTATGTTTCCCCTTTGAGATACAGAAAATACGAAGGCTGGTAGTACTCTCCTCGCTCCTCAGAGCGCTGCTGATAATGATGCTCCTCTCATTGATCTTCCAGATTCCCTCGATATCCCTGTTTATACCGAGAAAGAACTTGATCTTCGAAATACCGTCTGAGAACAGAATAACTATACCTTCTCTTGGGACAATGATATTCTCACAGATTCCAATAATAATGGTATTCCAGATGATGATTTTGAATCAGTATTTATTGATAATTCACTTTGATCCACTCGGTCAAATACCCTAATTCTTGGTCCATATAAAACTATTTGAGATCGATCTGCACGATTCCAAGCAGTGGATGAATTTGGAAATATTTCAACAAAGGATGTTACTTTACATGTGTATGCACCGGTTCCTCACCTTCAGAATGCTACTCTCTCTGGAAGTTTTTTCGGAGCCCTCGAAGAAGATATATCCGGAGAACCGATAGATTTTGTCCGAGTTCGAGAAGCCTCACCGCTCATAAGGTTCGACTCTATGACAAAGTCTCATACGGGTGGTCTCTTTGCTGGGACTCTCGACAAAGGAAATGTCGGTATATCTATCATGACTTCTGGAAAGAAGATACTTCTCGATGATCGTGGTTGGATAGGGGCGGTGCCTGTTGGATATTCGACTATCGTGGATGGAGCGACAAAAGCTACTCCTATGAAAATCTTCTTGCTGGATGCCTCTGGAAGTTCCGTATACTCGACATATATGATAGTTCCAGCTTCGCTCACCCCTGAACGGATGAGAGGTCCTGGAGCCGAAACAACTCAAACAGGTATAGTGGTTTTGCCGAAGGGTGATACTTTATGGATCGATGCACTTCCTTCGGATCCATCGTTTGCTTGAGGAGGTTACTTTACTTCGGCTGATTGAGAACCGATCGCTTGAGTACATCACGATGGAAATATTTATCTTATCGCTCCATGATCAAGTCTTGAGTACAAGAAGATTGACGAGAGTATCCACATACGTATTCTCTTCTGAGGAAATATGATTGCTGAAGTCATCTATCGATTCGATCCGTTTTATACGATTCGATAGGTATAATTTCCCAGTTTGATACGAATATATAAGGTAGAGACTTGGTGAATATATTTCCTCCTGGGTACTATCCCGATCGCGTGTCCGCCCTATTGGAATTACTAATATTCCAGTATTTCTTTTGTTTGAGTAGGGATTTCTCCACTTCACTTCCTTCGGTCGTTTTGGTCGGAATGGTAAAACTGTTTCATCCTCGCGTATGCGGGAATTCTGCTTCTGATTTCTTCCTACCTTACCCCAGGCTCCTTGGAAGGGGGATCCCCATTTTTTCTCCTTTCCACCTCTTCTACCATTTCTACCGCTCTCTCGTCTCTACCGTCTCTCTCTTGAGTCATTCTTTTTGCTATTTCTCGACTTTTCTCTATAATCCGTCGCAATAGTGGAAAAAACTCTTTCTTCTTTACCTCCCTGGGTCTCTTTCTCTAACCCTATCTCCATGTATCCTCGCGTTACCATCGTCTGACGACCCAATGTCTGAAAGTCCAGTATCTTTAATGCTCTCACGGGCCATCGAATTGCGATAATTTCTGATATCGAAAACACGACTCGTGATATTATCGAATTCGATGTGTATGACCACGAGCGGTCCATGCGCTATATCCTCTCTGATTCGGGAGGTCTTGTACTGGGGGATGATGAAGCTATTTTTAGTGATGTTCGTGAGCGTGTAGATGTCGCGATTGGTCGATCTGATCTCATCCTCCTCGTACTCGAATATGATCGGACGACGGAGCTTGACGATACGATTATTCGAAAACTAAGAAAAAGTGGGAAAAAGGTTCTCGTCATTGCGAATAAGGCAGATAATCAAGCCCGTATCCTCGAGTCCTATAGTCATCTTGAACTCGGACTTGGAGAGGTGATTCCGACGAGTGCTATCAATGTACGAGGGATTGATCAGATTAAGTGATATATCGCGTCGACCCTTGAGTCTCTCGGATTCGAGAAGACTCCTGATCTCCCAGAACTTGATGAATCTATGTTGAAGCTCGCGATTATCGGACGACCCAATGTCGGGAAGTCTTCTATCGTCAATGCGATTTCCTGAGAGACCCGTTCTATTGTGAAGGATATGCCCGGGACGACTCGAGATGCCATCGATACCATTATCGAGCACAATGGACAAGAGCTCTGCCTCATCGATACAGCTGGAATCCGTAGAAGTGGAAAGATCGGATATGGAAATATCGAAGAGTGGAGTGTCCTCAGAGCTGAGCGAGCTATCGAACGATCTGATGTCGTCGCAGTTGTCATCGACGCCTTCGAAGGGATAGCTCACCAGGATCAACATATTGTTAGTATTGCCCTCGAAGCGAAGAAGGGGATCATACTTGTCGTCAATAAGTGGGACAAGGTTCTTGCAAAGCCTGATGTCGGAAAAGATACTATCCTCGAGCGCTATATGGTCTATCTTTCGAAGAAATTTGATTTTCTCTCATATGTACCGGTAGTCTTTACTTCCGCGATTGATGGGAAACGGATTGATCTCATCCTGGATCATGCCCAGAAGATCAAACTCGAACGAGTGAAACGCGTCAAAACTGGCATCTTCAATCAGTTCCTTCAGCAGATTAGCTATGACCATGCACCGACGGGAAATCGGAAGTCGCATAAACCGAAAATGTACTACGGATCACAGGTTGATATCAATCCTCCGAAATTTGTCGTTTCGGTCAATAATGCTTCGCATTTTCACTTTTCCTATCTACGTTATATCGAGAATAAGATTCGTGAATTCTTCGGATTCGAAGGAACCCCTATTGAGCTCGAGCTGAAGTCTCGAAAGAGTATGTTCAAACCGAAGGAGAAGTGAGGGTCTCTTGAAGATCACTTTGGAGAAGGAAATGAGAAAATGGAAGAGGTAGAAACAGAGGAGATGAAGAAACGAAAAGGAAACTCAAACGATAAGAAGGGCAAAGCATTTGGTGCGAAAAAAGCGAAACGAACCCCCGTGAGTAAAAAACCTACCGTGAAAAAACGATAGGGAAAGAATGAAGAATGAGTAATTATTAATGAATAATTAAGAGTAGAGAGCAATCATTTTTCGCTTCCATAATTCTACCCTACCTCGTTTTATGAATCTCCAATTTTTCAAATCTCACCGACTTTATGTGACCTTTTTCGTACTGAGTGTGTGATTTTTTATTTTCCAGGTATGGCTTTCGGGTCTTACTTCCCTCGGAGAGATGTTTGTCATGACTGGAGTATTTTCGGTCTGTATCAGTTGAATCCTATTTCTTATCCGTATTATCTTCGGTAAGCGGCCGTTTATCGATAGAACCTATATATGGAAAGCGGCACTTTGGATGACAGCTCTTCAGGCAATTTTTCATATCTGACTCTTTGTATTCGCCTACTATGAGAATACTCTTTCTCCAGCTTCTCTTGCACGAATTGAGATTACTGATGGACAAAAAACGGTTCTTTTTCAGCAGATGTCGCATATAGCAACAGAGTCTTTCTATGAGGGAATTCGTGAGCAAATAGAGTGAGTGAGTGCAAGTGGCTATACTATATTTTATGAAGGAGTTGGTACGGGGAGTGTAAAGAGTTCGGAAGTACTTGATACTGCCCTAGGTATACGATTTAACTCTGGAACCTATACATCAATTGCTGATATGATAGGTATGAAAGAGCAGGACTATAGCTACCTCTTTTCGGGCATTCGAGATCTTTCATGAGTTATCAATGTTGATCTCTCTCTCGATGATATAGCGTGACTGTACTCCAAAATTCCAGTATCTGTAACTGAAAAATCTCCTCCTATTGATATAACACAAGAGCTCTCAGGAACGCTTGAGGGTCTTCGTAAAGAAGAGCGCATGACATTACGCTACCTGGCGAGATCTTTTCTCAATCTTATGCTCAAGGGGAATCAAGATTTCCTCTCTTTAGAAATCGAATCTTTTCTCTGAACTAATATCATGTCTGTCATACTCAAAGATCGTAACCAGCATATCGCCGATACTATCCTCGCTTCCAAAGCGAAAAATATATATGCCCTGTATGGAGCGCTCCATTTTGAAGGAGTATTTCAGGATCTCCAGAAATCGAATCCCGCCTGGAAAATAGTGAGTATTGTTTCGATGAGACCATATTAAGTTGCAAGTTACAGATTGAAAGTTAAAAGATAAAAGTTATAATTTGGTTGTTGCATGTTGAAGTTTACAAGTTGAATATTCGTTGCAGAAAGAATCCCCCTCATGGTATTTGTATTGAGAGGAGTTACACATTTTTGAGAATAAGGCTGTACGGAGTATGATTCAAAAGGGGAATATTGAGTGAATATGCTTTTGCTTGATTCCTGGAACCTGAAACATGTCACCTATAACCTTTAACAGCATATTTAGCACTCATATACTTTACGTGCAAAATAGTTGATTTTTCCATAAAAATCGATACACTTATATTCCTATAAATCTTATTATTGTATGGCTAAGAAACCAGTTGTTAAAAAATCTCTCAAACATCAACTCCCCCCGAACGTAAAAGTCAAAGAGTTCCATATTGATCTTTCACCGAGGAAGTGGATATCACCACTTATTTTGCTGTTTCTCGTCATCAGTATCACTTACAATTATTTGAGCGATACCGGGAATACCAAATACAATCATGACATCGGTCTCAATACGATCCAGTCAAACTATGCATCTGGAATCTACCAAGAAATTATTATTGCCTGAGAAGAGATCCAAGCAAAAAAATTCTCTGTGAAAAATATTATCAATGGAAAAGAGGTTTCTACTCAAGAAGTCGATATCAGTCAGCTTCCTCCATCGACCAAGATTACCGATCTCGGGTTTTCGAATTCAAATAATACGACGAAGATTACTATCCAGGATCAGACGTGGAAGAAATCCATTGCTGAGCTTATACCAAGCCTTGGGGGGACTATACTATTCGTGATTATCCTATTTTTTCTCTTTACCCGTATGGGTCCAGGAGGTGCTTGAGGAGCTATGCAATTTATCAAGTCTCGAGCTCGAGTCTATGATCCTGATATGGATGAAAGGGTGACTTTTGCTGATGTTGCCGGTTCAGAAGAAGAAAAAAGTGACCTCGTCGAAGTGGTCGATTTTCTCAAGAATCCAGGGAAGTATAAAGCCCTCGGAGCGAAGATCCCTCGGGGAATCCTCCTCCAGTGACCTCCTGGAACGGGGAAGACTCTTCTTGCACGAGCGGTCGCTTGAGAATCGAATGTTCCATTTTTCTCTATCTCAGGTTCTGAATTTGTCGAGATGTTTGTCGGAGTCGGTGCCTCTCGTGTCCGAGACCTCTTTCGGGAGGCTCGAGAGCGAGCTCCTTCGATTATATTTATCGATGAAATCGATGCTATATGAAAAAGACGATCTCCAGGTATCGGTGGAGGACACGATGAGCGCGAACAAACCCTCAACCAGATACTTACGGAGATGGATGGTTTCGATAATGATACTAATGTTATCGTCATGGCCGCAACGAACCGTGCGGATGTCCTCGATAAGGCGCTTCTGAGGCCGGGACGATTTGATCGGAAAGTTACGATCAATCTTCCGACTCTTGAAGACCGAAAACTTATACTCGCCGTTCACGCCAAAGGGAAACCTTTTGCTCCGGATGTCATATGGGATCGTATAGCTTCTCTTACGGTTGGATTTTCAGGCGCTGAGATCGGGAACCTCCTCAATGAAGCGGCTATCCTCGCTGGACGTATGAATGAAAAAGAAATCACACAAGAGATGATCCAGAAATCAGTGGAAAAGGTCGTGATGGGTAACGAGAAAAAATCTCTCAAGATGTCAGAACACGAGAAAAAACTCACAGCTATCCATGAAATCGGACATGCGATCGTTGGGAAGATGCTCCCCCATACGGATCCAGTTCATAAGATATCGATACTCCCACGAGGATGAGCGGGTGGAGTGACATGGTTTCTTCCTGAGAAAGATCGAACCTATACTTCGAAGGCGAAGTACCTCGACGAGCTTGCGACTCTCTATGGAGGTCGAGTCGCTGAAGAGGTATTCTTTGGAACAGAATATATCACTACCGGTGCATCTTCCGATATTGAACGAGCGACTGAGATTGCTCGAGCTATGGTGATGCGATTTTGATTTGATGCTGAGCTTGGGCCAGAGAACTATGCTCCAGATCGCGTAGATGGGAATTTCCTCGGTGCCGAGTCGAATCAGAAGGTTATATCAGAAGAAACCCAGAAACTTATCGATTCGAAAGTGCGTGATCTTCTCAAAGCGGCCTATGCGAAAGCGAAAGAAATCATCACGAAGTATCGTGAACTTCATGAGCAACTCGCTACCCACCTCATCGAACGAGAAGAGATGATCCAGGAAGAATTTGATGCATACTTCGTCGATATGAAGGGGGTTCCCCAGAAGGTCGCTATGTAGAAATGCAACTCAAGTATTCGTAACAATAATCCCCTCAAACTTGAGGGGATTTCTACATTAAAGGTCAGGAAGGAGTATTTGTATATATACCATCTCGTATACTCATTGGTGTCGAACGTAGTCAATCAGGATTATCGAAACTATTGACTATAAGAATAGCTACTTGTCCTCGTCTATTTACCATTTCCATCTCGATCGGTTTATGTTTTCCATATTCGTCGAAGGCGTAGAAATCTGAATCTTTCGTAAACTGTACCATATACAATTCCTCATCCTGCATATAGTATATATCGTATACGTATTCTGTATTGCTATATCCATGTATTCACTTGAAGGTAATCAGTCAGGGGATTCGTATGTCATGGAGGGCGTATCAAGAGCCATCATTCTTTCTTAGAATTGCTTGATACATATTGGGTATATTGAGTACGATGGTCGCATCATATATACTTCTTACATCTTCAGCAGTATCTCTGATTTCAGTAAAATTGGTAGTTTTAAGTGAGCTATTCATAGAGAGTATATTATCGTAAAAGTTTGAGATTGCTAATTTATAAATTACAAATAAATTTCAAGGCTCTAAAATTGAAAGAAATAGTATTTATTAGTTTAGACTCATAATGTATCGATTTCTGATGGGATAATCTCACTGGAAATGATGGTAAATGGATATAGCAA
The DNA here is from genome assembly GCA_043769645.1 of Candidatus Altimarinota bacterium. Taxonomy (GTDB): domain Bacteria; phylum Patescibacteriota; class Gracilibacteria; order BD1-5; family UBA2023; genus JAYUDN01. Next base: position 18,878 of record JAYVJC010000033.1, read on the forward strand.
CAATAAAACGGAGTACTCGAGGTAGTAATAGAAGAGCTTTTTATACTAGAAAAGAATTAGCATGTAAGATATTTTAAATATAACTGCAAATTCCTGTATGCAAGGCTTTCCTTGATTTCTTTAAATTATCAATATTATATAAATATAAGTTATGTTTTATGAATAAAGGATTTTGATTCATCGGTGATACTCTTCCAATACTAACACAAGGAGTTGAAGTATATTCATATTTGACAGTGACGGATGGCTTGAAGAAGGTAAAGGCCTTAGTTATTGAGGTAGTCGATGCTGCAAGTTTGGATAAACTCGAAGCAAACAGAGTAGAAAGGCTTGCGAGAGAAGAGCTAGAGGCCGACGTTCGAGCTAATCCGCATAAGTATGTCATAAGGACTTACCACCAAGACTGAAATCATGACTATGCGTTGAGATAGCTTCCAGATGAATTCGATGGAAAGGAAGTATTTTCACCGAGAGGATATACGTATAAACTATGAAAACCACGATCGAACATATAAGTATGGCTGGTATAGACATCATCCTCAGTCGCAAGACCATGCGGTCGATCCGTATGCGAGTGAAGCGACCCTGAGGGGAGGTACATATATCGGCTCCGCATCGGATGAGTCTGGGCTCTATAGAGTCGTTTGTCGAGAGTCGAGTGGCCTGGATAGAGGAACAGCGAGGGAAGATAGGACATGCAAGATTCCAGATTCATCTTGAGTACGTGGATGGAGAGAAGGTATTTTTCCTTGGTGAGGAGTATGTCCTTCATGTGTTCGAAGGGAAGGGAAAGATGCGAGTAGAGAATATGAACCCTCTTTCTTCATCTTCGGCATTTCCTACGCTCAAAGAACTCGCACTTTTTGTTCCTTCAGGATCAACCCGGGTGAAGCGAGAGGCAGTCATGGAAGGATGGTACCGTGAACAACTTAGAAATATGATAGGAGCACTCGTCACTCACTGGGAGCCGATACTCAGTGTCCGAGTGAAGGAGTATGGAGTGAAGAAGATGAAAACCCGATGGGGAACGTGTAGCATCTGACCCAAGCGTATATGGCTTGCTCTCGCACTCGCAAAACATCCCTCTAGTCACCTCGAGTATGTCGTCGTGCATGAGATGACGCACCTTCTCGAGCGTGGACATGGTCCAAGATTCCAAGCTCTGATGACCCGGTGGCTTCCTGACTGGAGAGCAACGAGGAAGGATATGAATGAGGGATAATTCGGTAGAGACGAAGAAGCGGTAGAAATGATGGAACGATGGAAACGGTGGAGGTAGGAGAAAGGTTTAAGAGTATAAGAGTAGAAAGATAGAAAATAGGGAAGAAGTAACAGCTATTGTCATTCTGACCGAAATGGAATGAAGTGGAGGAACCCCTTTCGAGAATATGAATCACTATTAACTGGTTTCTTAAAGAGATCCCTCGAGTGCCTCGGGATGACAACAGTTGAATTTTTCCAAATAGAGTTTGGTGATATTCCGATTTTTCGGATAATTTCATTATTCATTATTCATTATTCATTATTCATTATTCATTATTCATTATTCATTATTCATTATTCATTATTCAT
>JAYVJC010000034.1:0-3187 GCA_043769645.1 Candidatus Altimarinota bacterium
GTCATATAAAAACCTACTGCAGGTGGAGGGAGTGGTCTCACTGGAGTGATGAAGGCAGCACTCTGACCAAGATGGGAGAGACTCAATGTAAAAAGAAAAAATCAACAAAGCATTAATCGATAGAAGTATTGCATAGCTGAAAATAATAACATAAATTAAACTTCCAACTGCAACAAATGTAATCTTGAGAAAACCATAGAAATAGAGAGAATGAAAGTGCAAACTTTTATTTTTCTAAAACACCTATTTCTATGGCATTATCAGTATATATACAATATACGTTACCGCAAAGAAGAGAGTTACATCAACTCCTCAAAAAAGACTTTGAATACCGAGAAAAACAGATACAAGAAGGAAAGGTATCAAAAGGAAGAAAGCCAAAGAAACTATACACTTACCAAGATATAGGAAACATTCTCAAGAAACATAAGAGTAGTATCTCACGAGAGATTCGAGCCAATAGTGTACGAAATAGAAAGACTGGGGTACTCGAATACGATCCTGAAAAAGCACACTTGAAAGCACAACAAAGAGCACTCTATAGGTCGAATTGTTTCCAGAATCGAAAGATTATTGAGAGCAAATTCTTTCGAATGAATCTCGAGATATTTCTTCCTGAGAACTCACCAGAACAGATTGTATGAAGAATTACTCGGTACAATGATATGTATCCAGAAAGACAAGTTACATCTGCAAGTCATACTCTCATCTATGAGTATCTCTATAGTGCTACGTGACAACATCTGTGTAAGTATCTTCTCACTAGACGAACCAAGCCAAAGAAGTGGAAGAAGAAAACTGAAGCCGAGAAGAAAGCAGAAAAAGAGAACTGTCGGATACTTAAGAGAACGAGTATTGAAAAGAGACATGAAGAGATCAATGATCGAAGTATTCCATTTCACTGGGAAGCAGATATACTTGGATCACTCAAGTCTGTATCTGATCGAATAGGAACAAAAGTAGAACGACAGAGTCGGCTGACTCTTCTTCTGAAGCTGGGAAGACAAGGAGAATTCATGGAGAGAAACAAGAAATTGGTCGAAGAACAAAGCTCACTCTTTCAAATACCAGTAGTCATTTCTGAAACCTATGACAATGGAATAGAGAATAAGAAACATTATGAACTTCATGAACTCGGAGTATCTACTTACTTCTGTCATCCTTACTGTTCCTGGGAAAAGGCTACAGTGGAGAACACGAATGGAAGAACACGAAGATGGATAGGAAAGAAAATGGATCTGAGTACTCTCACACAGGAAGACTGTGATCGAATTGCACATACGATGAATCTCACTCCAAGAAAGTGTCTCTGATGGAGAACTCCATATGAAGTATTTTTTGAGCAGGTGATGTTAAAGGGCGGTACTATTCCCAATGAGTTTCATCCTCTGATGCAACAGTACGTTGTAGCTTCTTACAATGTATTCGTCATGAATTTGTTTTCTCAACAACTTTTCTTATAATCCAAGCATTCAATCTATTTCTCTGGAGAGATCACATTTGTTGCGCTTGGGGGTAAAATTTATCCATCCAAAAGGTGAGTTTTTATACAGTACTGCAGCGGTAGAGCAATAAAAGCATAAGTTTTTCGCAAACTGGTGCTTTTTTGTTGAGATTGGATTCTCATGAATAGTTCCTATCTATATCATTTGTAGATATAGGATACAGTGAAATTCGATAGGATGAATTGCATATAAAAAATACTATATTTTTATATAGTACACTATTATTCGTATTTAGGAATATTTTTTCGTGTGATTTTCCTGCATTTTCTCGTATTATTCCTTGAATCCCCCCATTTTTTCCATTATGAATCCTCCCAATTCTCTCGTACGAGTGAGTATCATACTCTCTACCCTTATTTGCTGAATGTTTTTCAGTTATAGTGATGATATATTCGCGCTTAACTATCCAGGATGAGCCCCTCCGGGAGAGACTGTAGGATGAGTATATCGCTCTTTCTTCGATAATATGTTTCCTGGGTGCCCCAGTGTTGGCGATGTTATTACTGGATTTTCTTCTGTATGAGTTCCGATCTGTATCACTCCATCTGTCACCTGACTCAATCTGCCAGGAGCTCTCGGTTATACTCTCTATCACAACGGCACAAACTGGGTATCGAGTCCAAATATCTATAATGCAAATTCGAATGTCGGAATCGGGACCAGTACACCGTGAGCGAAACTCGAGATTGCTGGTCAGGTAAAAATCACCGGTGGATCTCCAGGACCTGGAAAAATACTCATGAGTGATGCTACTGGCCTCGCAAGTTGGTCATTGATGACTTCTTCTTTTTCGGGATCCTATTGGTCACTGACGGGGAATACGATAACGGCTACTGATTTTATCGGATCGCTGAATCCCGAGGATCTCATATTCAAGACCAATAATATCGAAAAGATGCGAATCCTCTCCACGATGAATGCGAGTGGACAAGTTATTATATTTACTGGTGGAGATCTCTTGATCTGAGATATGCGTATAGGGAAAGGAAAGACAGCAAATACCTTCAATACCGCTTTTTGAGCATTCACGCTCGACTCTATCACGACAGGAAATGCGAATACTGCTATCGGTCACAATGGACTTTGATCCCTCACGACGGGCGGTCAGAATACTTCTGTCGGAGGATGAGTACTCGCTCAGATAACTACAGGAAACCACAATACTGCAGGAGGGTACACGAGCCAAAATAACAATCTCACAGCCTCTTATAATACCTCGATATGAAGTAGGTCTCTCAATGCAAATCAGGTAGGCCTCAACAACTCAGTATTCTGATATCGTGCAGGATATATTCTCACCTCTTCGAACAATATCCTCCTCGGCTATCAGGCAGGAGATGCACTCACGACAGGCGCGAACAATATCGTCCTCGGATATGATATCGATGTACCGACTCCGATCAGTTCGAACACCCTCAATATCGGAAACCTCCTCTTCGGTACGGGGATCAATGGAACCAATACAACCCTCTCGACAGGGAATATCGGTATCGGAGTAGCCAATCCAGGTGCAAAACTCGAAGTCGCTGGTCAGATAAAGATCACTGGCGGAACTCCTGGTCTCGGAAAATATCTGGCATCGGATGCCTCATGACTCGCAACATGGTCGACAGTCAATGCTTGAGATATGTCAGGGAGTTTTTTGTCACTCTCTGGGAATACCATCGGTAACAGTGACTATC
>JAYVJC010000035.1:0-19272 GCA_043769645.1 Candidatus Altimarinota bacterium
TTTCCGATAGATTTTCCAGCATTTTCGAATGGTTCGATGGCGGCTTTCGTCACTTTACTCGCTCCCAGAGCAGCCATCACTGCAAGCCATAAAAGTGTCAGTGCGATAATATCGAGGATAACTGTCCCTATAATACTTCCATTTCAGAATACTCACCCAATCGCTTGAACCGCTCAAGGATCTATTTTCCCTAAATGAGTAATCGTAAACTCTCATATATTGATGCTTGTAAGCATTGAAGGAACATCATCCTCGGGAAAAATCTGGCTAACAATACTATTTGAGGAGTCTCACATAATATTTTTCACTACAGTATATGTAGCAGTATTGCTTTCTCATTGATTTGGTGGATCTTGAAGAATCAATCCAAGAAAGAGAAGTCCAAAAGAGAGGGCTGCAGATACATAAACGGGGATCATCGAGAGGGATATGAGGTTCCCGAAGCTGAGATGCTCTTTCCATATACTCGAACTTCGCATCGACTCTGGAAGGACGAGAGAGAGAGTCAGAAGGGGTGAGAACATCGTGACGATCCAGAGTTCGAAGGCTCGAGCGAGGAGAGCAAAGACGAGTGCAAATATGAGAAGTCCGAATATGAGATATATGATAGCTCAGAAAATCAGTTTATTGAATATTGCGAGAAGTACTTTCATATTAGCCGCTATTCCTTCGATATTCTTGTAGTCTTGAATCCTGAATATACTATAGGCATAGACAGTGAGCATACTATATGGGCCTGAGCTCGCTCGAGTAAGGAGCTGACGTGGACTGAGACAACTCTCAGAAGTGCACCTCTCTCATTTTTTTACTGATGTGCTTAACTCACCTGTAGAAACCATTGCATTATATGTTACCACTCTTGGAATTGAGGGGCTTTCATACCATCATTGTCCATTTGTCGGTTTGATTACCTGAAGACTCTCCATAGGGATCTGCATCACACTCGTCGCCAGGATCGATCCGAGCGAAGTCACAAAGGATACTATCCACCAAGTAAATGGCACCATAATAATCCCGAGAGCAAGCTTCGGGAGCATCGTCTTATAGGCGTAGTTTTCCTGGTTAAATATGGTGGCAAGAGCAATTCCGATGAGTCCGAGGGCATAGAGAAAGTAGGTGATATTCGATATGAGTTTCCATATACTGTAGAGTCAGACATTGAGCCCGAAGAGGTCGCCACGTGTCCAGTCAGGAGAAAGAAGCCAACCCGCGAGGGCGATGAGTGGTGTGATAAGGAATGTCATAAATCCGAGGATCGCATTGAGCGCATCGACGGCGTTCTTGATCCAGACAGATTCTTGTGGGGCATTGGCACAACCAGGATCTGGTGGATTTTTCGTACAATCGGGTGTTGCTGCGTATGCTACATTTCCTATATTGACTGATATCGAGTCGTGAGTGTACGTTGATACATTGTCAAATCGCACTTCCATCGTAAAGGCTAGAACTGCTACGAGGACGAGGGTGAAGAGATGGAGGAAGGAGCTTCGCATTTTGAGAGAGGGAGTCACTAGTATGTACATTACATCATATTATTCAAATTTATGCAAATAAAAGAGGCATTTTTCGCTGAGAAATGGGAATATTTGAATATTCGTATCACTCTGTATTCATCGAGTGAGAAAATATGACTCTACAAGTAATATTTGGATATTAATCTGAATATGATGGGACTTTGTCATTCTGAGGCACGAAGAATCCAGGTTTTCAATCGACTGGATCCTTCCTTCGTCAGGATGACGGAATCCAGTATTCCAACAAACTAAAATACTCTAATACTCATTAACTCACTTACTGATTCTGGCTAGCCTTGTAGTCTGCTTCACTTTGTATGAGATTGAGGCGCTTCATCACGTCGGTTCCGGTATTCGGTATGACGAAGGTAGCACGCTTGATGATGGCTTCTCGGTTGTTGATGAGGGCATCCAGTATTCGAGCATTTTCTTCCTGGAGGGCGGTATAGGAGCCGACGAATTTACTCAAGAATACGAGAAAAGTGTGTGATTTGACCTCATCCTGTTTTGCCTTCATATAGACTGAGATGCTGGATTCGAGGGTATCATAGTCGAGTCCCTTGTAGGCAATCTGGATATTCCCTTTATAGGCATTGATAGCGGCCGAGGTATCATTGAGGATATTATTCAGTTCTCCAATCTGACCATTGAGCACCTTGAGACGTTCTCCAGTTCGGACATAGTAGGTTTTCAGTATGGATATCTCATCATCGAGAGCTCGAGTTCGGTCTACTGACTGGTCAAGCATAGAACCGATGTCGGTCTGGAGGAGGCTCACATAGGCAGTGATCGCGATCATATTGTCCGTTATGAGTGTTTTTTGTCACTCCTTTGTATTGGCGAGGGCTTCAGCGACACTCATCGTCGAGATAGAGAGTGCGACGGGGGTATTGTCTTTCGCTTTTTCTTTGAGTCCGACAGAGAGCGATATCGCGGTCGCTGGAGTGCCGAGGAAGCTCGTATTCGCAATTTCGAATTTTGCCGCATTGTCCGCGAAAGAGTCTCCACCCATATACGGTCGAACATACGTCCAGGAAAGGTGAAGGACGAGCGTGAAGAGAAGCGTCAAGATGAGTGTATTTTTTGTGAAGTTCTTGATTTCACTCGGATATTTCATAGAGTGGGAAGTGAGTTTACAGCAATTGTATTTGAGATTTTCCGTTTGTAGAAAACTCTTTGTAGACGATACTTGCTTTCTATTCTACACAATATTTGTTATTTTGGCAAATAAAATACATTTTTTCTCAAGAACGAAGCTTTCTTCCTAGAATTACAAATCTTCTTCCTACCATCTTATCATTTATGTGACGAACTTTTCGGAGTATTCATCTTGCTCTTTCCTTACTCTCTGTTCTCTGAATTATAGTGGCTTCGGGGCTTCGTATAGAAAAAATATACGATGCACCGATGTTACATTCGGATATTTCGGGGATGAGTTGGTCCGAGGTCTATACACCGACTGCGAGCCTCATCCCTGAGATCAAGCTCGACCATTACGAAGTTTCTGGAACACTCTCTTTTGATACTCCGAGAACGACATTTTACTTCGAGTTTCCTAGATTTTCGTGAGCGCCCAAGGAAAATGATATCGTGGTTGAATGGATGATGGATGGAAAGAGTATTGCTCGCCCTCTGGATGTCGAAGATCTCGATATGAGAACCTATGAAGATCACCTCTATAGTGGACTCCTCGTTACTCCCCTTCGATCCGAAATCTCTTTCCATATCCGGTCCAAGATTCCCCTCAAAAGTTCTGATATAGTACTTATCTCTTCAGATACAGCGACTCCTCGGAACCAGCTTACTTTTTCCTGGTTCCAACCCACCGATGCTGACACTCTCATCGTTTCCCGGAAGGACTGGGGAGCTGATGAGAGCCTCCGGTATAAGGATAGCAAGTACTGGAAGCCGTACTATGAGAAACTCAAGCTCAAGCCTATCGTGGCCCCAAGCGAAGAAAAACTCACTTATGATGCAAGCTATACGCTCAAACGAGACTATCTCGAAGCCCACTACTCCATGACTGAAAAAGCGGTTACCGTGCTTCGAAAGGAGAATGGTCATCCACTTGTCTGGCCGATCACGAAGATGCGAGAGGTCAATCGTATCGTCCTCCATCATACCGCTGAAAGCCTCGATACTATAGCTGATGATGAGACTCTTCTCAGGGCTATCTATCAGTATCATACAAATAAATGGGGGGATATCGGATACAACTATATCATCGGACAGCGTGGAAAGATCTATGAAGGTCGAGCCGGAGGCGACTATGTCGTCGGTGCGCATGTCCTCGGAAACAATAACGGCTCGGTATCGATTTCAACCATAGGAAACTTCCAAAATATCCACCTCAATCGGGATCAGCGGGCTGGTCTTGAAACAGCGATTTCCTACGTGGCAACCAAGTATGGGATAACTCTTTCCGCAGCCGTTATGGGATTCCATCCGTGTAGTGGTACCACTTGCGGAGAGGTATCCGGGTATGAGCAAATGAGTCTCGGTCTAGTAGGACATAGAGACCTCACTCCAACCGCCTGTCCAGGAAACAATATCCACTCTGAAATCCCTGGGTTTATCACGAAGCTCGATAGACCACTGATGCTTATCGATAATCCTGTCATCTGACCGATCGAGCTTCCTCTCGAATGAGATGAAGCTCCCTATCAGATCCTCATGGGAAGTAGTGAGGAGAGTGCTTCGAAAACTGGACTTCCAGCACTCGTCCCGAATATTGCCTCCCTGCTGCGTCTTCCGAAACTTCCATCCCCTGTACAGTCTCTTCTATCAACGGGTCCAGAAGTAAAGGTGAAACTTTCCTATCCGACTGATAAGACGACTCTCGAACTCGAGAGTGCTACTTCAAAGAACGCTATCCTCCAGATGGGAAAAAGAAAAGTGATGCTGAAATCAAGTGATCTTGTCGTCCTGACTCCAGAGGGTTCGGGACTCCTTATCGCGACCGTCGGAAAGAAAAAATATACTTCTTCGTCATTTGCTCTCCAGTGAGACCTCGTTCGGATTCCTTCGTGGACACGAATCCCTTCATGGGATACCAGTCGAAAGTACAATGACAACACCTTTCGTACGCGTATCGTCGTCCGAAATGATGGGGGAAAACTCCTCGTGGTCAATGAACTCCCCCTTGAATACTATCTCAAAGGAATGGGGGAAGTATCCGAAGGGGATGCGAAAAGCCTTCCCGAGAAATCAAAAACTATTGTGGTTGCGGCTCGGTCATACGCCCTCTACTATCGAGACCCGACACTGACTCTCTTCAAGCGGAAATTTCCGGGGAAGCCCTATGATGTTTCTGATGATCCTGATGAGTCTCAGAAGTATCTCGGGTATGGCTATGAGATGCGGAGTCCCACCGTGGCGAAACTTGTCGATGATACGAACAGGGAAGTGGTCTGGTATAAGGGAAATATCGTAAAGGTATGGTATGCCTCAAGTACCGATGGGAAAACTCTCTCCTACAAGGCGTACTGTGAGGCTGTCTACCCGGGGAAAAAGGACTGCGAAGATATCCCCTATCTCCAGTCGGTCGATGATCCTGGAGCGGTTGGGAAGTCTCGTTTGGGCCATGGAGTCGGACTTTCTGGAGTCGGGGCCACGTATTTTGCCCAGCAAGGATGGGACTATAAAAAAATCCTCACGTACTATCTGACGGGAGTGGAGGTGAAGAAGAAATAGGAAATCAATGAATAATGAATAATGAATAATGAATAATGAATAATGAATAATGAATAATGTATAATGTAAAATGGATAACAGGTACTTCCGTTTATAAAAGTAACACTATTCTTATATGGATAATTCTCAAAAAAAGGAAAATATAATCCAAAGTAAATCCCTCGAGTTTGCTATGAGAATAGTGAAGCTCTCAAAGTTTCTTCAATGAGAAAAGGAGTTCATCCTCTCTTCTCAAATTCTGCGAAGCGGAACTTCTATAGGTGCCAATATCGAGGAGGCTCAGGGTTGAATTTCTAGAAAGGAATTCATCCATAAAGTGAATATTGCCTACAAAGAATCAAGAGAAACTCTTTATTGGTTAAAACTTCTCGTTACTTGAGAGTATATTTCTCAGGATCAATACGCATCATTATTTGCAGATTGTGAGGAAATTATTAAAATCCTTACAAAAATACTCGTAACCTCGCGTCAAAAAGAATAACCATATTATTCCTTACTCTGCATTCCTTACTTTTCATTATTGATTCGCCATTATCACTACTCTTTCATAGTTCCTTGTTCTCAATTTCTCTCTCTATTTTCCATTCTCCATTATTAATTATCTATGTATCTATCCGACCGAGACATCCGCGCAGCGATTACCTCTCGAGACATCACGATCTCAGACTTTGACGTCTCTCGACTGCAGCCGGCGAGCTATGATATCCGACTCGGAGATAAGTTCCTCATCGTGAAAGAATACTCTATTGCCAATATCGACCCCGTCAATCATATCCTTCCGCAGTACGAAGAAATCGTCGTGACCGCTGAACAGGGTCTTATCCTCCGACCCGGCGTGACGGTCCTCGGTACGAGTATCGAAAAATTCGGTTCTGAAAAATACCTCATCCAGCTCTCTGGGAAGTCCTCGCTCGCGCGTATCGGGCTCATCGTCCACAATACGGCTGGACTTATCAATCCGGGTCACTATCTCAATATCACCTTCGAACTCGCGAATATGAACTCCGTGCCGATTATTCTCAGACCCGGGATGGATATCGCCCAGCTCCTCTTCGCAGAGATGACCTCTCCTCCCGAGCAGGACTATAAGAAAACGGGTCGATACGGGGAAGGAGAGGACAATCTTATATCATACCTTCCGCCTAAGCTTTAAGATATATTCATCAGAGGTCTTCCTGACTTATCCTACTCCATCTATGAGGATAGAGGTGTCGTCATAGATTCATAACATCTCGGTACCTGGTGCCCATTTCATCAATACGTTTCCATACTCCGTTAATAGGTATTCAAGTGGGAAAAATATAATTTGAAGTATCTTTCTTTCCTAGATGAGCAAGGAGTTTCATTTTCCCCAGTCAAAATAACTCACTACTCTTATTTTTCATAGTTACTTTATCTTTTATATTTCACCACTCTAGCCCTGATGGGAAAAAGAGAGTGCGTCTTATTGTATCTTCCCCAAATACCTCTATGAGAGCATCAATATTTTCGATAAAAGGTTCAAGCTCCCACCTATTAGTATCTTTATTGACCGCATGGAACGGAACTCAACTCGTAGGAAGACTCTCTGAAGAGATAAAACGTGGTACACTCCTTCATTGATAGGTACGCTTTCTCGTTGTACTTCAAGAGACAATACTACCGATTCAGAGCGATGTAAGAATCGGGTTTCCTCTTTGGATAGCTCATTCACTGAGCTCAAATCCGGTAATTTCCAAATTCTGCTTTCCACTTTTCTTTGCACCGATATGTTGTGCTGGCATAAGTATGCCACTTCCGGCTCATAGGTCCCATCATACAAAGTCTTGTCATTCTATTGATTCTACTAGACGAATAACCTCATCCGTTATTTCCATTGTTGATGGTATATCCATAATCATCTCAAGCTGATATCTGCACTTCCAGATACGTTTTTCTGTCTCTTGTTTCAGTCAAGTATCGCTTTTTTTATTTACAATAGCAAGAGCCTTATGATAGAGAAATATCGTCTCATCTTCGCTTATGTTTCTATCTAAGTGTGACGGATTTTCTAATATATAACAAATCAAGAATTTATAACAAAGATTTGCAAGAGCGGAAGCGTCAACAGCAGCCTCTTTTTCGCATAGTTCAGTTAAGTCATTCCTAAGCGATGTATTCTCACGATATATTCAATTTGCGAGAACAGGAACTTGAAACATTTTTTTGGTGATTATGTTATTCGGAATTATATTTTTAGTACAATTCCGCTGTAGTTTATTACTACTAAATAGCCTTAAACCTCTTTTCTTAGTAGTATTAAAGAAAATATAGTCGCTTGTATATTTCTATTTTCAAGTAAATCATTGATTCTTACAACTAAGCAATCTTATTTATCTATTCAGTTATTACTGGATTATGTGTTTGCTGATTAAGTTTATCTATAAGAGCTCTTAGGTCGTCAAATATTTTTCAAGTTTCTCTTCTCCTATTGAGTCAGTTCCAGAATGATTTCTCATTATCGTCAGGGGGCACAATAAGTCCCATCCGTCTAGAATCTAGACACTGAAGGAAATCAAGAAATCTTTGCTTCTCTTGAGGATCAAAAGGAACTTTTGCAATGAGTAATCAATCCACACTTCATGAAAAAAACGATATAACTCAGGGAAGAGTATCGAATGTTCTTACTTCTTTTCATAAAAATCTGGCTCAGACCATATCAACTAATGTATTCAACGCAGGTTCATTACTATAAAATGATACTATCATAAATTATAAATAATAAAATAGTCAACCGCATAATATTTTCTTTCTTCATAAAGTCAATTTATTATATATGATATAGTTTATATCTTTATTATCTCAGCTTTTGGACGCGACAGTTCTTACTATTTTCGTCATAGGAGCAGTCTCCGCCTACCTTGGGAGCTTCTCGTCTGGAGGTGTTTCTGTTCTCTGAGTCTGACTCATGACATTTCTTTGACTCTCTCCACAACTCGCGAGTATCACCTATAAACTCGGAAAAATCGGTGATGTCCTCGGAGGTATTATGATTTTCTATAGAAATGGGCATATCCCTACGCAGTTTCTCTGGATTGGCTCTGTTGTATCGATCGTTGGGAGCTTTCTCGGAACGTACTTCATATTCTCTCTTCCAAGTTGGCTCATCTATGGGGTATCGGCTCTCAGTATGATCCTCCTGACTATTACTTCAGTCGTGAGAAAATCCCGATATCATGCGGTATCTCAACCCTCGAAGAAGCGAGAATACCTATATTACTTCTGTCTTTTTTTCTTGAATATTTTCGGGAATTTCTTCATCGCGGGATCGGGAGTATGGTACTATTTCAATAACACGCTTCTTATCAAGCTCCCAGCTCTCAAGGCAAAAGGGCTTTCGGCCGCGATGTCAGTATTTTGGTTCATCGGGAGATTCATGGCTATCCTAGTGCGAGGGCAGTATGTTCTTTCGTGGGCTATCGCCTTCTGACTCGGAATGTTTATCGGAGGGTACTTCGGCACGAAGAAACTCCTTCGTATGGATTCGGCTCTGCTTACGAAGATCATCCTCACGTCGATAGTCTTTCTCTCGGGCTATTTCCTCTATAAAGCGATAACCACCTTCTAAAGACTGTATGGAGATTCTCATTTTCTTCATCGGTATTGTCTCTGCCTACCTCGGGAGCTTCTCATCCGGAGGAGCGGGATCGATCAGTATTGCCCTGATGGTCCTCCTCGGACTGCCTCCCCAGTTGGCGGGGATTACGTTCAAACTCGGGAAAATCGGGGACCGAATCGGAGGGATCTACCTCTTCCATAAGCATGGGAAAATCCCGAAACGGTTTGTCTTCGGGGGAGCCCTGGCGGTGATAATCGGAAGTTTTTTCGGATCATTTTTTATCAGTCGTATTCCAGATGGTCTGATGTACTTAGTTTCTGGTTTGAGTATGCTCTTTCTGGTCCTCTTTTCTGTGCGCAAGCATCGATGATGAGGAGTGCTCATTGTCTCAAAATTGAGAGAGTATCTGGGGTATTGACTCTATACCATCCTCTCGGTACTTGGGAATCTCTTCCCAGCAGGATCAGGAGTCTGGTACTACTTTGTTAATACGATGGTCTTCGGACTGTCGCCGATTGAGTCGAAGGGGATTGCTTCATTTGTCACGATATTTTGGTTTATCGGGACCCTTTCTGGGATTCTCCTTTCCGGCGTCTATAATCTCGCTTTTGCTGGATCACTCGGCGTGGGGATGATCATCGGTGGGTACTTCGGGACGAAGCATATGATCCATATCGGAGACGAAATCATGCGTAAAATTCTCCTCGTGAGTATATTTATTTTTGCTTGGTATTTTCTCTATCTTGCCTATACTTCTTGGCACTAAAACTTACTCTTTTTCTTATGAGCCAACACCCTGAAATCCAGTACCTCGAACTCGGTCGAGATCTGATTGAAAATGGTATCTATAACAAAGACCTCGGAAGTGGAGACGTCACGTATAGTTTCTTCGGACGACAGTTCCGATTTGATTTTGCTGATGGATTTCCCCTCCTCACGACCAAACGTGTATACTGGAAATGAGTCATCACTGAGCTTCTCTGGTTTCTGCGAGGGGATTCGAATATTCGATTCCTCGTCGAGAATAATGTCCATATCTGGGATGATTACCCGTACTATATCTACAACAATAAGCTCAAGAGACAAGAGAAAGAAAGCTTCCCCTTGAAAAAGGGGGATGAGGGGATTCTGGAGCCTCTTACGAAAGAAGCATTTATTCAGAAAATCCTCGAAGATGCAGAGTTTGCTAAACTCCATGGCGAACTCCCGAAGATATATGGTGAGCTCTGGAGGCGTTGGCCGACGAAGACCCCTGGTCGCACGATTGATCAGATTAGTTGGATTCTCGAAGAACTCAAGACCGATCCCTACGCTCGTAACTGTTGTCTCACTGCCTGGAATCCTGAGTACCTCTACTCGATGGCGCTTCCTGATGAAGCCTCTCGATATCCGATCTGCCATGGATTCTCCCAGTACTCAATAAAAGATGGAAAACTATATGGTCAGCTCTATCAGCGTTCGGCAGACCTCTTTCTCGGCGTCCCGTTCAATATCGCTTCCTACTCTCTCCTTATCCATATTTTTGCGCACCTTCTCGGCGTCGAACCGGGTGGATTTGTACATACCTTCGGGGATGTCCATATCTATGAGAATCATATCGACCAGATGAAAGAGCAAATGGCCCGCGAGCCACGAAACTTCCCGAAAATTACCATAGATCCGAGTCTCAAGTCTATCGATGAACTCGACTTTCACCATATCATCCTCGAAGACTACGACCCACATCCTCCGATCAAAGCGATAATGGCAGTTGTAGGTGGGATGGTCGGGAGGGATAATGAGGAAAATGAATAATGAATAATGAAGAATACGTTTAAGATAATTTATGCTAATCAATACCATTCTTTATGGGAATACATTTGGTGCATCTTTCAGAATTCACATGACCTCAAGTTAAATCCTGGTTAAGAGAAAATGGGTTTATTACACATTCAAAATGAAAAGAAATTATTGATTATAGGACTTTCAAAGAGTCTCACGGGGTTGATGGAAGAATTCTGAGGAAATTCTTAGATAATGGTTCTGAGGCAGACGTTTCTACGGATATACGTAAGAAAATTGCACATCTTCTCGGTTTATGACGATAATCTATGCGAATCTATATCTCTCATGCTCAAAATTCGGATTTTCTGGAAGATCTCTATATTCCGATTCGGGAAAGCAAACTCTCGAAAGAGCATACATTTATTCTTCCGCATGATGAAAGTGGAGAGGGTATAGACTTTATCTCTGAAGTAAAAAATATTGATATACTGATCGCCGAGTTTTCCACTCCAGCGACGGGTCTCGGGATCGAGCTCGGGATCGCTTTTTCTGCAGGCGTTCCCATCGTCTGTATCTATCAGAAGTGAGTGAAGATATCTTCCTCCCTCCATCGAATTACAGATAGAGTGGTTGAATATTCGGATAAAGCAGATATGATAGAGAAGATAGAAATGGAAATAGTATTACATCAAAAAAATTCCTAAACTATTCATACAACCATATATTATTTACCAATTTGTCCACCTATGAACCAGATAGAAATCGAAGTCAAAGTCCTCCTCCAGAGTGAGGCAAATGCTGAAAAATTTATGACGACACTTCGATCGCGATGAGAAGTGAAAATGATCGGGAAGAATTCTCAGCTCAACCACTACTTCAACGGCGGGGATTTCTCGAAGATGGTCGAGCAGTTTCGAGATGCACTCTCCGAGGCAGATCTCGCGAAACTCGAGCATATTATACAGATAGGGAAGTCCTTCTCCGTTCGCACTCGACAGGCGGATGAACGGGTGATTTTTGTTATCAAAGCATCGATTGATGAGACCAATAGTATCAATGGGACGGGGCGTATCGAGTTCGAGGCGGATGTCAGTATGTCTATCGATGAACTCGATGCCAGACTCCTCGCCTCGGGATGCGTCTATGCTTCGAAGTGGTCTCGATACCGTGAGGAGTATAGCTACAAAGACTATACCATATGCCTCGATAAAAATAGTGGATATGGGTACCTCGTCGAGTTCGAACGTGTCGTTTCTGATAGTTCTGAGCTTGATATGATCAAGGCAGAGATACGAACCGAGATAGAATCCCTTGGATTTCATGAGCTTTCCCAAGATCGAGTCAATCGCATGTATCAGTTCTACTGTCAGCACTGGCCCGAGTACTACGGAGCGAGTGAATTCAAGTATTTTACTGTTGAATAGTGACGAATATTATATTTTTTAAGTATATAGTCAGAAGATAAAAATTCTCCACAGTTTCTTATAATTCTTTTTTATAATGATAGAAGTCTCTATATTCCTCATAGCGCTCGCTTCTTCTTTTATCGGACTTCTCATTCCTGGAGTGGCGTCAGCCCTTTCGGTGAGTACGTTAATCCTCATGGGGATACCGATACAACTTGCTAAAGCGATATACCAGATCGGAAACCTCGGGATCAATCTCTGAGCGCTCCTGCCCCTTCTCCGGACTCAAAAACTCAGATGAGATCTTATCATCCCCCTCTCGTTTCTTGCCCTCGTGGGATGATTTCTATGAGGAAAAATCCTCGTAGATATTTCTCCGGAAGTGTTACTCAAACTGACGGGATGATTTATGATAGTTCTCCTATTGGTGAATATACTTATACCATCTCTCTGACTTATCACCTCGGAGGTTTCTAAAAAACGAAAATTTACAGGATTCTTCGGTTACTTTGTCTTAAACATCCTCTACTCGGTTCTCCCGATGGGGACGGGAATATTATTCCAGTTTCTTCATACGTTTTTTTTTCGAGTGACGAATCTCCAGGCTCGACTGATGGGATGTTTTCTCACTACACCATTTGTCGTATGATTCATTTTTCCATTGATCCAAAGTGGAGTGTATGATATCAGGTATATGATTATATTTTCCATAGGAGGATATATCGGTGGATTTATAGGAGCGAAAAGTGGGATAAAGCTAGGAAACACCTGGCTCAAAAAGATACTTATAGGTTGGCTATTTCTTCTCGGGATATATTTCCTTTTATTCGCTTAAATCCCCTATGTATATAGTCTTCGAAGGCATCGTCGGGAGTGGGAAAACTACACAGGTAAAGAAACTTGGGGAGTATCTTTCTAGTACCCCCTTTGTAAATGGGGCTAGGGTGGATTTAGGATCCGATCAGAATTCTACAGAATCTAAATCCTCCGTCCTATCGGGCACCTCCTTTCAAAAGGAGGTTTTACTCATTCGGGAGCCTGGATCGACACCGATTGCTGAGGATATCCGTCATCTCGCTCAAGGGAAAACCTGGGAAAGCGAAACCATGCATCCGCTTACGAACGCGTACCTCTTTGCGGCTGCTCGAGCTCAGACCATAGATACCGTCATCAAACCAGCATTGAAAACGGGGAAAATTGTTATTTCAGATCGATCCTTTCTCTCATCCTGTGCGATCCAGTGAGTAGCCCAGTGACTCGGGGTGGAGAGAGTACTAGCTATCAATACTGAAGCTATTGGTTCCACTCTGCCTGATCTCGTTTTCTATCTCGAAATCGATATCGATCTCGCCCTTTCTCGAACCTCAGATTGAGAAGGGGATAAATTCGAATGAGAAGGGAAGGCATTTTATGAAAAAATTACTGAGGGATACAATATGTGTGAACAGTTGTGAATTATGAGAAATCGTTTTATGAGAATCGATGCCAATGGGAGTGCAGATGAAGTTTTTGAGAAGATTTTAGAAAAGCTCAATATATAAAAATATGGCATTTTTACAGTCACATACCTTTGCTATCATTGCTTCCCTAATTGCGCTCGGAGTTGAAGGAAGGTATATCTACAGTATCATCCGGAGAAAAACGATACCAAACTTTACTGGGTGGTTTATCATAGCCCTTTCTATGACATTCGTATTTTTCTCGGGTAGAGCTTGAGGTGCTGGTTCTACGATCTGGCTCATAGGGACTCTCGCAATACTCCATTCTATTGAAGCGCTCCTTGCGTTATTTTATGGATACTTTCGCATCACTTTTTTAGAAAAATGATTCATCATCCTAGCCCTTCTCTCCTTGCTAGTCTGGTATATAGTCGAGGATGCTCTTTATACTATCATTATCAATACACTTATCGATAGTTTCGGTATGGTTTCTATCGCTTATAAACTCTTTCGTTTTCCTGAGACAGAAGATTCGATTGCTTGGTGAGTATCTGTTCTTATGTACGGTATCGATATCCTTGCCGTTACCGATTGGAACATAGCAAATGCACTCTTTATCTCGGTAAATTTTATCGAGTGTTTTATCATCTTTATTCTCACATTTCGGCATCGCAAATTTCTCCAGATCCTCCAGCTTCTCCTTTCACAATACTTTCATATTAAACTCTAGATTATGTCACTTTCTTCCATCATCCGTGCGCTTCATACACATGCGACTCGATATTCTCAAGAAAAAAAGGCTGCACTTGAGATAATTTCTTGGATAGAAAAACATGGAAACTTTGCCTTCGTGAAAGATAACCTCGAGGGTCATATTACTGGTTCTATGATGATTACCAATCCTGAACGCACCAAGGTGCTCCTGATGCTCCATAAGAAGTTTCAGCGTTGGCAGCAGTTCGGTGGACATTGTGATGGGGAGATAGATGTAAGAAGTGTGGCGATCCGTGAATTCCATGAAGAGTCAGGTATCGATCGCCAACCAGAAATCATATGAGATATATTCCTTGTCGACGTCCACGCGATATCTCGCGATGCGAAGGGAAGACCACCACACTTTCACTTTGATATTATGTATCTCGGAGTTATACCAGAAGATACACCATTTACGCGACAAGAATCTGAAGTCGATGATATTCGTTGGTTTGATAGAGAGTGAATCGAATGACTTATAGAGGAGGATATGCTCTGGCGAATAGAGAAAATTCCATCCACTTAACTTTCTTTTTATGAACAGAAGCGAAGACCGCAAGGCTTACGATGCCAAAACTCGAATAAAAATCCTGGGGCGTGATGAGTGCCCTTTTTGTGATGTAGACGCTCAGGCAGATCATACTCTATGGAAAGGGAAATATTGGTATATCCTACATAACCTCTATCCCTACTCTGGCGATGAGAAGCATCTCATGGTGGTACCATACTTGCATAAAACATTTGCTACTGAACTCACAAATGATGAGATCGGAGAATTCGTTGAAATATATCAGTTTATGAAGATATACTATGGCGAGACTGAGTACTTCTCCTGTACGAGAGAGACCATGGGGAATCGAAGTGTTGAACACTACCATACCCACTATATCCCGGGAAAACTTGAGGGGAAATACCTCCGAAAGATGCTCGAACTTCAGTGATTTCCTATTGAGGAAGACCTGACTATAGAATAGATTTGGAGTTCAGGAAATGCTCAATATGATATCATGTATCAAAGGTAATTTATCTATGATCGGAGAAAATCCTTAGTCCCTTGTATTTGGGACAGCTCCTTTCAGAATGGAGCTTATAATGAAAAATTTCTTTATCATCGATGTGTACAATCTGATATATCGGATGTTTTATGCGATTCCGGAGATGCATACGCCAGATGGAAAACCTATCAATGCCGTCTTCTGAGTAGCGAAGTTTCTCAGATCCCTCTGGGAAAATGGGGAAACGCATCATCTCGTGATTACGACCGATGGTCCTGGGGAAAATGTGCGACACCGACTCTTTGCCGAGTACAAAGGAACCCGAGATCGTATGCCGGATAATCTCAGATCTCAGATTCCCGAGGTATTCAAGCTCTTTGAAGCATTACATATTCCCGTTCTTGAAAAGGAAGGGTATGAAGCGGATGACCTCATCGGGTCGATGGTATATCACATAAAAAATCAGGATAAAAATGGGGTCGACTGGTCGAATTTCCAGGCCGTGATTATCTCTTCGGATAAGGATCTCTGCCAGTTCGTCGAGGATGGAAAGGTACATATCTATGATGCGATGAAGCAGAAATTCCTCCGTCGCGCCGATGTCATCGAGAAATTCTTAGTACCTCCAGAACAGGTGGTCGATTATCTCGCGATTGTCGGGGACACCTCAGACAATATTCCTGGGATTATGGGATTCGGTCCGAAGAAGGCCGAGGATCTCCTCTCTCGATTCGGAAGTCTCGCAGGCATCTATGATCACCTCGATGATATCACGGAGAAGCTCAGAAATACGCTTATTGAACAAAGAGAAAATGCTTTCCTCTCCTACGAGCTTGCTTCCATCTATACGGATCTTCCGATTGATTTCGATCTTGCGAGTTCTGAGTTTTCGAACTCGGTTTTCTGGAACGATGAACTGATTGCTCTATTTCAGACTTTTGGATTCAAGTCACTTCTCCCGACCCAGTACCAAGCGGTCGTCAAGAAATATGAAACTCGCGAAGCTCGTGAAGTTGACTCCCTCGAAAAGATAAGTGAATTTATGAAAGAAGTGGCCAAGCAGAAAGAAGTGATACTCACCACCGATCAATCACATATTTACGTTTCTCTCAATACAATTAACTACCATATCGAACCTGCAAAAGTAGATATAGTCTCATTCATTCAGTTCCTAGAAACGAGTGATATCCTCGTGGTTGGATATGATGTGAAGGAAGATCTCAAACGTATTTTCCGATATAAAAATCCCCTCCAAACCGAAGTGGAGGGGCAGGGGAGATTGTTTTAGTATTATGCTCACTGTATCCGAATAGCCTTTCCATCCTTATCTCATCTTCATTGAGCGTAGAGATCATATATTTCGACTTTTGGTACACCAATTCCAGGATAGCTTACTACTTTGAGGAGTCAGTCATTCGCTTTTCATAAGGCTATTGCACTATGTGTTTTACCAGACTTATATGGAGGTTTATCAAAGATAAGATGAAATCAAGTATTAATCTGTCCGAGTTGGACTGAATCAGCGTATCTTTCGGCTCCGAGCCCTGTTCATTCATTGATTTTGTTCACCCCATTAAAATAAGAATATCCGCTATATACACTTTTTCATAATGCCTTTAAGTATACCTTATCCACCCAATCAGTACAATGAGCCGCATTCATAGTATCTTTATTCGAAAATGCTTCCATAGCAACCGTTTCAATTCTTTGGTACACTGGTCACTCCATAGCTCCTCATTGGACGAGATACTGAAATACCTCAGCCATTTGCCCCCTTTTTTTACTTTCCAAGTCTGGATTAGCCGGACGTTCAAAGATTCGTACAAATATTTCAGCAGCCTCTGCGGATGTTTTCGCACTCTTAAGTGGCTCGAGGACTTTTGATTCGCTGGTGTTTTGTATTTCCCAAAGAGCAGCCTTGAGTTGCTCTCTATGACCTGCTGTAAGTATATCAATTCAACTTCCAGCTTTAATATTAGCAATTCTATCTTTTTTCCATTGAAAAATACCAAAACTCACATCCCCGTTGGCAGCCCTCGGGTTACACCCACTCTCCTGGTATTCATTTGCTACCAATCCTGATGCCTGCGCTGGGGTAAAGCCATTTTCTACCCAAAAGTCATACGACTCCTTAGTAAGAATATTCAGCTCAATAGTATGATGTGCCGAAACTTGTTCAAGTTTTTCAATATAAATATCATTCGCTGTATTACTTTCTCACTGGTCAGTATTTCGCTTCAGACCCTGTGCTTCCTTCCCATTTACAAATGTAGATATTTCACTTGCCGTTGGAATAGTGACGACATCTCCAGTAAACACTGGGATGTATCCATCAGCAGATGGTTTCGTATAGTATCCGACCCGGTTCTGGATGATAGAACGTACTCAAATCTTTCCGCCAACCTTCACATACCCAAGATCAGCAGAGAGCATATGTCCGAGTCCGATACGGTTATAAGCACTTTTATTTTTACCAAAGTCTACATATAGCTCCTCATCTTTAGTCAAATCTTTTCCGTTGTACGGTTCCTCATGGATATTACCTTCGATATCAGTTTTTCTTGTGTAGAGAAAAAACTTAGATAGAAGGTTTCCACGCTTTTCTTTATTTTTCTCAGTCTCATCTTTGTCAATTCGCATGAGATTCGAAGCTGAGAGACTATCTAAGGATTCCTTCCCATCGTTTGACTTTTCTCGTGCCAAAGCATTTGTCCGACTCAGTTCAGTATAAGCTTTGCTGCGACTGAGCTCTCGCTTTATCGAAAGAATCTGCTCACGAATTATCTTCTTCTCCTCGATAGATTTTGCTCGAATTAATTCGTCCTGTAGTCTCTCTAGCTCTCATTGAGTAGTTGACTTCAGAATTTCAGATTTTATCTCTGGTTTGCTCTCAGGTGGTTTTGATATTCCATCTTGTCGATAAAATATGGGCATAAGGGTAGATTTATATTTGTATAATAGGTATTTTTATCGAAAAATCAATATTTTATCTACATAGTCTCATTTTTTGTCTACTGCATAATTGTCACCAACGCCTCTTCCTCACTATCGTAGATGGGGATGATGCTCGTGATTCCTACGAGATCCAGGGTGTCATTGACTTCAGGGGAGAGGGCACAGAGGAAAAATTTCCCACCGGCATCCTCCGTTCGTTGGGAGATATCGGCGATATATCCGATGGACTTACTATTGAGGTACTGGAGTTGTTCCATATTGAATATGGTTTTTGAGTTTTCGAAGGCTCCGATATCCGTCATGATGGCCGGGAAGGTACTGTCCACATTAGTCTCGTCGAGCTCTCCTATAAAGGAAAAAACCTTCACCCCAGTATCGGTGGTTCGTTTTTTGATTTCGAGTTGCGTAAGCATAGTAAAGTATTAATTCTTCTAGATTATATCAGGTTTTCCTCGGAAGTGCAAACTTTTTCTTTGCAAATTATGACTTTTTCGTAGACTTCTCTTCTATGAAGTTTACAATCTTAGATTCGAATCCACCCGTTGAGAAGCTTTCATTTTGGCAATCTTGCGTATGGAAAGAGATTCTAGTAGAATCAGGACAGGTACGAAGTGCCTTCTACTTCGGAAATGAAGAGATAGCGATCTTGGTCGAGGTCCGTACTCTAGGATTTGGTCAGCGAGGAGCCTTTGCCCTGGGGTGCGATCTCCCTTACGATACACTGAAAGCGTTACTCGAGGATCTCAAAAAAGAACTCAGAAATCTCGGAGTATTATTCCTCCAGATCGAACCACTCTCTGAGCCTCTTGAGATCTGACTCGAGAGCCCATATCGTTCATTTCTCGTCCCTTATACGAGAACTATTGATCTCACGCTTCCTATCGAAGATATATTCAAGGGGATGCATGAGAAGTGACGTTATAACATACGGCTTGCGGAAAAGAGGGGAGTGCATATCGAACGAGTCCAGCCGACTCGAGAGTATCTTGATCTCTGGTATGAGCTCCTTCGAGAAACGACTGAGCGGGATAGCTTTTCTCAAAATAGCCAAACGTACTATAAGGTATTTCTCGATCAAATCGGGGCGAATGGATGACTCTATCTTGCGTTCTATGAAAACCATGTGATCGCTGCGAGCATCGCGGTCTTCACCCCAGAACGAGCTATATACTACTA
>JAYVJC010000036.1:0-19234 GCA_043769645.1 Candidatus Altimarinota bacterium
ATCAAAGCTTTTGAGCACAAACTCGTGGATGAAGCTGTTTCAAAGATAGTCATGACCGTGAAGGATAGTGGAGCTATCGTGATCTGACCCGTTCCACTCCCGACAAAAATAGAGAAAATCACCCTCAATCGTTCCACATTCGTCAATAAGAATGCACGTGAACAGTTCGAAATCCGTCGTCACAAGCGACTCCTCGATGTGGTTGATCCAACCCCGAAGACCCTCGAACTCCTCCAGTCAATCAATATACCATCAGGAGTTTGAGTCGAAATCAAGGTCATGTAATACACATGGTTAATTGTAAATGGTGAATTCCCAAACAATTAACAATTAACAATTAACAATTAATAATTCTATGTCACGAACCTGCCAGCTCACTGGAAAAAGAACCTCAGTCGGGAATAATGTTTCTCACTCCTGCCGTCATACAAAACGCAAGTTTTTTGTGAATCTTTTCTGGAGAAATATCAAAGATCCGGTCTCTGGTCTCACGATCCGTCTCAGACTCTCCGCGAAGGCAATCAAGACACTCAAGAAGCAAGGAATCCTGTAATAGAGTGAATCAGTTATAAGTTATAAGTTATAAGTTATATGATTTACTTTCAAGTATTCTACTAGCTTTCCACCTTACCAAATCTGTAACTACAAAACTTCGTTTTGCCTGCCCAGGTGGTGGAATGGTATACACGGAGGACTTAAAATCCTCTCCCTTCGGGGTTACGGGTTCGAGTCCCGTCTTGGGCACCACAAAGAAATGAACATTGATCAATGAATCATTAATAATATAAAAATCCTTACTCCCTACTTTTTTCCATTATGTTAAAAATTCGTCTCTCCCGTGTCGGTCGTAAACATGTCGCAAAGTTCCGAGTCGTTCTTACGGAACACCGTCAATCAGCTAAGCATGGATTTATCAAGGTCCTTGGATCTTATGATCCACATAGCAAGGCTCTGATCCTTGATATGGAGGAAGCAAATCTTCATATCAAAAATGGAGCGCAATACTCAGATACACTCGCCCGCATTGTCGCGAGAAATAAGTAAACACTTCCCTCGATATTTCGAGGGTTTTCGTTTTTCTGGAGAATACAATACTCAAGTTTTCGCTAAGATTCTCGTATAGAGCTAGTAAGCTCAATAATAAAATTCCTATCCTGTAACTCCTTTATTATGACTGCTTCAGAATTTTTACGATTTATCGTAAGCTCCCTCGTCGTTCATGCTGATGCTATTGTTATAGATGAAAAACAAGATGAGCTTGGAACTCTCCTTTCGCTTCGTGTTCACCCAGATGATATGAAGATTATTATCGGCCGAGGTGGCAAGACTATCGATTCTATCCGTACCGTACTCCGTATCCTTGGCTCTAAAACGGCAAGCCGTATCAATATACGCCTTATAGAAGACAAGCCAGTGGCATAGTTGGCTTTCGATTGATTTATTTTAAAAACATTTTACTTTCCTCATAATTCTTATACAATCCCAAATATGGATGTCTTTATACAATACAGTGCTGAAGATATTCTCCGGGTTGGAATTGCCGCTATTGTTTTACTTTCCGGGATCATTTCTATGGTATTTATCATCTGGGGATGATTTCTTATGATTATCTCTGGTGGAAAGGAAGAAAAAATTAAGATAGCTGTCAATCATATGCGACATGCTATTATAGGAATTATCTTCATAGTAGTGGCCATATTTATCATCCCAAAATGACTCGAATTGGTATGACTCCCTGGATCTAACTATGTTTCTCCTTCAGCAATATTTGCGACGATTCAGGAAATATCTGGTACTTTTTTTAGAACGAATCCTGGCACCCTCATCAATAATCAGAATATAAATACGGATACAGGGATTAATGCTGACTTTACTGACCTCTAAACCCTTTTCTTTATGGATATGACATTTATACCAACAGCAGTTGCCGCGACCAATTCCGTCATCGATCCCAATGTTTCTTATGAAGCTCAGGATATCATTCGTATTGGAGTATCCCTTGTTATTCTCGTGGCTTGACTCTGCGCTGTTCTTTTTATCATCTGGGGAGGGGTGATGCTCATTCTTTCATGAGGAAAGGATGAAAAAGTGAAACCTGCGATCAATAGTATTCGCTATGCTGTTATCTGAGTTATCGTGATTATCCTTGCGGTTTTTGTT
The DNA here is from genome assembly GCA_043769645.1 of Candidatus Altimarinota bacterium. GTDB lineage: Bacteria > Patescibacteriota > Gracilibacteria > BD1-5 > UBA2023 > JAYUDN01. Next base: position 2,161 of record JAYVJC010000036.1, read on the forward strand.
GCCCCAAAGGTCGGAGATCTCCTCGGACTTCATGTTTCTGACTACCTCAATCCAAAGATTATCTTCTCGACGATTCGAGATCTGGCGAACCGTATTTTTGGGTCGGGTGACAACTCCTCCTATGATATAGATACGAGTACCGGTATTAACACTGATTTTACGAATTTATAAGCCTATTTCTTTTCGAATTTCCCTCCACCCAGTGGGGGTTTTTTTGTACTTTTGAGTCTGTTATTTCTTTGCAAATAAGCGAGTTTTTCATATACTTGAGGGGATTTTTTAACGCCCCTTTCTATGTCTACTGAACTTGATAATCCACCTGAGAATCTTGATGAAATAGTGACCCCGACCTCACTCATCCTTCAAGGCCAAAGCTATGAATGAGATGCCGATCGATCGATCGTCGATGAGATGGAAAAGTGTTATCTTGACTATGCGATGAGCGTCATTGTTTCACGGGCCCTTCCTGATATTCGAGATGGGATGAAGCCAGTACACCGACGTATTCTTTTTGCTATGTATGACGGGGGAGTGAGAGCCACAGGAAAACATCGAAAATCAGCACGTGTTGTGTGAGATGTCCTCGGAAAGTACCACCCTCATGGAGATAGTTCAGTCTATGAAGCGATGGTGCGTATGGCGCAGGACTTCTCACTTCGATATCCACTCGTAGATGGTCAGGGAAATTTCGGATCGATGGACGGTGATGGGGCAGCCGCTATGCGATATACGGAAGTAAAAATGGCAAAACTCGGTGAACTCATGCTTGCAGATATCGATAAGGATACGGTCGATTGGAAAGATAACTATGATGCTTCGACTCAGGAACCTATGGTACTTCCGACTCGTATTCCGAATCTTCTCCTCAATGGAGTCATGGGAATCGCTGTCGGTATGGCAACCAATATTCCTCCGCATAACCTGGGGGAACTCGTGAATGCCCTTGTTTTTATGCTTGACCATGAGCATCCAGAAGAGATTACGATCGAGAACCTCTTAGAATTCGTCCATGGACCCGACTTCCCAACGGGAGGGATCATCTATGATAAGAAGGATATCCTGGAGGCATATGCTCGCGGGCGGGGTTCTGTTGTACTTCGTGGTCGAGTCGAGATCGAAGAGCTCAGAAGCGGTCGCCAGGCGATCGTCATCACTGAGGTTCCATATCAGATGAATAAAAAAGATTTTATCGAGAAAATGGCGGACCTTGTAGGAGAAAAGATTATCGTCGGTATTTCCGACCTTCGAGATGAGTCGAACAAAGAGGGGGTACGAGTTGTGGTCGAGCTCAAGCGCGATGCCTTCCCGAAAAAAATACTCAACCAGCTCTATAAGCTTACATCACTTCAGACCAGCTTCTCATATAACATGATTGCGCTGACCGATCGGGGACTTCAGCCTCGCCTCTTCAACCTCAGGGAAATGCTCGAAGCCTTTATCGCTCATCGAGATGAAGTCGTCGTGAGGCGTACCCGATATGATCTCGCCATCGCAGAGGCTCGAGCCCATATTCTCGAAGGGCTCAAGATTGCCCTCGATAATATCGATGCTATTATTCGCACGATAAAGGAGTCCAAGACCAAAGAGGAGGCACATAGCGCCCTTATGCAAAATTTCTCACTTTCTGAGAAACAAGCAACCGCGATCCTCGAAATGCAACTCCAGCGACTTGCGGGTCTGGAACGTAAAAAGATCGAAGATGAGCTCGCAGAAAAACTTGCGCTTATCATCGATCTCAAGGATATCCTTTCGAAACCTATTCGCGTCAAAAAGATAGTCAAAGATGAACTTCTGGAAATCAAGGATAAGTTTGCAGATCCACGGCGAACTGAGATTATTCCCCATGCTATCGGTGAATGGAGTCCGACGGATACAATCGCAAACGAAGATGTAGTCGTCGCTTTTTCTAAAAATGGATATATCAAACGAGTGAAGTCTTCTTCGTTTCGAGCGCAGCGTCGATGAGGGAAGGGTATTACGACCGCCGTCAAGGATGAAGATGAGATTGCAAGTATCCTCTCGACAAAGAACCATAATACTCTCTTATTTTTTACAAATACAGGTCGAGTTTTTCGTCTTGCGACCTATGAAATACCCGAAATGCAACGAACCGCTAAGGGACAACCAGTTGTACAACTTCTCTCACTCGCAAAGGATGAAGGTGTCACTGCGATCATGGATCTCACGGATACACAAGAAAAATCCAAGCATCTCTTCTTGGTAAGTGCGCTCGGAGTGGTGAAACGTATCGATATTTCTGATATTGCAAATATTCGTTCGAGTGGTCTTATAGTCATGAAACCTCGAGATGGAGATAATCTCGGATGGGTACTCGCAACGACGGGAACTGAACATATACTTCTCGTCTCCAAAGGGGGGAAAGCTATCCAATTTTCTGAGAATGATGTCCGAGTGATGGGAAGAGCGGCTGCTTGAGTTCGAGGAATCGATGTCAAAAAGTGAGATTCTCTCGTCGAAGCATGTGTCGCTCGATTCGAGGCTAAATTTGTATTTACCGTTACGGAGAATGGTATAGGAAAGGTGAGCCCTCTCGATGAATATCGAGAACAGCATCGTGGAGGGAGTGGAGTGAAGGTGGCCAATACGACCAGTAAAACAGGAGATATTATCGGGGCTTTTACACTGACTGAATCTCAGAAGCAAGAATACGGTATCATCCTCATATCTCGAGATGGTCAGACTATACGTGTGACCCTCAAGGATCTCAAAATTACCTCTCGTACTACCCAAGGCGTGATCCTTTCGAAACTCAAAGATAAGAACGACGTCTTTGTAAGTGCGACCCTGGTCCATAATATCGACGATATCGATGCTGATACCTCCAATCTTCCAGAATGAGAAACAGAAGCCCTTTAGTACTCACTCCATCACTCACGGTATCATATATATTTTTTCGATGCCTGCTCGGCATTCGGAAATCGACGTATGTATGGAATCTACTCTGTTTTCTTTCTTTTTTCGCTTCTACTGGTTCTTTGCTTTTCGCTTATGAGGGAACATATTATGCTGATTCATTCGTTTGACAGGGAACGGCGAATGGTGATATCTTCTCACAGGACCGTTATAGTGCCGCTATTTGTGGAGTTCCATTGGGAAAACTTGCCTATATCAGTTCTTGAGGAACCGGCCTCGTTGTCAAACTCAACGACCGTCCAAACTGCAGTCGGTATCCAGAAGTTCTCGACCTTTCGAAGCTAGCTTTTTCATCGTTTGCAGAGCTAGGGCAATGAAGAATCTCAAGCTTTCAGGTTACTCCTTTAGATATTTGAATTCCAGACTGATATCAGAAACAATTTCTCAAGCCAGATATGTTTCAGGATATCGGAATACGCCTTACTCCTCGTATGGCGAATACCTACTTTGCTGGGGAAACTCTGAAAATTTCTGGAAATATTACCGATGGGAAGAAAAAGTGACTCGTGTTTCTGAAAAAAGAAGGAAGTGATCAAGAAATACTGAAGGGATGGGACGTAAAAGGTGACACTTCTTTTGAATCCTACCTTACCCTCACGGAGACTGGAACCTATACATTTATCGTTTCTAGTGGAAATCAGTTTCGAACTACGCTTTCGGATACTATATATATACTCGATACTCCAGATGTATCTACTGTCTCTCTCACTACTAGGTGAGATCTATCGATTATACCAAGATGACAATTTCGATGAGATGTATTTGGTGTGAGCGCAGATGATAGTTGTTGGACTCGATATACTCTCACGCAAGATACCTATAGTATAATTGTTTCCGGAAAGGGATTCACTATTTTCCCCTCCAATCTTCCGTTCCGTGCTGGAAAAGCGAATTTAAAAACTGAATCTTTTCTCCTTGCTTCGCCATTTTCGCTAGATATAAATTCCCGACTTCCTGAGACAAATGAAACTATCGTTCTCGATAGGAAATATCAAACTGATAACAAGGTCGGAGCGAAAGCACAGCTATGGCGAAAAAATATTCTCGTTCAATTTACTATACCCGAGGGGAGAAACGTACGAAGTGACTGGTATGTAACCTTTCCGAATGGGAGTGTAGAAAAATACGAAGTTCCAAAAACGTTGGTTCGAAGCGGAGCGTTCATACAGAATACAAAAAAAATACAACTTTCTCTTCCTGCTCGCACTACAGGTACCTATCTGATCGAGACGGTAGACGAAAGCGGGGTAGCTTACTTCAATATTCCGGTACGAGTTGGCATGGTATGGAATGTCCTTGATCCTATAAGTCCTGAGATGCGATCTCAGGTACGGAAAAACCTCAAGCTTATCAAAATCAATTCTATCCAAGCTCTCAATAAACTCAGAGCTTCACAGGATCAGAACCTGATTGTTGAAGATACAGTACTTACAGAAGTAGCTCAAAGTAAGGCTGAAGATATGGCGAAGAGAGGATACCTCGGGCATGTCAATCCGGAAGGGAAACGCATCGGAGATCTCCTCATTGATGCCAATATCCCCTATACTTCTGTGGGGGAAAATATCGCAGGAGGGAGCAAAATTATAGGAAGTGATACTTCTCCTATTTCAGATATCATCCTTACTGATGGGCTCGAGCTATCGGGAAGTCATAGATATAATATGCTTCGCCCAGACTGGACGAAGGTTGGTATCGGATATGCTACTGCCAATGGGAAATCATACTATGTACAGATATTCGGGAAATAAAAAAAAATTTTCTCCTTTTGAGAGAAAAATCTCGTTCGCTTATCATATGTTCGAGAGGATTATATTTAGAGTCGTTTGAGGAGTGCCACTACTCTCTACTCAATCATGAATCATCTCTATATAAGGAATTCTCTGGATCGATTTTTTGTCCCAAAGTTTTCAATTTCTCTATTTCTTCGCTCGAGAGAAGAGGAAATCATTCTTTGGTTGTTCTATAGAAGGCTTCGAAATTCTTGGTATCTCATCTTTCTGCATATATTTTAAGAAGTTTTACATAGATATTATATGTACGTGGATCCTCCCCTATAGCTTTTATAAGTACAGTTTCCGCTTCGATGTGGCGACCAGATGCAAGGTATAAATCTGCTACCGCTCCGGGGTCTGTTTCTCCATTGAGTATGGAATGATAGAGAGGATTTTCCGGGTCAATCATCCTTCCTATCAATGCTAATACTCTTTTTTTGCTTGGAGCTTCGAGAGGACACTTCTCCATGGTACGGAGAAAGAGTGCCTTAAATTTTTCCCTATCTTTTCTCTTTGCATAGATTTTCAGTAGTTCTTCACGTAGCTCATACCTTGAGGGGGTTTTCTCGATCCCGTCTTGAAGTATCCTTTCCTCATCCGTATAAAGACCATCAGTGAGAATGATCGGGTTATTAAGGTTAGCATCTTCATCTCCTTTCGTATGGGTATAATTTTCTGATGTTCCATCATTTCTTTCATTATCTCGAACGGCTTGGTCTCCAAAATAACTACTTACTTTTCTCGCGGTCAAAAAGCGACTGTATGTTCCTTCATCTGGTTTCCTGAAACGAAGAAATATTACTACTCCCAGAGCCAAAAGACCCGCTAGGGTGATTCCTCAGAGGCCATAGGTTTGCCAGGTTATCCCTTCATCTACGGAGTATTCACAGATATTCTGTTCCAGTATCAGAGTCTTATCGACTCGTTGCCTCATATCGTCACAAGCCGCTTTTACTCTTGGGTTTTCTTGAGAAAGTACTTCCCGTTGAAAGTCTTCTCAAGCATGAGCTTCTCAGAAGGAGGCTGTAGAAAGTGCTGCAGCCGCGAGTATGTTTTTAAGATAACTCATAAGAGTGAACTATGGTTTATTTTTCTTCACTATGAGTGTGGGCATGAATGGTGCTCTAAGGGTACTCTCTTTCTGGTTCTTGAGAAGGGTCAAGGTACCCATTATATCTACACTTGCCATAGCGATGACATTCATTTTCCCATCGGTTCTATATACCTTGCGTATCCCAGCTTCAGGTTTATCAAAAACATAATATTCCCCATCATCTTGTTTTATGACTGCGTAGTCAATGCGTCGCAGAGAAATCCCATTATAAAAGGATCCATCCCCGCTCCATTTCGAGATCGGCGATGGACTTTTTGCTTTCTCGATAATTGCTCTCACGCGTATATTTTCTTGAGTGAAGTCGAGGATTTCTCGTTCCATGGGATCTATAGATTGGTATCATTCTTTCGACCCCGTTCACGGTCATGAAGGAGATCACTTTGCAGTTTTGGGTAGAGAAGGCCCGACCTGTGCCGATCAGGTCAATCGAGTATGCTCCTTCAGGGCGCGAATCATCGCCTTGGTAGTGACAGGACCTGGCAGCCCATCTATTTCTCCTCCAGAAAGTCCGAGTTTCCCACCCTGCGCCTCATCCTTGAGAACGGTGTATGTACGCTTTCAAAATCTGCCATCAATAGGTATCGAGTAACCGAGAATTCCAAGTGTCTTTTGATAGAGAGCAAGCATTTCAAAGGTATTGGCATTCTCTTTTTTCCCTGGAATAGTCTCTCGAAATTTCTCCAGTCGCTTTTCTACTTCGTCGGCTGAAAGCAGGTCTATCTCTTGCACTATCTTTTCTATACCCTCCTTCCCAAGAGTAAGTTTTGGTCATTCGTATGCATTTTTGCTCGGATACTTCGCAACTGATTCCGACATGGTTTCAAAGTTATCTATATAAATGTATATTAACACAATATATGATTTATGTCAAAAGTATTACTATCAGCTTCTCCTCCGTGAAATAGTACTGTATTCCTCAGAAAATAGAGATCTAATAGTATCCCTTCACCTATTTTTCACCCTCTTTTCGTTGACTTCACTAGAACTCTGTCTAAGATGAAAGGAATACATATCGAGATTTTTGTCACCATTTCTTCCTATCCACGTCTTCTATAGTAGGTTTGAATATTGTAGTCTCTCTACTTAATACTTTTATTTCCGTGACCGATCAAACCACTTTATTTCTTATTTTCTTTTTATGAAATTCTCTCTTCTTCCTTTGATATTGATTATTTCACTTGTTCCCTGCGCCTTTGCTGCTGATAATACCGAGCTCATCGATCAGGATCCGACCCAAGTAGCAACACCTAGTTTTTCCTACCAGACCTTTGCGACTTGTAGCGAGTTCGAAACTACCATGAAGCGCATCCTTCCGAAGACCAGTGGAGGGTATTATGGTTGAGGTGGTGGAATTATGTATGCGATGGATGATGTCAAATCAGCAGTTCCGACTGCGAGCATGAATGGAGTCGCTGAAAAGTCTGTCGCCTCGCCTGAACCCTATTCGACAACAAATGCTCAAGTACTCTGAGTAGATGAGGCGGATACCGTGAAAACTGATGGGAGGTACCTCTATAGCTTTCAGGAAAATGATCATATCATCGTTATCCTCGATGCTAAGACCCTCGTAAAGGTCAAATCGATCCGTATCCCGACCACTTACTACGGAGTGACCTTCTACCTCACAAAAAATAAACTTATCCTGACCGCGACGAAATCAAGTCCCTACAATGCCCGATGGTATGGATGGTACGACAACGAACAAAAATCAGTTGTAGCTCTCTATGATATATCGAATCCACTTCAGGCTTCTCTTTCCCGAGTGATTCAGGTGGATGGAAGTCTTTCGGACTCACGTGTGGCGGATGATGGGATGATGACAGCAGTGGTTTCTACAAGCTACTGGACTCCACCGATCTATCGTATGTATTCTCAAACCGATATGGATTCGAAATCTCTTGATTACTCTTCACGTACTCTGATCCCTCGAATCTCAGATATGGTACTTACGACCAAGGGGGCCTATAAGACCAGTGCCCGAACGATAGCCGACTGTAGTCGAATGGGATCGATCCTTCCTGATACCAATTCCCTCGATGCCTTCTCATTTTCTCCCACGCTTACTTCGATTCTGAGGTTCGATACACGTGTAGCAGCAGGTGCTATCACGAGCCAGGTGGTTCTCTCAGAAGCCGGACAGATCCATCTCTCGAAAGAGTCTATCTATCTCACGAGTAATATGTGGCTTCCGAGACAGTCCCCGTGTCCGAGAAATGCTATGTGTGCCATGCCTATCTGGTACAATCCCGGAACGAGTACTACGCTTGTTCATAGATTTGCCTTCTCAGGGATCAATACGAACTATGTATACTCAAAATCTATCCCCGGAAACCCTCTTTCTCAGTATAGTATGGATGAAGATGCGAGTCGGAACTTTCGTATCGTCACAAGCGAATCGGGAGACAAGCAGAGTACTCGAGTATCGATCCTCGATCCAAAATGAGGAGTTCTTGGTTCGCTTACTGGACTCGCTCCAGGAGAAAACTTCCAATCTTCACGATTTATCGCCGACCGACTCTACCTGGTCACCTTCCAACAGATCGATCCTCTCTTTGTGATCTGACTCGCTGATCCTAAAAATCCAGTCGTTCTCGGAGAACTCAAAATTCCAGGATACTCCACTTATCTGCATCCCTACGACGCGGATCGACTTATCGGTATCGGCTATGATACCAAGACCAACCAATGGGGAGGGACCCAAAATGGATGACTCAAGGTCGACCTTTACAACGTCCGAGATATAAAAAACCCAAAACGAGAACAAACTCTTACTATCGGAGACGCTGGATCTTCGTCCGAAGTCCTGACAAATCCACGAGCCTTTGTATGGTATAAAGAGAAAAAACTTCTCCTCATGCCTGCGACGATCATGCAGAGTGCCAATGACCCTGCTGATGCCTACCGTTCACAGAGTGCCTACCAAGGAGTCCTCGGGATCTCTATAACGCCGGATAGTATTAGTGAGAAATTCCGCGTTACACATATTATGCTCCCTGCTACACTTGAAGCTGAGTGGAAAAAGGAATGTGCGCAGTATACAGTGGCTACCACAAAACCCGTATGTCGAAAACTCCTCGATGGTTCCGACTACTGTACTTCTCCGTCGACGTATGTCCCGAACTACTGTTTTCAGGGATCTACCGTCGAAACCTACCTTGCGAATCAGCTCTGGAATTACTCCACAGATTTTATCTCCCGAGCCCTCTATGTTGGAGAGAATTTCTATACGATCGGCGCTTCCAAGATCCGTAAATGGAACTTCACGAACACATCGACTCCTGATGCTGAAGCACTCTTCTCTCCAAAAAATACCTCTTATGGCGTGCCAATGCCTACGGATGCTATGGTGAAATAATGAATCATCCCTTGAAAGAGGGATTTTTTTGACTTCGATACGAAAATTCCTAAGATAACTCTATCAAAAGCATTCGAGCGGTCAACACCCGCAAGCTGGAGGAAGAACGCGACGGAATGTCGCGAGTTACAAGTTAAAAGTTACAAGTTAAAAGTTCTACAAAATCGAACTAAATACTTGAATACTTGAATACTTGCGAACTATGTTCGCCACTAGACCCTCTCGGAGTCGATAATCTCGGTCATCAAAATAGAATCAAGTACTAGCCTCGGTGGCACCTCGAAAAGAGTATAACAGTATATGAGTATCAAAGTTTTACAGAGATTTCTGTAAAACTCGAAACTGTAATCCTGTCAAACTGTTTTTGCCGAAGCACATGAACTATTTCGTGTGTTTTTTATTTTTTTATGACTGTTGAAAAGCTTCTCATATCTCTCGAACTTGAACTCCTGAGCGTCGAGTGACGTCATAACCCATCTCGTATTGGCGAGCTCCTTACAGATGACTTCTTCGAATGTGGAAAATTCTGAGATCGTTTCGGCAAAAAAGAATGTCTCGAATCACTACCAATAGAATCAAACGATAAGAAGTTCGAAACTCGAGATATGTCGGTTCATATTCTCTCACAGACTCTCGCTCAAATAAGATATATCTGCAGTATAGAGAGCCCATGAGAACCCCCGACACATTCTTTTCGTACTTCGCTCTGGAGAAAGTGAGAATCGTGATGGCAGATGTTTTATCACCATGGAACACTTATTTATAGTTAATTCTTGCATATGCCAAAATTTATACACATGTACTTCGACAATGACGATATTCCAATTCTTCAAGAAATTATAGATGAATTTCGTGATGATTTTTTATTTTTCAAAACAGATGAAGATACAAATCCTAGTACTATGCCAAAAGACTGGAATCCGATAGTAATAGATACACCAAATCTTATACATGATTTTACTTCTGAAACTTCCATGATACTTTATCATAAATATCAAGATCTTTGTAGATATATGGATTATAGAATATTCCATCATCAAGCTTGAACTATAGGAAATGATGAGGTTACATGAACATCTGCAAAACATTTCTGGGTCACCATAAAAACTCCACTATGAAAAACGATTCCGATGTCTGTCATAGGTTGGAATGGAAATTACTGGAAAATACTATGAAAGCCAGCATTACCAGAAACAGAAGATCTTTGGAAACGGCTGAAAAAATCAATTTGAAGAAAATCTGTAGTTTTTATAAATAAAAATGGTTGGAAAATACATACCTTCCCATCTGCTATGAAGAAAATCCAAGAAGGGTATCCATATAATAATGATTCATGAAGTTTATGTAAAATCTAGCACATCTGAGAGTATTACCAAGTTATAAATATATATCATTCTCATCACTAAATCCTAATTCCTAATCACTATCATTTATGCACCGTACTCATACCGCTGGCGAGCTTACCGCATCACATATTGGACAAACGGTCACACTTTCCGGATGGGTGGCGAATCGTCGCGACCATGGAGGACTCATCTTCATCGATCTTCGTGATCGCTATGGGATTACCCAGACGGTCTATGACCCCCAGGAAAATGCCTGAGCCCATCAGGTAGCCGATACCTTTCGTTCTGAGTACGTCGTAAAGCTCACGGGAGTGGTCCGCGCTCGTCCTGAAGGGCAAGCGAATGAAAAGCTCTCGACCGGAGATATAGAAGTGATTATTTCTCATGCAGAAGTCCTCTCCAAGTCAGAAGTTCCACCATTTGAAATCACCGAGTATACGGGAGCGGCTGAGGAAATACGGCTCAAGTATCGATACCTTGATCTTCGACGTAAGAGTGTATTTGATAAGATCGCCTTCCGTGCCACGATGAATAAGTTCACTCGTGATTGGTTCACGGAGCATGGATTCCTCGAAGTACAGACTCCGATATTTACGGTCTCATCTCCAGAGGGGGCTCGTGACTATCTCATCCCATCCAGGCTTCACCCCGGGAAATTCTACGCTCTTCCTCAAGCTCCTCAGCAGTATAAGCAACTCCTCATGGTTGGGGGAGTCGATAAGTACTTCCAGATCGCACCGTGTTTCCGAGATGAAGACCCTCGTGCCGATCGACACTCGTGTGAGTTCTATCAGATCGACTGTGAAATGAGCTTCGTCGAACAAGAAGATGTATTTTCAGTAGCAGAACCATTTGCGAAAAATCTGATTGAGTCTATCACAGAAAAAAAGTTGGTTGTCGGGTATGGAGGTATCGAGAAAATGCTCGAAGGGAAAGGTATTGATGTTTCAATCCCCCTGTCAGGGGGGATAAAGGGGGGTTCTATGTCTGGAAGTTCTAGTGCCACCCCCCCAACCCCCCCTCTCAGGGGGGGTTCCGAGCAACAGTTCGTCCGACTCACGCATAAACAGTCTATCGATATATTTGGTTCGGATAAGCCCGATATCCGCTTCGATATGCACTTTGAAGACCTAACACAAAACTTCGCAACAAGTGGTTTTTCCCTTTTTTCTCGTGCGGTGGCATATGGTGGAGTGGTGAAAGCGATGAAACTTGAAGGGAAGTCTCTCTCACGATCAGAGATCGACTCACTCACAGAAGTGGCGAAGTCGCACGGCGCTGGAGGACTCGCATACATCATCTATGAAGCTGACGGTCCGAAGTCTCCGATACTCAAGTTCTTCACGGGAGATGAACTCACGACCCTCGAAACGAAACTCTCTCCGAAAGTTGGAGATATGATATTTTTCGGAGCGGGGGAGTACAAAGTGGTATGTAAGGTCCTCTGACAAGTACGACTCGCGTGCCGAGACCGATTCGCCCTCGTATCGAAGGATGAAATCGCCTTCTGCTGGGTGACGGATTTCCCGATGTACGAACTGAAGGACGATGGAAAGTACGACTTCGAGCACAATCCATTCTCGATGCCTCATGGTGGGATCACGGCATTCGACGGTTCTCCCGATCCACTCTCGATCTATGGTTGTCAGTATGACCTCGCATGTAACGGATATGAGATCCTCTCTGGAAGTATCCGTAATCACTCTGCCGAAGCCCTCGTCAAGGCATTCAACATTGTCGGGAAGGGAGAAGCAGAAGTGAAGTCAAAATTTGGAGCTATGTATACCGCATTCCAGTTTGGTGTGCCTCCACATGGAGGATTCGCCTTCGGATTCGATCGATTCCTGATGATCCTCCGCGATGAGGACAATATCCGTGAGATATACGCCTTCCCGAAATCTGGAAAGGCAGAAGATGCGATGATGAATGCTCCGGCAGAGGTTGATGAAGTCCAACTTCGAGAGCTACATATTAAGGTGAGGGAGACGCATAAGTAAGAAATGATAATCCACTAAAACATGGTTCCTATAAAATTTTATTACAAAAAATTCTCATTGGTAAATATTTTGAAAGTATTTTTTCTCTTATGGTTAATATATATTCTTTATAGAGATAACTTCGGTGTATACCTTTTTAGTTTTTTGCTTTCTGGAGAAGCATGATGGCTTACAATATTAGCTGCTATTGTAGGTATATGCACTATAGGACAATGATTCATTGAATGGATTTATCGACTATTTTTTCCTCTAGTATTTGAGATAATCGACAATCAGAAGTTTGTTTTTCACTGATTTTTTCGAAAACAAATCATTTATTTTGAAGACTTAAGTTCGATCGGTTCTTTTCGGAGGTGAAAGTATGCCAATATGTATATAGCATTTATCTTGAAAGAGGAATCTAGAAATAAATATTTTTTTACAAGCATCTGGTCAATAGATAGGAGCTGAAAAACAATAAAATGTATCAAAGTTCCACTTTTTCTTCTTCAGTGAAGTGCATACAATATATATAAAGAATTTTTGAGAGTATCATGATTACCTGAAGAAAATACCCCGGCAATAGAGAATTTTTATAAATTAGTAATGGATAAAAATAAGTAATCGAGTCTATAGTTAAATTTCACCTCACTTCGTTGGGATTTTATAGACAAAAAAATTATAAGTTGTATTTTAATCCGTAATTTAAATACTACTTATGTCAGAAGCTCAAGAAGAAAACTCTACATTTGTTATTACTCCACATGAGTATTTGAGAGCTGAGATACTTTCGAGAGGTTTTCATGATCAGTCAGATAGTTCTCTATTAGATATTGTCCAAAACTTAGAATATGAGACAGCACTTCTCGTAGCACATGTACTTGATACGAGAATACACCACAATTTGGCAATTTCTGATGAAGAACTTGCCAGCTTTATACTCACCGAATGATGACTAATTATAGCAGACCAATCTATAACTCTGAATTAGTACAAAATCCAACAATGTTATTTTTGTGAGTATTTCTTCCTTGCTATTAGGAAGCATTCGCATACCTTAGATAAATGAATACAATACTCATCATCATCGCCGTCGCTCTCATCATCTGGATTGTTGGAACCCATCTTGCGATACGGGGAATAGAAGAACCAAAATACAAAGTTATTGAGAAAAGGGAAGGATACGAGATCCGAGAGTACACAAGCTATATCGTCGCTGAAGTCGAAGTCGAGGGAGATATGCGGACGGCACTAAACAGCGGATTCCGCCAACTGGCCGGCTATATATTCGGAGGGAATACGTCGAAAACATCGATCGCTATGACCGCACCCGTTATGGATACCGAGAAAGTATCAGAAAGTATCAAGATGACCGTACCGGTTATGGATACCCTTTCGAACTCTGGAAAACATATCGTCGCATTCACGATGCCAAGCATGTATTCACTCGAAACTCTCCCAAAACCAGATAATACAAACATTCGCTTTAGAGTAGTAGATAAATCCAGAAGAGCCGTACTACGGTATAGTTGGCATGCGACGGAATCGAGAGTGCAAGAAAAGAAACAACTTTTACTCAAATACTTAGTACAGGATAGTATTATTCCAAAATGAGAAATCATATCGGCACAATATAATCCACCCTTCAGTTTTCCTCCACTTCGGAGGAATGAAGTCATGGTAGAGGTCTTGTAGTTTTTGGAGGAGTGATTATATCGATATATACTTCTCGATATCAGCCATTATGGAGAGCGGACTGGTGGTCGGTGCATATCGTTCTACCACATTTCCCTCTCGGTCAATGAGGAATTTCGTGAAGTTCCACTTGATACCATCTCCGAATATTCCTCACTGTTTTCATTTGAGATAGGTATAAAGTGGATGAGTATGACTACCATTCACTTCGAGTTTCGCAAAGAGGGGAAAAGTCACTCCGAAGTGTATCTTACAGACGTTTTGGATTTCTTCATCATTTCCTGGTTCTTGATTAGCGAACTGCCCACAAGGGAAGCCGAGTACGAGAAAATCATCATGGGAGTAAGTATTCCAAAGGGTTTCGAGTTCCTCGAACTGGCCGACGAGTCCACACCTCGTTGCGGTGTTGACTATAAGAAGTACCTTTCCACTATATTTTGAGAGGGAAATTTCTTCACCGTTCCATCACTGCACTGATATTCCGTAGAGGGAAGACATAAATTAGTAGGATGAATAAAAGAAAGTATATCTATTTTCATTTTTCCTCGAAGAGATTATCTATTTCCTATTGTATTTATGTATTTCTTCCTAATATAAGAATACTTTTCCTTCTTGTTATGAAAAAAATAGTACTTATCACCGGAGCTTCCTCGGGAATCGGTCTCGAATTTGCTCGAATATTTGCCCGTGAAGGTTATTCCCTCGTCCTTGTTGCTCGCAGTATCGACAAACTCGAAACTCTGGCGAAGGAACTCGCACAGACAGAAGTAATGCTTATAGAAAAAGATTTATCCTTATCTTGAAGCGCTCAAGAGGTGTATGATTTTACTATTGCGAATAAGTGCAATATAGATATCCTCGTTAATAACGCTGGATTTGGCGATTATGGATACTTTCATACCATCGATTTGGCGAAGCAACAACAGATGATCTGTCTCAATATCGAAACACTCACCGAACTTTCCTATCTTTTTGGGAAAGATATGGTTTCGAGAAGAAGTGGAAAGATTCTCAATGTCGCGTCGACCGCCGCATTCCAACCTGGACCGCTTATGTCGGTATACTATGCGACGAAGCACTATGTCCTTGCCTTTAGTGAAGCTATTGCAGAAGAGTGGAAATCCTTCTGAGTGACGGTGACAGCACTTTGCCCAGGTCCTACCGAGAGTGGCTTCCAGAAGACTGCGAGTGCTATGGGTAATAAGATATTTAATAAGCATCTCCCGACTGCCCGAGAGGTTGCAGAATATGGGTATGAAAGTCTTATGAAAGGAAAGACGGTTGCGATTCACGGATGGACCAATGCCATTATGGCCTCAAGTATACGACTTATGCCGAGGTGGCTGATCGTCAAGATAGTACGAATACTGCAGGAATCACGATAAATTCATATATAAGTATCTATGTCAAGTTTATTTCGCCAAGAGGATGAAGGAGCATTGATAGTGTGTCGTTGCTTTGAGGATTAGGTACCAGATGGAGCTCTGAGCTTTGCTCGGATTATAAAGGGACGGGTCAATTATCTTTCCCAGAATGGTTGTTTTTCTGTGGATGAGGCAGAATTTCTCGACCACCGAGTGCGGGAAATAGTAGATAGTAGTAATAGTCGAGCTTTTATAGTTTTGGACTTTGAGAGTCTAGAAGCCCTCCAAATCCATCAGCACTCGTATGATGGTGGGGGAGAGTATGATCCTCTTGATGAGGTTTCAAGTATCCGTATTCGCGATGTCTTTCTCCGGTTGGGATATCAAGTCTGGGGTATCAAAAATCAGAAACGTGTAGAAATCTAGAGCTTTTTCGAGTTTATGAGTTTTTCTTTTTCATTTCTCGAGAGTTGTTTGATCGCGTACTCTCTTTTTCGAGCTTCACTTGCTGACTCGAATGACTCACTGTAGACAAGCTTTACTGGCAGTCGAGACCGAGTATACTTTGCTCATTTTCCACTATTGTGCACGCTGATTCGTTTTTCGAGGTCATTGGTATATCCTGTATAGAGTGTAGTATCGGAGCATTCCAGGATATATGTATAGTAAGTATTCTTAGAGTCCATTTTGTTTGATTAGGAGAAATATCATTTCCCCAAGTGTTTGAATGGCAACCCCCATAAGAAAGAGACCGAGTATCCGAATGATGAGGTGTGTGCCAGCTTCTCAGAGTTTCCTGATGAGCTTTCCACCGAACATCACGACGAGCGCGGTAATCAGTGCAGCGCTGACGATAGCTATCACCCCATTGAGTACCCCATTTCCATGCATGGCAATCACATACGCCATACCAGGAGCCGAGAATGTCAGAGGGAAAGCAAGTGGTATGATGAGTCATTTATTCAGGTATTCATGGATGAGGTGATCTCACTCGACTTTATTGATCTTTGTCCCATCGGCTTCTTCTCCTTGTACCATAGAAAACGCTATAAAAAAGAGTATCACTGCTCCTGCGATGCGGAAATACTCAGTTTTGAGTCCGAAAAATGTAAGGAGATACTGTCCGAGAAAAAAAGTCATCATCATTGCGATGAGGAGAACGAGTCCGAGTCGCATTCCATCTTTCCGATACTCCCGCGGACTCGCCGTCGGGTGCAGTCGTGAATAAAAAGAGAGCGTCGTCAGTGGCTCGAGGAGGGCAATGAGCGAGAGTATCATCACTCCGATGATGGTCGTATCGATAGAGAAAAACATAGTCTCTTACTATATAAATAATAGAATAGAAAGCAAAAAAGTATTAAAAACTAAAAAATAATTTGACAAAATATCAGTTAATTGTATATATTAAAAGTTAAGTATTAAAATAGGGTCTTCCCCAGTTACGGGTTAGTTTTTCGGAGTAATTTTAAGATTTCTTTGTAGATATCTTTTCAGTTTATACGACAATTATATCTAAAT
>JAYVJC010000037.1:0-38544 GCA_043769645.1 Candidatus Altimarinota bacterium
TCTCTCCGACTCAAAGCTAAAAAACTCTAAATCTCATAACTCAACACTCTATGAAAAACTACACTTTCCATGTTTCAGGTACACATTGTAATGCCTGTAAAATGCTTATCGAAGATGTGCTCAGTGATGATGCTACACTTACGAACTCAAGTGTAGATCTCCAAGATAAAACACTTTCCCTAGAATCAAGCGAAGATAAACAAGAAATAGTACTCACAAAGCTTAATGAAAATCTTATTCCACTTGGGTTTACTATTTCCACTATCTTATAATCACACTCTATGCAAAAACATACTCTCTACGTCTCCGGGATGCACTGTGCTTCCTGTGAGATGATGATCGAAAGGACACTCATGAAAGAATGAGAGATCCATCTCGTGAAAGCCAACCTCGAACAACAAAATGTCACATTCGAATCGGACAGTAAAAATCTTGTACCAATTATCAATAGTCTTAATACAAAGCTTAGCCCTCTCGGATATACTCTCTCAGAGAAGAATATGCAAAAACATATAGCATATGATACTGAAAATCTCTTGACTGCTCTCCCGATATGACTCTTGTTCCTTCTCTGATTTTTCATACTCCAGAAATCTGGAATACTTAGTTTCTGAATTTGAGGGAAGATCAGTCCACTCTCCAGTTTTCTCATAGGACTCGTCGCATCAGTATCGAGCTGTCTTGCGGTCGTGTGAGGACTTGTCCTCTCACTCTCTGCGAAGGCTTCTCAGGATGACGCAAAGAAGAGTAGACGATCTATCATCCTCTTTCATACGGGACGGATTCTTGGATTTACTCTTCTCGGTGGGCTTCTCTGACTCCTCGGAAAGAGCCTCTGAGTGAGCTTCACTTTCTCGGCTCTTCTCGGGATAGCGAGCTCATTGGTTATGATAGTACTGGGATTAAACCTTGTTGGAGTACTGAGGAGGAATTCACTTACCCTCCCGAAAGCCATATTTTTATGGTTTCAGAAAGTAGAGGAAACAGCATTTGCTCCGATTCTTATAGGAGTAACCACATTTTTTCTCCCCTGTGGTTTCACCCAGTCGATGCAAGTAGCCTCACTTGCCAGTGGATCATTTCTCTCGGGTTCACTCATTATGTTCACATTTGCGATCGGTACACTCCCTGTTTTGGCTCTCCTCTCTTTTAGTTCTGTCTCATTCTCGAAGTCTCGTCATGCACCACTCTTTTTTGCTTCAGCAGGAGTCGTCGTCATCGGACTATGAGCTTTCTCATTTCTTGCAGGTCTCGCGGGTCTCGGTATTATCAACCCTATTTTCAACATCTAATATTTCTATATTAACTTTTACACGTATGAAAAAAATATTCTTAATTATTGTATCTCTGACTCTCCTTATCTGAATCGTCTATATATTAAAAGGGAAAGGGTCTAATGATAGAGTCCTATCATCACAAAATCAAAATATAGCACCATTTTCTAGCATACCCTCGGCAAATTCCCAAGAAAACGCTCCATCTTCGAATGTTACTATTAAAGATGGTATTCAATACATAACGATTGATGTGAAGCATGGATACTCCCCAAGATCAACAACAGCAAAATGAGGTATCCCGACCAAAGTCATAGCCAAAACAAACGGATCATACGGTTGTGAGACATCACTTCTCATTCGTTCTGCTAGGTACCAAGCCTATCTACCCGCTACTGCTGATACAGAGATTGATCTCGGAACTCCAAAATCTGGAGAAAAAACAGAGTGAGTATGTGGTATGGGAATGTATAGTTTTGAGATAAAATATATATAGACACTATAAATCATACCGGAAAAATATGTTCATAAACTGAATTTATGACTTCGAAACGAGATACCTTAATCTAGACTTAGGTGTTTAGTGTAGATTGAAAGGTGGTCCCTCTACTGGAATTGACTTCATTACGAAAGATACTAGACTAGAATTCATATACGAACCTATGCAATTTTCCTGTATCATCCCAGCTTTCAATGAGTGACCGCGCATAGCTAAGGTCCTCGAAACGGTTCTCACATGCGCAAAACTCGATGAAGTGATCGTGATTGATGATGGTTCTACAGATAATACTCGAGCGATTATCGACAAGTTTGATCATCCGAAACTCACCAAAATACATCAGGAAAATACCGGAAAAGCTGGAGCAGTATTCACGGGTATAAACCAATCTCGTGGAGACTATATCGTGATGATTGATTCAGATCTCCTCCACCTGACACCCGAACATATCACTGCTCTTATCTATCCAGTACTACACGGAAGGGCTGATGTCACCCTCTCGATTCGAGAGAATAGCCTCCCTTTCTACAAGTGGATAGGTTCGGATTTCGTCTCGGGAGAACGCGTCCTACCAAGATCTCTTTTCGATGATAGTGCCTACTTTCTCATAGGGCCTGGTTTCGGTCTCGAAGTAAAGCTCAATAGCAAAATCATGGAAGCGCACTACCGGGTAGAAAATATCATACTCCCGGGAGTGATCACCCCTAGAAAATCCGTCAAATATGGTGCCATTAAAGGAATAATTGCAGACTGCAAAATGAATCTCGATATCTTATCGGTTATGCCGTTTCATCGTCTTGTTCGGCAGATGTGGTACTTTTCTCGATTTTCTCGACGATAGTCATTTCTGCTTTGAGGATATTTTTAGATTTTTTCCGAAGAAAATAAATCATAAGAATCGCCACACAGATAATACTTAGAGAGAGGGCAATAGAGAGTATGAGAGTGGCTCAAGAATAATTTTGTATCAGCGTATTCATACGTCCGATGTGGTATCAGATCTCTCAGGAAATGAGAGGAATTGGGATACAGAGAAAAGCTGAGAAGAGGAGATATTTCTTGAGTGGAACCTGAGTCTTACCGATATAGGTCAATCCTACCGGGGGAGCATAGGGAGTGAACTTGATGATGAGGATAGCAAGGGCAAGGTTCTCGTGGATGAGATGATCGAGTTTCCCGATGAATCCAGAACCAACCTTCGTACTGGTCGTTTGTTTTTTGAGAATCTTCAATCCAAAACGGCCGATACTATAAAAAAGGAGATCTCAGAGAATATCCCCTATCCATCAGAATGTGAGAACGAGCCAAATATCGAAAACTCAGAGGGAAGCAAGAAACGCAGCTATAAAGGTGATAATCGGCCCCTCGATAATCATGAGAAGAAGCATGATCATATAGCCTCCAGTTTGGAGTTTCGCGATCACACTCGGGTCAAGATAGGCGGTGAGATCCATAGCTTAAAGTTTACGTTTCAGTTTCTTTTTTCGATATCCTCGTTTGATGACCTCTCAGTAAAGCGTTTCGAGTCGGGTTGTAATCGGGGCGACGTCATATTTTCTGATAAGCTCCCGGCTTCGTTTTGAGAGTTCTTCTCTCAGAGAAGGATTATTGAGGATTTTGATACAGTATCTGGCAAGCTGAAGGGGCTTATCGGGAGTGACCTTGTAGCCATTATTTTCGATGATTTCTCCGACTCCTTTCGCGTCAACTCATACGACCGGAAGTCCAAAAGCCATAGCTTCAAGGAGGGTAATCCCCTGAGTCTCAGTGGTTGAAGCGGTAAGAAAGAGCTTCGAACGGTCATATATATCAGAACCCATCAGGGTATCATGGAGGATACTCCCGAGGAAGAGCACATGTTCTAGTATGCCCAGACCTCGTACATACTCTTGCATTTCTTCCATTTCTGGACCATCTCCGACGATGACAAAGAGCAAATCAGGAACTTTTTTCTTCATTTCTGCTACCGCATCGAGCGAGACATGGAGGCTCTTCTCACGAGAAATACGCCCAACATAAAGGATGATATTTTCGGAAGTGATCCCTTCTAAGAATTTTTCTCCTCCCGCCTTATGAAAGGCTGAAAGAGATTTCAGCGGTACTGGGTTCGGGATGACACTGATACGTTCTGCCTTGATCCCATGATCGATGAGTTCCTTCCGTGCATTTCGACTCGGTGCGATCACGTGCTCAATATTCTTATAGAAGAGATTATTATACTTCCAGCCTATCTCTCCGAAGATCTTATGCTCCCCGACCCCGAGGATACTCAGATATCATTCATCGGCGATAAAGGTATGAAACGTACCAATCCGAGGAACCTTCAGAATACGTCCGAGGATGATCGCCTGCCACCCGAGGACGAACTGCGTATGGAATTGGATGATATCTGGCTCGAACTTCAGCATCTTCTTCACCAGGGTCGGAGTGAAGGCGAAAGTAATCTTGAAATCCGGATAGAAGAGTGCGGGAAATCCCTGGACGGTGAGGATCTCGACGCCTGGACAGGAGAAACCCTCTTCACCCTTCCCACTCGGAACGACGATACAGATCTCGTGTCCGCGAAGCGAGAGCTCTTCGGCGAAAGTCTCGATACTGGTCACGATCCCATTGATCATGGGGTAGAACGTATCGGTAAAGTAGAGAATCTTCATGAGTTGCAGTTTGCGATGTATTATAGGAAAATATGTTTTTATTCAAGGAAATAGTTTTTTCACATATAAAATAAGGTAAATTGATGTAAAATTTTATACAGCTTTTTTCTCTCAAAGAAAGCCATCTCGAAAAGTGTGAAGCAATTTTCTTGATTTTTATATTTTTCTTCATAGCATCGAGAGTTAAGTTATTTCATATTCAGTTATTTCTTAACTTTTTTACATATGCGTTCTCTGGCTTACTTTTTTTATAAAAGCATGATTTTGGTTCTTTTCCTGTCATGCTTTTTTTATGCCAATATCTCTTCGGCTTTAGGGATACCTAGGACTGATCTCCGATTAGAACTCTTACTTGCTACGGGAACAACCGATACTAGCTGAAGTAATCGACTTGTTCTTTGAAGTGGAAGTCTTCCTGTATTTCAGATGGATTCTACCTACGGACTTCCCTCTGCCAAATTTTCAGGGAGTGGTTGACTAAGAATTAATACTGGATGGTCAACAAATGATAATTTTACTATTTCTTTTTGGATAAAACACAGTGGAAATTTTCTCACGGGATCAACGAGTCTTACAGGAACGGTCAATGATTTCCTTTATGATAATGGTATGACGTATCAAACCTATACCAATACAGAAGCATACACTACGTCGCTCGCTCAAAATATATTTACCTCTTGAGAAAATGGAGAAATTAAAATGATACTTGATGCAAGTGGAAAGTGTAGCATACGATGATGAAATACTGTAGTAAATGGTTCGAATCCCATAACGAGACTCAATAAGTATGGTGCCTACACAACCGGTATATTTTCTATTTTCAGAGTATTAGATACCGGTACAAATCTCCAAGAAAACTTTAATTGTTCAAGTCTACTCAATAATAAATGGCATAATGTAGTTCTTATATCAACTTCAGGAGTTCTTATAGTCTATATTGATGGGGTCGAATCTATACGATTTGGATGAGGAAATAAAATCAGTAGAAATCTTACTATAAGCTCATCGGACACGACCTACTACAATAGTTATTCTGGAAAATTCCTTACTGGACAAATCAGTCTTATTGCCAATTCAAAATCCTTCCAGTGAAATCTCGCTGCATTTCGTCTCTACAGCAGAGCGGTCAATAATGATGAACTAGAGGCACTCTTTGATGAATTTCGATTTGCACAAAGCGATCTTTTTGGAACGTGAAATATACAGGTAAGTATGGAACGCTACTCGAAACCAAATCTCTTTGCATTATTTCGAAACATTCCAAATACACTCTCAAAGGATAGTGTCATTTATGAATACTCTATTGACTGACAAAACTTTTATCCAATATCCGACATTACGGATCTTTCTATTTGAACTTGATCATTCGACTATCGTATGGGAATTGACTTGAGTGGAAAGCCTGACGGAAAATTGATGATCAGTTATCGTGTACGAGCTAGTAATTGATCATTTAAAAATATAGGAACTATTTCTTTTATCAAAATGGACCTTTCAACAGGTATTATGATAAATATGCCGAGTACGGATCCATCAAGTTCAAAGATGATTACGGCGGAAGCTCCGGGTGCTGAGCTCAAGATGTATATAAGTCAAAATTGAATATGTGATGCGAGTATCTCAACCGGATTATTTGAGGATTATTCAGATCTCATTTTTACTAAAAAAGAAGATAATGGAAAACGAGTATGTTATAAAGCATACTACCCAAACATCAGTAAAGTTGTCTATCGAATCTCTTGACCTATTGCAGGGATTCAGCCATCTGATGCTTATATAACTAATATATTTGATGATTACCTACTCTGGCCAAGTGGCAGTAAACCGAAAACAAATGATTCTGCACTTTTAGTACTCACCATGCTCGGCTATAATACGACTAATACGCTAGGAACCGCAGCCAACGGAGTGACACTTACCGATATAAACGGTGACTGATTAGTAGACTTTCTCTACAGTAAAAATGATCTTCCGCGCAGAGCTATTATCATAAACAATGGAAACTATACATTTAAAATCGTCTACAAATGTGCCATCGATCCTGCATGAAATAATCTCGTCGCTGGCTCAAATTCTTGGTTTTGAACAACTACTTACTATGGTGATTGTGCCGATACTTCCCGATAGAAGTTTCCTTTTCTCTGTATTTCATACCCATGAGTACGCTTCAAAAAATTATCATCTTTCTTAGTATACTTCTCATATCAGAATCGTTTTTGAGCGATACGCTCGCCCTTTCTTCTTCTATTCAGCAAGCAGAGAACTATCCAGGAAAACTGAATATAAAAAATGTAAATGGGCTTGGGAAAAATATTTCAAATGATCTCTTCTGAGGAACGATGAATTTTCGGTATCCACTTATCTTCCCTGTCGGATCGAGGAAGATGTCACCCTCACTTGAGTTGACCTATAATTCTAATAATACTGATGCGTTTAGTCCTTACGGGTATGGATTTTCACTTTCACTTCTACGCATTCAAAGAAATACTAAAAAATGAGTAAGTGAGCTCTACATATGAGATGAATTCTCAGCCTTATGAAATGATCTCGTGAGAGAATCTACTGGATCAAATATCTTTCGATCCAAAGATATAAGTGATATGAACCGCTATACCAGAACTGGAAGCGGTTGGACTGTAGAGACAATAGATGGGAAAATACTCGAATTATGAATGTATCAAACATCTCGGATATCTGATCCGTGAGACCCATCAAAAGTCTATGCATGGCTTCTTGACGAGGAAAAAGATATATTTTGACATAGTATACGTTACCACTATTTCTCAGATAAAGGCCAATCTTATATCGATGAAATTACTTATGCCTTTGATGCAAATAATATAAATCCTCTCTACTCTATACGTTTTGAGTACAAAGATAAATGAGCTTCGCTCACGAGTTACCGAACACAGTTTGAGATTTCGACT
This sequence comes from Candidatus Altimarinota bacterium, assembly GCA_043769645.1. Taxonomy (GTDB): domain Bacteria; phylum Patescibacteriota; class Gracilibacteria; order BD1-5; family UBA2023; genus JAYUDN01. The sequence continues at coordinate 7,355 of JAYVJC010000037.1, forward strand.
CGGAAACTCCTCTCGAAAGTATCTATATATGTAGATAAAACATATACTCGTTCCTATATTTTTTCTTATGATAATCCTGATGCAGCGATTTCTCATCTCGTAAGTATATGAGAAATTTCTAGTACAGGAGAAACTGAGCCAAAAAATCTTTTTAGTTATGGTTCATGACAATTTCAACATTTTATTACTAAAATCGATAATCAGAGAGGTGCTGTAGCTCGGTTCTCCTATGCTCCATCCACTGCGTATAGAAACGGAAGTGGAGAACTTCTCAACTCTAAACTTCCATTTATAGTCATGACGCTTGCTTCGCAGCTTCTCGAAGATCAAGTGACAGGCATACAAAAGAGAGAACAGTATACCTATGAAAGTGGTCACTATTACTATGATACGAGTGACTTTTGCGGGAAAGAGTACGTAGGATTTGCGAGAGTAATAGCGACAGATGAGAAAATACGGAAAGTACTCTCCTTTCATCAAAGTCAAAACTCAGAACCCAATCCACAGAAATATCAGGACCATATTGCAAAAAAATGAAAGGCCTATAAGACAGAAATCTTTGATCTCGAGACGGGAAAACTTCTCCAATCTGAACTCATACGATTTGATATGAAAACTTTTGGGGAAAGACGCATGGTATTCCCAGCATATAAAATAGATTCAGAGTATGTAACAAGCTGAGACCATAGTGATACAGCTGTTTCCTATGAATACGACGATATCTGAAACGTACTCAAGGAAGTGCATCATGGATGGGTCAATGCTCATATCGATAATGCTACTTTCACGGAAATCCCTGGAGATGAAATGTGGACGGAAAAAAAATATACTTCCAATCCACCAAAAAATCTTTACAGTTTCCCTATATCTGAAAGACTCTTTGGATTCTCTTGAGAACTTCTCTCTGATACAACAACATCATATGACAGCATGGGATCTTGAGTGGGTCTATGACTGGTGACGAGACAATCAAGACGAGATACCCTCACTTGAGAGGAATTCTCAGATAATTTTATCTATGACTCGAGTGGACTTCTCTCGAGTAAAACAGACGCACTTGGAAACAACACTCTGTCAGCCTATGACTCGAGAGGGATTGCGCTCTCATCTACAACAAACCCACTCTGATGGAAGACTCGGTTTACCTATAGTTATGCCCTTTCTAAAATTATAGAAGAAGAGGATATGAATGGGGTAAAACGTAGTACCCTCTATGATAGTTGGGGACGTGAGTTAGAAAAGAGAGTGAACTTCGATGGAATTGATACTCTACTCAGCCGCACCGATTATGATGATATCGTGATACCAAATAACCTAACTCAGATTACTTATTTTGATAGAACTTTATCAGATAAAAAAACTACAAAAAATTATCTCGATGGATGGGGAAGAGTCATAGAAACGACTACTTCGACTGAGAAATTAGGACAGTTTAGTACGAGTCAGGTTCGTTATGATCAAGATGGAAATCCCATCTACGCTGGATATCCAGTCTTTACCTCAAGTGATGAACTAACTCCGTCACTCATCCTTTCTGGAGTTACCAGTGGAGAAACATATCGAATTCAGAGTCCATGAGTAAGCTATATGTACGATGCTCTTGGACGCATTATAAAACAGCGGGACGCAAAAGGAATCACTACAAAATCCTATACCTCAAAATCTGAATCCCTTACCAATGCACTCTGACTTACTACCATTTCTTATAAAGATGCATATGAAAATCTAACTTCATTGGTCGAAAAATTACCTGATAAAGATATTACCACTCGCTATAACTACGATGCTCTCGGACAACCGACACAGCTTATTGATACCTACGGAAATATGCGTTCCTGGAAGTACGATGGACTTTCGAGACTCTCTGAAGCTACAGATCTTCACAAAGTTTGAGATACCACCTATGGGGTAAAATCATATCTATACGATAGACTTTCTAGACTCCAGAAATATACAAACCAAAAAGGGGAAACTATATGATACCGTTACGATCCTGTTTCCAGACTCACCGAAGAAAATGCTGGCTCTGGTTTCACTCGCACCTATAACTATGATAAAGGAATTCGTTCCCTCAATACTCTTTCCAGTGTTTCAGATCCGTCAAGTAGAGTAGAGTACGGATATGATGCTCTTGGTCGAAAAGTTTCTGAAACTCGAACCATCAGTGAAATTCCATACAAACTCCAGTACTCATATAATATCCAAAATGTTATATCGAGTATTATTTATCCGGATTTCGGAAAAACAGAATATATTTATAAAAATGGGTACGTCGAGTGAGTTAATTACACAAGTCCAGATGGAACAAATACTCGGATTATTTCAGATATTAGCTACGCTCCAAACTCCACTATGAAGAGTGTGCGCTATGGGAATGGTGTCGTCAAAGATACGACCCGAGATCCCGATTACAACTATCGACTTTCCACAGCTCAGGCAAGAACAAATGATGGATACAAAGTCCTTGATACTGAGTATCGGTATGATGCTATTAATAATATCAATCGGGTTATCGAGAAGGGTATAGAACCCCTTCGTAAAAATATTGATTATACCTATGATCTTCTCTCTCGATTAAAGAGTGCAAACTATATCTATGGTATAAATTGATACGGTCGTGAACAGAGCCAAAATATTTTGTATACCTACGATGATATATGAAATATTACTTCAGCATCACCCGTCGGAACCTATACCTATTCGGGAGAAGGCTTTTTCAATCCAGATGCGGTTACTTATGCTGGATGAGTCAACTACTGATATGATAAAGCAGGGAATACCATTTCTCGAGTCGAGGCTACCGGAAGTCTTACGTTTAGCTATTCACCTCATGGCGAGATGATCTCTTCTTCCCGAGATAGCATACTCTCTAGCTATACCTATGACCATACTCACCGACGTATTACGAAGTCTACCCCTTGACTCACCGAACACCATATAATCGATGGATATGAAGTCGAATATGAGAGTGGGATTATGATTCAACTCAGTGGAAATAGCAACATTATAGAAGGCTGAGTGGGAAGTGGAAGTACAAGTACTGGAAATATCATGAGTTCAAGTGGGGAAGTGAACCCATGATCATTAACAGGTAGTGAAATCCAAAATAATACTGGATCAACCAGTACTCAGTCTTGAATCGAGGATATACCAGTAGGCATCGTTGGAGAGATATGATCTTATACTGGAAATGCAGAGAGCAATTCCTGATGAACCCGTATCTATTCGGGAAGTACTGGGGGATCGTCATGATCATACGGTATCATAGCAGGATACTATGCTTCCTTTGAAACCGGGGCAACTCCCGTCAATCTGGTAACTCTTATAACACACGTCATGCTCGGTGATGAGAAGATAGCGACTTATCAGTATCAAACTGATGATTCACCGCAAACTCCCGAAGAAAAATCACTCATCTTTCATATTTCAGACCATCTGAATTCAAGTAGTATAGACCTCTCTCGTACTGGATCTTTGCTTCAAGCTACAGACTATCTTCCATTCGGGAAGACACTCACGTACGAAGTCTCGAACAGAAGAATCAAAGGAAAAAAATGAGGCTATACGAATAAATATCTCTTCGCCGCGAAACAACTTGATGAGGAAACGGATTTACAATACTTCGAAAAGAGATACTATGATAATCGAATCGGCAGATTCACTTCAGAAGATCCAGTATTCTGGGAAGTTTGATTAACAAAACGTCCTTTACAATACTTCACTGATCCCGAGCAGTGGAATACGTATTCATATGTACGGAATAATCCTATAAATCTCGTAGATCCGACTGGAGAGATATCGTATAGCGAACCGGTTATTACAGATAAATTTTACCAAACTTCGTATATAGCTATATGAAGAAATGTCTGATTTGAGGAGATGCTTTCTCATTATGTTTTATGAAATGGTACACCAATATGAGTACCGTTGGATCAGGTTTCCCTCCCAGAAATTAAACCAGAACAATTTTGAGCTGTACAAACTATTATCAAAAATGGTGTAGCATGAGAATATAATATACATACGAATAAAGCAGATCCTGAAAAAAATTCATTATTTGCAATAGGTGTTTCTACTCAGAATTTTAGTGATAGGGCATGACATTGACATATTCGATTAGTTATTTGATGAAAACTTACTATTAATAAAGATGGATCTTGGAAATTTGATTGAGTCATTAGGGGTGGTCCTGATGTATATAACGCAAATCAATGAACATATAGAACACCTATAGAGGAAGGCAGTACATACGTTTTAAGACATATTCCATGAGAACCATATACTGTAATATTTACCTGAACAAAATGAATAGCTTGATCTTGAGTTATCCCTACAAAAAAGGCAAATGAAATAATAAGTAATTTTTAATATCAATAACTATTATGATTACAAAAAAATCTGATTACTACCCTTCTTTGTTTTTCAACACTTTCATACTGATATCTATTTCACTTTTCTTTTCTTCTTATTATTTTCCAGACTTCAATAATTCTCAGGTAATTGAAAGCCTTAAAAATATGCCCTTACCAATTGATTTTGATGAATGATATAGAAACTATACTACTATTTATAATTGAATTGTGTGAGTTAGGTTTACCTTACAGGACATAGCTATTGCTATATTTATATCAGTTATCATCTGTTATTACTACCTATTCTATAGAAGTAAGGATAGTAAAACAATATCAAGCGCTTTAACGGTAACTATTATTCAAACATTCATACAACTCTTTATTGTTCATTTAAACTTTATTCGACTAGTCTACCCCTCATGGAGTGAGGCAATTATATTAATATATATAAAGATACTTTCTTGGTCAGTCATTTTTTGGGTTATTAGTATTATTTTTTATAACATACTAGAATTTCTTAATGAAAAAAAACGAAACAACAAGTATTTATTCCTATTATCGGTTATTCTTGCATACTATATTTGCAACGCATTTTTTCCGTATTATACAAATAAAATATACATAGTGCCAATTTTTTTAGGTTTTATACTTTCTATATACAAAATACTATTTATTCAAAAATTGGGAAATACGAAATAATTTTGGCTATCAGATTAGAGAGTGACTATTGCATACTCACTCCTGATAACTAGTACCTTATAAAGAATATCTAAACTTGCTCTTATGACTCTCCAGAAAACATTACTTCTCCTTTGAATCGTCGGTTTATGACTCTTTCTTTATTCCCAGTCACTTCCCCTCCATTGGAATCAAGATTCGCTTGATTCAATTACTGCTAGTGACCAAATAGATAAAAAATTGTACTACGAGAAAGAGAGCGAAGGACGAACTTATAAGATTGTCGCCATGGATGTGGGAAGTAGTCTAATTTTGACTTCGATGACCCTCCTTGTGTTTTTATCTTATTTCTGCATTCAAACTTTGTCTGATTTGAAAAAGCTCAGGACGCTCGATAAAACGAGGCTCTTTATCCTCTCCAATATTGCCTATATGATGGAATTACCGGGAGACTATTGGTATTATTACTTCCGATTGACGCGGTGAGACTATCCAGTATTTGCCGATAGCATAGGCATACCTCTACGAGATGAAGAATTGATTTTTGTTGTTTGATTTATTATCTTTGAAGTGTTTCTCCTTCTGATGCTGTATCAAGTGCAACTCCCAACCAGGCTTTTCTATTTCCCCACGCGATATACACTTCTACACATTCTCTGGGAAGTTTTTTTTACTGTGTTGCTTTTATATTCACTCGTAGAAATTTTACTTTCTATTTTAGCAGGCGACCATTTTTTCGTTCCTATTCGTTTTATATTTTTCTATATGTTCCTGACGCTCCGAGCAGGTGTGCTCAGTCGATAGCGAAAGAATTGTGAGTATAACAGAGGAAATAAATCCCTTGATATTTTTCCCTCCCGGATATACTATCCGTATTATTTCTTTTCTTCCGCATATGAAAAAGATACTCGTATCGATCGGCATACTCCTCATGACTATCGTAGGACATCCTTCGTATGCTGGCAGTGAGGCGTGACTGAGCTCGAGCATATTGAAGATACGGAACTACAGCTACAACTCCCTTACAAACTCCTACGTCGTCGAGTCATATGGAAGCGCGGTCTATATCGGGAAGAACCAGATCCTCACCAATGCCCACGTCATCCTCGATGCGGATGGGAAAGATCCGACTGGACTCTACGAAGTATGTAGTGCGAGTGACTTTACGAAGGATCCCGTGTGTTTCAGTACAGCGAAGCTCATTTCCTATGATCTCGTCGCTGACATCGCCCTCCTCGAGATCACTCCATCATCGAAACTCAAGCCGGTAGACTTTAGTAAAAAGAAAACATCTGAAATAGGAAGTAGTGTGATCATCTACGGATATCCGAGTATCGGTGGATCGACCATCACTCGTGCAGAAGGCAAGCTCGCGGGTTTTACCGAAGGAGTCTACAAGATCGACGCCACTATCGACCACGGAATTAGTGGGGGAGGGGCCTTCGATGCCGATGGGAAAATGGTGGGGATGCCCTACCGTATCGCCTCAGATACAGCAGTGATTGGATATATGATCCCATCGAGCATGCTCGTCTCCTACCTCTCTGGAAAGAGTGAGAGTATGGAGCTCTCGAAGACCGTGAAGGATCCGAAATTCGAGGTGTATATAGCTGAGATCGAGAAAATCTCGAAGAATCCTGCACAGATCGTCAATAGTATGGTCAAGATACCGAGTATCTCGAAACTTGGATTTCGCTTTATCGAAGGGGCTGAGTCACTCGGAGAGAGTATATTCTCCTACCTCCTCCTCGATAAAAACGGTCGTGTTTCGATCGAGGTCGCCTGTAGTAAAGATACTTCGGCTCGATCCTTCCTCGACCTGACGAGATCCTACTCGGGAGCGCTCTCCATCTTCGATACGGACTATACCTATAGTCGGGAAGATATCGGGAATGATCTCTATATCAAGAAATCAGAGAAAAAATCATCTACCAATGATACCGAGCTCCTCGGATACTACTACTATGCGAAATCTCCTACTTGTTCCGCGGTCATCGATTCGAAAGATGGTCTCGCAAAGGATAAGAAGTCGTATGAAAATGCCTTCAAACTCGTGAAGGGTATTATCTTCCCGAAACCCATGACCTTTACCAAGGGAGGATCTGTCAACAAGCTCTTCGAATCACCGGAACCGATGATACCGATCTACCTCTCAGAAGGGATAGGGAGTAACGGCGAAAGGGGAGTCGGAGTCAAGTTCTTCTTCGATGAAAAAGTAGCAAGTGACTTTATCCATTTTCGTATCCTTTCTTTTTTCGATCAGGTAGATTATTTCAATATCAACTATAAGCCCCAGTACTACTACAAAGGTGCGGATCGTTCATTTTCAGCATTTTACAGTCGATATATTACGAAGAGCCTCGTACAGAGTGATCATGCAGGCATTTCAAAAAATGGAAAGCAGTTTGTTCTCACCAAGATCGATAACCCAGATGGAGCCCAGGGAACTCGAAAATACATCTTCTTCTACCCCTTCAAGTCTGGAGGAAAATACTATGGCCTCTATGGAGAAGGGAGTGTAAATAGTCTCGACTCCCGCTACTTCGAAGATATCATGTCGTACCTCGAATCCCTTACCCTTCCTGGGGAAACACCATTCGAGTAGAAAACTAGGAAATGAGGAAGAAGGGGTTTCCTTTTTGTGTTTTGAGTAGACTCTAGCCCAGGATTATTTTGTACATTCATTTCTAAATCTAGACCTACTATATTATAAGCAGATAATTGGAAATACTATTGACATATATTTATAATTATAGTATTATATAAATAGTATTTTAATAAGTTATATGAGTGCTTTAGCTATTCGCGAATTCGATGCTCCTGAAAAAGATCTATCAGGCGGAAAATCAGCACATGGGATTTTTACTAGCTCTATAATAGTTGATCCGAATCTTAAGCTTGTTCCAAAAGAAAAACCGAGTACTACTGAACACCCAGAAAGAGTACAAAAGAGTACTAAAATCAGATTCCGTCTTGTTATGAATGATGAGCCTATAAGTCACGTGAAATCAAATAGTATCTTGGCGAAACTGAAAGAACCACAATATGCCAATCTTTCTTTCCTCTACAATACTCTTAGAACTCCAGCAAAGAAACTGCAGGAGCATTCTTCATGGCCAGATGAATTAGAAGATCTTCAGACCGCCATGTCTGAAATGGAGATAACTGATCTTCCAGAAAGAGAAGAAGGTGATACAAACGAAGATCTTGCTATTTCATTGAAGATCCATAGGAGACGGTTTCTTATCTATCTCAGATGAGAAGATCTTACTTTACTAGATATTGACCATCGTATACCTGTAAAAATTGAATTACCAGTTACTCCTACCTTACCACGAGACAATACTCAATGAGAGGTCATAACAGTATGAGGTGCAACTCAACTTGAACCCAAAAATAAACTTATTTCTGAGTGTATACGAAGACTCATAGGAATTGAAAGGATCGAGTCTCAGAAATCAAAAACTCTATCTACTCCGCTTTGAAATATATGTTGGAATCTCGAGTGATTTTATAAGAGTTTATGAGATCAGGATGATGAAAGTACGAATACACTACAAAGTAGCTATTGACTCAGAGCTCTGATAAAACGTATAGATACCTGTCTTCAGTATTTAGCTGATCTTGAAAGTATGAAGAATACAAAATCAGAAGATACTTATATTGATTCTAACTGAGAAAAAGAGCTTCGAACGTTTTACTCAGAAAAAATAGCTGAACTGTACGTTCAGATCACAGTACTGTTTATGATTATGCTGAGTCAATATAGTCTCAGATGAGAGTCTGATTTGAGTGAATGAATAACAGATATGAGTCTATTTGAGTGATTGGCAGATACTCTCTATAATATAAAGCACCTGAAACGAATCAATAGTAACGAAAAACTAGCATATTTTATAAAGACTATTCGAACTGGAGTTGAAAAATGCATACTCTATTTCGAATCGCTAAAAGATATCGAGAGCATAAGTGATACTCTGCAGATGCCAAAGTATAAATATGTTATGTGACAACTAAAAAGAGAAATGAGTCACTATCAGCAAAACGCAGATGGTATGAGCTTCCAGTTAGATGGAAATGGGATGCTAGATATACTATCACAACTCCATGATTGATTACTCGTGATTATGTGAAGGTTAAATCGAGTAAGAGGTAGTGGTGTAGGTAATGCCTCTAGTAATCTAGATAATGAATCAGTCAAAACAGATAATATATAGACTCACAGTAGTATGACTATAACTATCGAAATTACTTATAAAAATAGAGGGTTTTGAACCCTCTCTCTGTGAAGATTCGGTGAACGACACAAAGGAATACCTTGTCAAACCAGGGTGAAAATGAGTCTCTGAATACAATAAGTGAACAATTTTTAAAAATCTTTTGACAACATCTAGTGGAAAGAGTAAAAATGGTGACACAATATCTAGTGTTTCTATGTGATACGCACACTCTATTTCCAGAAATCAGTTCGGCCAAAATTAGTCCATATTTTGTATGGATTTCCTCTTTCGAGAGGATGGGTCGAATTTTTTTAATTATTAAGAATTCGTATATGTCAATGATATTTTGACTTTTAATCCTCTTGCTTCCTCTAGTCTACTTGTTATTTTTCGGATGATTTATAAAAGATGAAATGTATTTTATTGGCTGATATGTAACAACTCTACTACCGATATGATTATTTTTTATAATCGGCTGAATCATCCAACTCCTAATTAACAAATTTCTATTAAACAAAAATCAAAAAAAATAAAACTTCACTATTCATTCTTCGTTCTCCACTTTTCACTTTTAACTTTTCCTTCCCATGCCTCCCCTCCGAATCCGCAAGCGCAATGATGAAATCGTCGACTTCGATCGAGCCCGTATCGAAGAAGCTATCCTTGCGGCTTGTGTCGCCATCGGTGAACCCGATAAGACCTTTATCCCGGTGGTTACCGACTTTATCCTCAAAGATATCGACCATGTCTACGGTGAGATTTTCGTCAACCGCATCCCTTCCGTCGAGGACATCGGAGATATCGTCGAGCGCAATCTCATGAAGTTCAACAAATTCGAAGTGGCAAAAGAGTACATCATCTACCGGGCGAGCCGTCGCGAAGAGCGTGTGGAAGCCCACGTGAAGCTCGTGAAGAAGTTCGAGAAAAATGGATTCCAAGTGATGAAATCCGGTGGAGGAAAGGAAGACTTCGACTTCGAAAAGATCGAAAAAATGTTCAAGATGGCGGTCAAGGGATATGAAGAAACCTGTAAATTCGATGACCTCATCGAGGCATTTAAGAAAAATATCGTCGAGGATATGAAGACTTCCGATATCGCGAAGCTCCTCGTGAAGACCTGTATCGACCTCGTCACGGTCGAAAATATCGGATGGGAGCACGTCGCTGGTCGTCTCGCCCTCTTTGATCTCTACAAGCGAGCCTCGAAGAATCGTAAGATCAAGCAATCAGAAATATATACCTCGAAGTCATACGTCGATTTCTTCAAGACCTATATCACCGAAGGACTCTACTACAAGGACTTCATGAAGTACTATAGTGAGGAAGATATCAAGAAGGCGGGAGAAGTCCTCGCGAAGAAGGGAAAGGCTAATGATATGAACTATGGCTATACCACGGTGCTCTCGCTTTCGAAGCGGTACCTTCTCAATCCGAACAAAGTCGTCCGTGAGCTGCCACAAGAGCTCTATATGTCGGTCGCGCTCTTCTACGCGATCCCAGAAGCTCCAGAGAAACGACTGGACTTCGCCTTCAAGGTGTATGAGTACTGTAGTGAACAGAAGATCTCGCTCGCGACTCCCGCACTCAACAATCCTCGCACGAACTGGCACCAGCTCGCGAGCTGCTTCAAAATCAATGTCGATGATGACCTCCGTGCCATCTATCACGCGATCGAGAATATCGCCCAGATTTCGAAGTACGGTGGGGGAGTAGGAGTCTATCTCGGACACATCCGTTCTCAGGCTTCATCCATCCGTGGCATGACCGGTGCTGCTGGAGGCGTGACTCCCTGGATCAAAGTGATCAACGATACCGCAGTCGCGGTCAATCAGCTCGGTCAGCGACTCGGAGCGGTCTCGGTGACCCTCGATGTCTTCCATCGCGATATCTATGACTTCCTCGAGCTCCAGACCGAAACGGGAGATATCCGATCGAAAGCCTTCGATATCTTCCCCGCGATTTCTGTCCCGGACCTCTTCATGAAGCGCGTCGAAGAAGATGGAGACTGGACTCTCTTTGATCCACATGAAATCTACAAAGCCTACGGGACTCGTCTCGAAGATACCTTCAACGAAGCCTTCGAAACCTTCTATATCAAGTGCGAGCAGGATGATACTCTCAAGCTCAAGAAAGTAACCAAAGCGAAGGACCTCTTCAAGACCTTCCTGAAGGCAACCGTCGAAACGGGGATGCCCTATGTCTTCTATCGAGATACGGTCAATCGCGTAAATCCGAACAAGCACGCCGGGAATATCTACTCGACCCAGCTCTGTACGGAGATCTGTCAGAATACGAGCGAGACCAAGTTCATCGAAGAGACCATCGCAGGAGAAAAAATCGTCATCTCCTACGAACCCGGTGACCTCGTTACCTGTGTCCTCTCGTCGATCAATGTCGCGAAAGTCAACACAGATAAAGAAATTGCTCAAGTATTTCCAGTGCTCACGAGGCTCCTCGATAACCTCATCACGCTCAATCGATTCCCCGTGAAAGAAGCGGCTCGTACGAGTGAACGCTACCGCTCGATCGGTATCGGATACCTCGGACTTGCTGAGTACCTCGCGACGCATGGGATGGCCTATGACTCCCTCGAGGCTCGTGAACACGTCGATGCCCTCTTCGAGAAGTATGCGTATCATACCTATATCAACTCCTCCGAAATCGCGAAAGAGCGCGGAACCTACCCACTCTACAAATGATCTGAGTACGATAAATGAATCCTCCTCGGACGGACAGAGGCCGACTTCGTGAAGGACTCGAAGGTGAAAGAGCTCGACTGGCCAGCACTCTTCGCGAAGATGAAGGAACACGGAATCCGATTCTCCTATCATACGGCTCCCGCTCCGAACACTTCAACCGCTGGTATAGTCGGGACGACCGCTGCCCTCCTCCCGATCTACAAGAAGTACTTCGTCGAGACCAATCTCGCCTCACCGACTATCCGTATCGCGCCGAAGCTCTCCGCCGAGAACTTCTGGTTCTACAAAGAGTACGTCACCATGGATATGAACGATGTCATCGATATGATCTCGGTCATCTACAAGTGGGTGGACCAATCCATCTCCTTCGAGTGGATGATCGACCCGGCTCGAGTATCACCGAAAGAGCTCTATAGCTACTATATGAAGAGCTGGAAACAGGGCATCAAGACGGTCTACTACGTCCGCTCCCTCTCATCAGAAGTCAGTGGAGAAAACTGTGTAAGTTGTTCAGGTTAAAAAGAAAAGAAAGAAAAGTTTTATAAAAAAAATGAAATACAGGGAATTAGAAGAGTTGTGGTTATGTGAGGTAAAATATGTCCTCAACTCTTCTAAGGGATTGAGGACTTTTATTTTTTAAATTTAAATATGTTACTCTTTTATAAATAAAAAAATCCAATCTACGGTAATAGATTGGAAGTCGAAGTTTCTCCTGAAAAAAATTCAGAACAAATGCTGAAAGATATTAAGGTTTAATAGACAAAAATCAAATCAAACTTAACTATTTAATTTTACCAAATATGCCTATTTCAAAAAGGGTTTCAAAACCTCTAAGAACTATTAAAGAAGATAGCAAGTGAAAAAATCTTGAATCTATAAATACGAAAACTAAAAAAATAACCAAGAATCCAATCCTTATTGAGGAAACGAAAAAATGAAAACTTCCGTTATATGAGGTTGTAGAGCCTAAAAAAAGAGATAAATTTTTAAGATCTAAAAAAGATGAGAAGAAAGGAAATAATCTTGATCCAAAAATTAAGATTGTTCCGAGTAAAAAAGTAGACAAAAAGAAATAAGGAATATAATAGTCATGTTAAGATAAACTAACTTTTTAGCTATGAAAAAATTATCCTTTCTCATCCTTTCCATATATACCATTTCTACCTTTCTTTTTCTTGTTGAGACTACTTCAGCAAAATCTACTGGGTATCGAAGTTCTGTCACAGGTAGGTATACTACAAAGAGTTACTCTAACTCAAATAAGTCTACCACTCAAAGCTTTAGACGCTAAGAATAATCTACCCTTCCTCGGGTGGATTATTCTTTTCTCTTAGCTTCTTAGTCTACCGAAGTAGGATCTATAATTATTTATTTGTAAAATATATAAATTACAATATAATATATTTATATTAAGTCAAATTATCATGAACAAAAGTGCACAAGCATGATTAGCAGCATTAGCAGTATGAGCTCTATATGTAGCTGGGGAAATAAATACCTATGAACGTAGAAAATATAATGATGTCGTAGCAAAAGTTCAATCCGGTGTAACAACCCTACTATGCGGAGAAGTACCAAAATGAGTAGACTACGATAATCCTCCGGACTGAACCATAGTAACTAAGAATCCTGACTGAACTTATACTATAGCCATAGCAAAACCAACAAGATGAAATCACTCCTCCCAATATGAAGTTAGAAGTTTATCTGAAGTTGAAGCTAACGAAGCCTGCAAAGTGAAACTGAAATAATTCACCCTCCCCCGGGTGGATTTTTCTTTTCTCCTGGCTTTATAGAGTAAAAAAAATCCTGTGGGATGAATTATTTGATTTCTCACTTTTTCAGATATAATACATCTATGCAAGAAGAAATACTTACATTCGAGGAAATCCAGGAAATCCGCTTTCGTCGAGAAAACGGAGAGTATGTCCCAGCAGAGGTGATGGAAGCATATTTTACTATAAAAAGTTTCCTCGAAACTAAAGATGTCACAAAAGTATAGAGTCATCTATGAAAAACGGGTAGCAAAAGATATGGACAAGATTCCTCACCATGACGTAGTGAGAATTGTCGAGAAAATTCACGCTCTCGCAAGAGAAGAAGAGGGGCTCGATATCAAGAAACTGAAATGATATGTCGATAATCTCTATAGACTCAGAGTAGGAGATTATCGTGTGATTTATGAAAAAAGAGGTGATGAACTCATCATACTCATATTCGAAATTTGACATAGGAAAGATATCTACAAATAAATCCACCTTCCCTCGGGTAGATTTTTCTTTTCTCGATCTAAGGAAGAGAAGTGGAAATATTTGACATTATATATTTTTTTGTATTATAAATATAATTATGGATTTAACAACACCGGAACATCTCAATTTTGCTGATAGTCTTTTTTTGCCAATATGAGCTATTCTTATGGCAGATAAATCTCAATATTTTACACGTCAAGCTATCCTGGAAATTCTCCAATCTTGATGGGTGAAATGAGAAGATGCCTGACTTGGTAACACTTGGAAGTCTTGATGGTCAGATTTTGAAATTAGTGAGATTGAAAAAGAACAATTGGTCTATGTCTTACTGTCAACACTGGTGAAAACAGAAATTATTCTCTGCAAATCTGCCCATCAAGCTCAATGAAAATGATCAAAAGAAATCTTTTATTGAGAAGCTGAAATTCAAAATAAAGAAGAACTAGAAAGAAAACTAAAATGATGAGAGAAATGAGATAATACCCTCGACTACTTGAGAGCACAAACAATTCTCGATGAGTTTTTATTTTTAATACAAAAAGACCTCATAACTCTACGATGAAAACCAAAGCTGATGCTTGAATATCTTTCTCAATATGGTACAAGTATGCAAGTAAATGGTGCATTTTTAAAGTGAATTGGCGTAAAACCGAAATTGACACTTAACTGAGTTCCCATAAAACCTGATGTTCCATTTCTCATGCAGTTAGCTGCCTATCGATTCCATAAAATGGTACCACACGATGTAATAAGAAGAAAGTATTTGGAGTTGATTCCATCTTACTGAGTTATGCAATAAATCCACCCTCCCTCGGGTGGATTTTTCTTTTCTCTTGGCTCTATAGAATATAAAAGTAAGATTGATAAACTTTTTATTTGACATTATATATTATTTACATATAAGTAGTTTGTTTACTTTATAATTTTTATATTATGGCTACAGAACTCTCGCAGAAGGGAAAGTCGGGATTGATGGTAATGCGAGTCCAGAAGTGGTACTCTATACAAGCCAAGATCATATGCTCGTAGTATGACGTGTGCGTCAGAGATTTGCTGATTTCCACTCAGCAAGTGTTGAATACGGTGATTATCCTTACTCAAGGGCTGATGTCCATAATTCGCGGATTGAGCCACTAGAAGGTAAGGAGGCAATTCGAGATGGGATCGAGAGGGAGAGAAGGCTTCGAATAATTAATGCTGCGGAAGGTATTATGACAGCAAAATCCAGAATGGCTTGGGCAACCAGAAATTTTCTCTGAGAAGCTACCGAGACTAATGAAGTTCCTACAGGACTATTCGTCGTATCAGGTAACTATTCTTGAAATTGACCTTATAATCCATACACCACCGTAGTAAAGGTAACCCCAGGAGAAACTGGGACGGACTTGGAAAAAAGACTCCAAACACTCTATCCTCAAGGTTTCGAAAACATACCAGAAGATTCCCGAGTACTTCCAGGAACCAGTCATGGAGAACTAGTTACATATACTTGTCGAGAACTTACAGGAAAAGCAGCAGAACTCATCGACTGGGAACCTACAACAGTATAAGTCTATCGGAAAAATCCACCCTCCCTCGGGTGGATTTTTCTTTTCTCAATATAGTGGAGAGATAAAATTATTTGACATTATACTTTTATATGTATTATACAATTAATTTAAATTTCTTTCCTATGAGTTTACGGCATGATAGATACAGTCCCAGATGAGTATGACAAACTTCTCGACTCGATAGACTCCCTTCCCAAATCACAACATGATCCAGAAAAAAAGAATGAAGAGAATGAATCGACCGAGCCCAAGAAAGAGTAGATAATCTTACGAGAGATATTGCATATAGAGCAAGTGTAGTGAGACATCACTTTGATATGTCATGAGCTCACAACCAGAAACGACAAGAAAAGCTATAGACAGGGTGAGAAGACTCATAGGACAAACTATGTTTAATAGAGCAAAATACGCTAAATTACTAGATGAAATCGGGACATTAGAAAAAAAATTAGGCTAATCCACCCTCTGTGGTTATATTTTTTGTGAGATTCTATCGATATTTAAGAAGTAATAGGAAGAGGTTTATCTCTACATAAATTTATATTAAAAATGGAAATCCCAGAGGCCACAGCTGAAAGAAGAGTAACTCATAAAGGGTTAGCTGTTTGTCGACTCTATATAGAATTGAGAAATTTGGTAAAAGTAAAAGTAGAAAAAATCTTTCCTGGAGCGCCTGTAGTAGTAGGTGAAGAATTACAACATACCAAGAGAAATTGGGAGAGATTTGAAATAGTTCAAAAATAAAAATTACAAAAGTATGTTGCCTACCTCATTTCAGCATGATCCAAACTTACAAGAACTCTGATTCGTATTTCCGAAAAGTCCATATTTTTCAATAGAAGCCCTTTGAAGTGAAATTCGAGGAGGCTGAACTAGATCAAGAATTATAGCAGCTATTGTTTGAGGCGCTATAGTTTGAGCCCTTACTTGGGAAACGGACGGTCGACTGAAAATCTGACAAGTAGAAGTAGCAGAGGATCAAAGAGGGAAGGGAATATGATCACAACTTATACTAGAAGCTGAAAAAGCTAATAAATAAAAAGTATACCAATCTATCTGATACCTGAATGATCGAAAAAACGATAGCTCAGCTAAAATGTTTCAAAAAGCTGGGTATACACGCTAAGATGATTTAAAATTTTATAAATCACTATAGTCTAGCTTCGTATATCAAATATATCCTAGAACTCTCGGCGTGGTGGTTGTGCAGGAGTAGTGATATACTCTGCATTTGTACCATCGCAAAGACTACACGATGACTGGAATAATAGAATCACCCCCGAGAGTCCGACGAGAAGATATACAAGACGTTCGACCATCGGCCAAGTACCAAGGAGGAGATTGACGATATTGAGATTCATATCTGCATAGCTTCCTATAGCGACAAGTCACCAGTTGAGTGCTCCGACAAGCACCAGTATGTACGCGAAGAGATGTATCCCGCAGAGACGATTGAAGAGAGAGCCCATAGAACAGAAAGTAAGAAAAATAAATCTTAAATCATAGTAAAAATATCAGATAAACTATCAAAGACAGATCGAAGACAATCTCTGCAGAGAAGACTCATTTGAAGTAATAGTGACCTCGGTCTTTATGGATAAATAGTTTATGCCAAAAAACTTCAAGGACTTAGTACTTCTGGCAATAGAAAAAGTTGACAATATTCATAATTTATTATCATATAAAGCGGTAGATTGTAGGTTGCAGTTGATTGAAGCCTAGCTAGCAGTATACCCTGAAAGACTCTGCTGAGGATTTGAAAATATTTGCATTTCACAAGTATTTTACGATACTCAAACATATATTTACTTAAGAAAATCATATGAACTATTCCATTATTTTATTAGCTATTTTGAGTGTATCGCTCAGTATCTGAAGTGCTTGGGCGAGTGAAGTTCCAAAACCTATTTCTCTATTGACCCTCCAATCTGAAGCGACAACACTCAATCAGGAGATCGCGAGTGGCACTCTGAATCTCTCGGCCTGGAGTCGTGGGTATACGCCGATGTTTTATCTCGAAGACTTTCCTCGATATTTCGGGTGAGGTACGGGCCGTACGCTGATCCTCGATGACTGGGCGCAGATAGATCCTACTGAGACCATCCTCTTTCCGAAGTCTACTATTGTTGTGAAGAAAATACTTCCAAAAAACGGGTATACCCTCCTCGAAGTGACCAGTAAAGAGTATCCCTACGATAGTGATCCACACTATATCGATGCACGATTTGTCCAAGTGTACGAAGTATCTACTCAGCTCCAAGAACGAAAAATCACGCTCCCAGATCAATCACAAATTATTAAACGCCTCAAATCCCAAGTCGGAAAACCGTACATCTGGTGAGGAAATGCCCTCGGATGAGTTCCGTACCTCGCGGATATTTATAGTCATTCTTGAATCCTAGACGTAACTACAGAGTCAAAATGGATTCTCGATGGGTGGGACTGCTCTGGAATCCTCTACTGGGCAACCAATGGGTATACTCCTCGAAATACGAGTAAACTCATCTCATTCGGTACGGGAGTAGCGATAGCTGGAAAATCCGTATCAGAAATCATCTCTCTCCTCAAACCACTCGATATCATCGTATGGAAATGACACAATATGATCGTGATCGACAAAAAACATATTCTCGAAAGTACTGTCAACTTTACTGGATCGTGAAATTACTCAGAGCCAAATGGAGTTCGCATCAGACCTATAGAGGAAGCGCTCAAGGAAATATCAGAAGTAAAAAATAGAGTTGGGGTAAATACCTACGATGATGCGGTTCCGGAAGGAAAAAAGAAATTTGTGATACGACGATGGTATAGATAATTTCACGGTACCAAATATAAATATCTGTTTCTATTTCTACATTTTTCCAAAGTATTAAAAAGGAGTTCCTAGATACACTTGATTTTTATACCATGAGGAATTCATAACACATATGAACCAATCTCAAGAAATAGCACCTGAAGCTGATAGAGTTATGATCAATCATGCTCGTGAGATTATTGAGGGATTTACTCGGAGAAATACGCAGAGAATATCAGAAATTCTTGTTTTTGAAACTCGACGACAATTAGAAAATTCCTCTCAGTATGTATCAGATACTACAGTATGGTCTTCAGAGTATCATATGCGAATCCGTGATGCCTACTGACAAATAGCTCATCACGAGCGTCATGGTTTTCTACTTGGGGGGAATGAAAAATTTCCCCATCCGGATCTGACCTGAGGCTTTCCCTGTGATCTTTTCGAACGTATACCTCTTCAAAATCTCTATCACTTTTGTATACGACTCACCTCTTGGTATATCAAGAGCGGTAAAAATAATAGCATAAAAAATCTAGAAGGAACATAGTGAAAGGGCAGTATGAAGGTATATCTTTTCTAATACAACTATAGAGATCAAAACATCCCCCTAGAACGGAGATATGAGGTACCTATCAATTATTTCTTACAGTAGCTACATGAGCTCTGAAAACACATCGCCACCGCAGAAAGACCTACCAGCACGTAGACTATCTGTTCAAACAGAGGCTTGCTTCCGAGGAGGAGATGTACGACATTGAGATCTTTTCCTCAGAGGAAGTATCCGAGCCCGACGAGTCACCAATTCAGCGCTCCGACCAAAACTAATACGTACGCCACACCGTGGACAGAACAGTACTTTCCTGTGGTATTCATCATAGAAAGATAGTTAATGGATAAAGCTTTTTTATTTTATATGAATAGAGGCAACTGGCAAGTAGAAAAGACGAGTATATTCTGTAAAAATATGCAAAATATACTTTGATCTATGAAAGTATATTTGAATTTCAAGAAACTATACCTTTGACGAAGGAATATACTTTTTCTTCGTTGAACCGAAGAAATGAATACTGATAAAGAGACGATTTTTATGTTTTTTGGTTGCAATTTATACAACCCCGTATAAAATTTTCTTTTCCTAAGTATGCTCTCTATGTCTCGTGCGCTTATCCTGATCGATTTTATCAATGAGTTTCTCCATCCTGATGGAAAGATAACCCCTCTCGGTATGGGGAATTTCATCGAAGAGTATCATACAATCGAAAATGTCCAAATGCTTCTACAAAAATTTCGTTTGCATCAGGAAAAAATCGTCTGGGTGCATCTCGGATTTCACTCGAACTATGATAACTGTTCGACGATATCTCCTCGATTTTCTAGTACGCCAGAGCTCGGAATTCTCAAAGAAAATACCTGGTCGACTGCATTTCTTGATGAGCTCGGATACGACCCAAGTGAGAAAACGATTACCAAAACCCGAGTCAGCCCATTTTATGAGACGGACCTCGAATCCTACCTGAGAGAACAGGGGATTACGGAAGTGGTAGTTGCCGGAGTCGCTACTGATCTCGCTGTTTCGAGTATGACCGCTGAAGCACATGATCGGGATTTCGGAGTGACCGTTATCGCTGATGCCTGCGGAACAGTTTCTATAGAGCATCACGAAGCAGCACTCATACGTATCGGAAAGCTCGCAAAAGTCAAAAATACACGAGATATATAGCCGCTTCGATACCGGATTTCAAAAAGTAAAAAATACATACCCGAGAAATTGCAAAAAAAGAGAGAATAGTATAGAATATACTTATGCTTCATATCCACCATAAACGACTCTTTCTCATCGCAACAGTTTTCCTCTCCTCATGGCTCATCGGGACCTTTCTCATACACTACTTTGAGCGTGCCCAGGGTTGGAGCTACTTCGATGCGTTCTACTTTACCGTCATTACCACGGCAACTATCGGATTCGGGGACCTCGTACCACATACTGTTGAAGGAAAACTTCTCACCATGGGATATGCGATCTTCTATGTCCCGCTCTTTCTCTATGCGATGACGCTCATATTCCAACTCAATTTTCAGAAAATACGAAAGCAAGAAGAACTCCTCGAGAGAAATCTCCGAGATACTGAGTCTGATGTCAAGGAAATCTTGCGCGATATGCCGATACGACGAGTGAAACGAAAACCACCAGTCAAAAATCCAATTTAGTCTCCATCTTCTGAATCCTTATCACTATGTATTCTCCTCGTGCAATGTACCGATTTATGAAGTCGAAAGACTTCAAGAGCGTACTCAATACCCCATTCTATAAACGCCATATGGAAAGTATGGATATCGTGAGTCCATTCGATACAGCTGAGGAGATTTTCCTCCTTGAATACCTCATCAAAGAGGGATTTGTCATCGCTTCCTATAGAAATGATGACCAGGAAGACTCTGAGACATATATGATTTCGACAATGGGGCACGCATTTCTCGAGCACTACAGCCGCTCACGATGGTTTCGATATAAAGCGCATCTCTACTATTATAACATCATCTACGGTATGCTCTGAGCTTCGATGATCGGATCGATCGCGGCGAATATACTGACCGAGTTCTATCATTTCTACATATTACGATAAGAAGATAATCACAAAGAAATAAAGAAAATCTTTTGCATTTTTCGTAAAATATATACTATATCTTGTATCCTATATCATAATATATACACTATATGTCGGTACCAGATGTAAGCCTTGTTCAGAGAAATCCTATATTCAATCCACTCGGAAAGGATGATATCGCCCATCGGACAATTATCAAGGGTTCTACAACTGGATTATTCAATCTCAATGAAGTAAAGTATCCATGGGCAAAGAGCCTCTACCAGGTGATGGTGGGAAATTTCTGGCTTCCAGAAAAAGTATCCGGACTCAAGGATGATGCTCGAGACTTTGCGAGTTCCCTCAATGCCGATGAACAGCGAGCCTACAAGGGAATCCTCTCATTTCTGATATTTCTCGACTCGATCCAGACGGTCAATCTTCCGAATTTTTCGAATTATATAACGAGTCCTGAGGTGAACCTTGTCCTCTCGATCCAGGCCTATCAAGAAGCCATCCACTCACAGTCGTATGCGACGATCCTCGAATCCGTAGTATCTGCTGAAGATCGAGATGATATCTACTACTTCTGGCGGGATAGTGAGATCCTCCTCGAACGCAATAAATATATCGGTCAGATCTATCAGGATTTCATCGATACTCCGACGGACTATACCTTTTTCCGTGGCATTGTCGCGAACTTTCTCCTCGAATCTCTCTACTTCTACAATGGCTTTGCCTTCTTCGATACGCTCGTCGACCATATGAAGATGCCCGCTACCGGACGTATGATCGCCTATATTCGTCGAGATGAACTCACCCATGTTACCATCTTTGCTAACATCATCCGTGAGATTCGCCGAGAATTCCCAGAAGTATACAATGAAGCCCTCATCAAGGATATGATGAAAACGGCGGTAGAACAAGAAATCACCTGGTCTCAGTTTATCCTCGGAAATAAAATCATGGGGATCAATAGTGATAGCACGGAGTGATATACCAAGTGGCTTGCTAACCAGAGGCTCTCAATGCTCGGTATCGAGGCGATCTATCCAGATGCGATCGTCAACCCCTACAAGCATCTCGATCGACTCCAAGATCCCAATGCGGATAAAGGGAATTTTTTTGAAACCACTGTTATCAACTACACGCAAAGCTCAAACATGGCAGGAAGCTGGGATTTCTAGATGTATATCTTTTGAAAACTCAATTTGCACTTTAGAATTTTCTTCCTTGCTCGGGTGTTAGTCAGTAACTCTCAAGAATTCATACACTACTTTGGAATGATCTATAAAGCTCTTCAAGCTTTTCAAAAAATTTTACAATCGTGAGAGAAGTTTGTGGTTTTACTGACAATTCATTCTTGAGCTTCTCATAGTTATATTGTAGCTCAGTTAATCGACTTTTTAGATTACTAACAATTTTTGTGTTCGTGTGATGTACTGGAAAGGCTCATAATGATTTTGATCGCACATAAACTCATAAGCAGTTAATAGCATATGAGAATTTCTCAAAATCTGAAAGTAACCATTCCCACTCAAAATCTGAAAGTAAAGCTCCCAATTCTAGTTTGTTAGTATATCTTCCAGGATCATTTTTTTGATCTTCTTGAACCATGAGCCAGCTTCTAATTTTTCATTCATAAAGCTTCAGAAGCTCATATGCAAAATATTCAGAAATAGTTACACCAACTCAGAGTTGAGATGTATTTCAAGTGATAAGCCAGGAGATAATTTTCTCATGGATATCGATATCTCCTCAGTCTAGAGTTCCATTACTATCTGTCAAAGCACTCATCGGAAATGGAACATACTCTGGAAAAGCAGTACATATAAGCTGTAGTATTTCCCCCATTTTAGGAGAAAGTTCCTGTAGACCGTCAGATCGGTGAGAGTAAACTTCCGAGAATAACACTTTATATAAACATTGAGCTAATGATCATACTAATACTCTGGAAGCACTATTGCTTCTTTTATTAGGTAGTGGGTTTCACAATATTTGTTCAATTGAGTTTCAAGCACTTGGAGACCATATTATTTTATCATATCCTGAAGCATCTTCCAGCTCCCTATCAAGATTACCTCATGTACGATCATTCATATGGTAGGATAAATATTCAAATCACTATACGCTATAAATAAAGATAATCAATACTATTTTTCTGGCGTAGAGTTTATTTCTATTTTGAGAGCATCCACATATCATTTCACTACCTGCTGAATCCTATCGATTCAGTTACTTCTCCAGGCTATATATTTTCTACAGAAATCAAGTGTATTGGTATAGAGTGTTATCCGGAGTAATTCAGTAGAGTACTGTGCTAGTTTACTTTCTGGATAGCTGAGACGGAAAAAATATATCGCTCTATCTTGAGCTTCTATCATCGATGTTCGCGTTTCATTGAGACTATTGAAGTTTTCAATGTTTCAGAGACTATCTCGTAGTAACTGAAGATGGATAGTAAACTGTTTGAGATACTGTAAAACATGAAACATGAGTTCATCAGAGTGATCCCTTTCGGATCAACGAGACTCGATAGACTGAGCGAGAGCATTTTGTACTTCTATAATCTCAGAAATGTTGACACCTTCTGAAATATCACTTACTTTTTCTCGAGATGTGCGTGGTTTCAGAGTCATGTTTATATTGTATCATATTTTCTAAATTACACGAATCTCTCGCATGAAAATTGCCTTTTTGCCTTTTTTCCCTACTATGCGCCTATGTCAAAACCAACTTCCATCCGCAATTTTTGTATCATCGCGCATATCGACCACGGGAAATCGACACTCGCCGATCGTCTGATGGAAATCACCGGAACCCTCGAAAAACGCGAAATCCAATCGCAAACCCTCGACAATATGGAGCTCGAGCGAGAGCGGGGGATTACAATCAAGCTGACTCCCGTTCGTATGGAATGGAAGGGAGTCGAACTCAACCTCATCGATACTCCTGGGCATGTGGACTTCCAGTATGAAGTATCGCGTTCCCTCGCTTCGGTCGAAGGCGCTATCCTCGTCGTCGATGCCAGTCAAGGGATCGAGGCGCAGACCCTTTCGAATGTCTACCTCGCGATGGAAAATGATCTCACGATTATCCCGGTACTCAATAAGATCGACCTCCCAAGTGCCGATGTCGAACGAGCGACGGAGGAAGTGGTGAATCTTCTCGGGTGTAAAAAAGAAGATATCATCCCAGTGTCTGCCAAGACAGGACTCAATGTGGAAACGATCCTGGATCGTGTCCTTGAGTTTATCCCAGAGCCGAAAAAGCTCGATAAGGAGTCCCACTTTATACCAAGTATACTTTCAGCTGCAGGAGTAATCGAACCAGCCAATCTCCCAAGTAGCCAACCCGCAATCAAATGACTTATTTTTGACTCTCAGTATGATGCGTACAAAGGCGTGGTCGTCTATCTAAAGCTCTTTTCCGGAACGATTACCAAGGGAGATAAACTCGAACTCATCAATACTGGAGCCAAGATCGAAGCCCTCGAAGTCGGATGTTTCCGGCCGAAATACTCACCAACCGGCATCCTCTATGAAGGGGAGATCGGATATGTCGTCACGGGACTTAAGTCTATCATCGACGCACGAGTCGGGGATACGGTATTTGCTGGAGACCCCGATAGTAAGCATGCCATCGAGGGATTCAAGAAGATCACGCCATATATCTACGCTGGAGTCTATCCGGTCGATACCGATGAATACCCGAAGATGAAGGATGCTATGGAAAAACTCCAGCTCAATGACTCATCTCTCGTCGCGGAGCATGAAGCCTCCCCGGCACTCGGGTATGGATTCCGATGTGGATTCCTCGGACTTCTTCATCTTGATATCGTGAAAGAGCGTCTCTGGAGAGAACATGGGATGGATGTGATCATCACGAGTCCGCAGGTCACATACAAGGTCCTCATCGTCGGTGATAAAGTTGCCCTCTATCCCCGGGCTCATGGGGAACTCATCGAGCATGAAGGGAAAAAGTGTACCTACCTCTATATCTCGAATCCCGAGGATCTCCCGAAACCTGGGACCTATATCCATATCGAAGAACCCATCGCAAAGGTCGAGATGATCACCCCGAATGAGTATATCGGAAACCTCATGGGGCTCGCTCAGGAACGAAGAGGAGTATTCAAAAATCAGACTTACCTCGATACAAGTCGAGTCATCCTCCACTACGAGATCCCGATGTCTGAACTCGTCGGCGACTACTATGATGATCTGAAGTCCCTCTCGAGTGGATACGCGAGTCTGCACTACGAGCCCATCAAATATAAAGTCGATGATATCGTGAAGCTCGACGTCAGAGTCGCCGGGGATATCGTCGACGCCTTTTCTATGCTCGTCCATCGAGCTCGTGGTCGCACCTTCGGAGGACGTATCGTAACCAAGCTCAAAGAAAACATCCCCAAAGCCCAGTTCGCTATCGTCATCCAGGCCGTAATGGGAAGTGATGTCGTCGCAAGAGAAGATATATCGGCACTCAGGAAAGACGTCACTGCGAAGCTCTATGGAGGAGATATCACTCGTAAACGCAAACTCCTCGAGAAGCAAAAGGAAGGAAAGAAAAAAATGAAACAATTCGGACGAGTAAGTATTCCGAGCGAGACTTTTGTGAATATACTGAAGAAGTAGTCTTCATACTACTAAGGAAGTATTCTCGAAATAGCCATTTTCACCAGGCTCCATAGTGTTTTGCAGTTAAATACTATTTCTCCAAGTAATACTGAACGATTCGTCTCAATATACTCAGAGAGTGCTCGATTATTTTGAGAAAATATATCTCGAATAATGCGAAGTAGTCGTATAAAGCGCTCGTACATTTCTCGGTCTTCATCAGACCATATATCATCCTTTCATTCGTGGATATTTAGGGTTTTTTCCAGAGTTTTTTTACCCTTATAACTCACGTATAAACGTTGTTCGAAGAATAGTTTTTTTCATTCAAGATTATCATACCTTTCAAGAAGCCGAGATACCCTATCAACTATACGATTTCCAAATACTATACCAGTTACTTCTAGTTCTACAAGAGAGAAAGGCGCTCCGGGGAGATCATGAACGCTATATAGGTTTTGAATTGACCTGAGAAACTCTCATAAAATAT
This sequence comes from Candidatus Altimarinota bacterium, assembly GCA_043769645.1. Taxonomy (GTDB): domain Bacteria; phylum Patescibacteriota; class Gracilibacteria; order BD1-5; family UBA2023; genus JAYUDN01. The sequence continues at coordinate 33,597 of JAYVJC010000037.1, forward strand.
CTTCTACTCTGAGAAAACGAAAATTAGCGTCATCTATATCAAAAACTGAGTACGTTCCTTCATAAAAGATACAACAATTATTCCCCATAATGGCATGTTCTTGTTGATTCCTATGGTCATATTGAGGTATGACAGATCGATCTCACGTATTTCCTGTGAGAACCTCAATGAGTGCTATATCAGCAATGATCTGAGTTAGTTCAAGTTTTTCATCCACAAATTGAGGATTCATTGGAATAGAAACTGCGTTTCATTCCATATCTACTAAAATATCACAAAAATTGAGAATCCCCTTAAAAAGTAGTGAACAGAATACCTCTTCTCGTAGGTATTTTTTTCTTTTATATCCCGAAATCCCATCTGGAATAGTAAGAAGGGAATATGAGGTAGGATCAACTCCATAAAGAGTATCGTGAGTTTTGGAATGCTCTGAGTTCATTAAAAGTAAATTAACAAATAATTTACTTTTGTCAATATTAATTAAAAGAGTATTCGCATGTAAAAATCCCGAAACCTGACTTCATAGTCTGCAATGCCAGACTTAAACTCAGTATAACCAGCGTAAGAGAGGGGATCGAGAGTATCCCGCATATGATCAAGATCGAGAAATTGGAAACCAAGTTCCTGTGACTCAGAGAACCACTGATCGATAAGAGCGAGACCAAGATGATGCGATTTCCCTCGTGGATCCTGGAATGCTATCAGGTAGGTACTCGTTGGAAAATCATCGAGAAATATAGCTCCTGCAAGACACTCTCATTCGAGATAAGCTAGATAGATGCGAATTTTTTCGGGATAGCTTTTCGAGAGATACTGCTGTCGAAATATGAGATAACTCTTCCATCAGTGACTAACTCGCGTTTTTTTATAGATACGAAGAAAATCATTGAGTCTTGCCTCGGTATCGATACGAATCGTTCCACTCGTGATTTCCTTCTGGATTTTACTCCGATGCCCCCGAGCACTCGAAGACCATTTTCTCCAATACTCTCAAGCATCAAGTACCGAGAAGGCAGATCTCGTCGAGTGATGGTACTGACGCGAGAATAGATACCCAAACTTCCACCAATATGGTCCATCAGGTTTGGTTTTTCTCCATCCTGACCAGAATACGAGTCACCGCTTCATCCCATAGCGAGCAAGAAGTTCTCGAGTTGGTTCGATGTCTGACTTCTCAAATATAGCGAATGAAAAAAATCCCCAGAAAAAATGGCAAATATATCCATATCATTGAGGCTCGTGGATAATCGATATTTTTTTCATATCTGCTCCTCGCATTTCATAGTCAAAATAGGCATTGGAGTGGGAACGATAATAGGTATATCATTCGGGGATATCGTTTCTATCAAGTTTTTTCATAGTTTCATTATAGATAGTATTCCAAAAAATACTAAAATGAATCTACATCGTCACCGTCAATTCAAGAGGGGAATGTCGATCTTGGAGTGAAGTCTTCTGGCCTAAGCGTAAGAATAGCATCTTTTGTTCAGGACAATATGAGATCGGATCGACCAGAAGCATCGGGGAAAATAGTGGATAAAAGTCTATCTCTCCCTGTTTCTCACGTTTGAAAATCACCTCACTGATCTTGTCTATTTTGATGCTGAGGCATAGAAGCTTTGTATAATTGATATAATTTTTTTTCAATCATTATTCAAGTCATTCTACTATCTGTGATATATTTGTCAAAAAAATATTACAAAAAACCTTATAGAATATACTTTTGCTTTTTCTCCTCATTTCTCTATATTATGACCACATTTACATTATAATTATTTTTCTATGGAACGTACTGTTGTCCTTCTCAAGCCAGATGCAGTTCACCGCAATCTGATAGGTCAGATTACTGGTCGTATCGAAGCTCGTAACTTCAAGGTCGTGGCGATGAAGATGATGAATATTGCGAAGGCAACGCTCGATGACCACTATGGTCACCTCACGAATAAGCCTTTTTATCCAGAGATTGTCGCCTATATGACGAGTGGTCCAATCGTCGCGATGATCGTCGAGGGAGATGGAGTCGTTGCTGGTCTTCGTCAGCTCTGTGGAGCAACCAATCCAGCTGAATCACCTATGGGAACGATACGTGCGGATCTCGCCAATAATATCCGATACAACCTCATCCACGCCTCTGACTCCGTCGAATCGGCAACCGCTGAAATCGCACGTTTTTTCAAATCTGAGGAAATCTGTGGATATGATAAGATCGTGATTGTATAGAAATTCAGAAAGGAAAGAAGGTCGCACTAAAAACTCCAATGCAAATACCTTCTGAGTACCTGATTCATGGTTTCGTAGGAACTTTGCGATAGTTCACTTCCATACAAAATGCGTTCTTCCAATACCTACCACAATACCAGTCTCTTCTCAGTCTTCGCAGACCCAAGAGAAACCAGAAGAGTCGACACCTACCTGTCGGCTCTTTTTCCAGAGAAGTCTCGCGCATATATCCAGAAAATGATCGAGGAAGGTAAAATAACCGCCAATGGACAACACTTCACAAAAAATAAGAAAGTATACCTACGGGATGTCATCGAAATCAGCTGGAAAGTCGAGGAGATGGAACTCATCGCAGAAGATATGCCACTCGATATCGTCTATGAAAATGAAGACTTCGCGATTATCAATAAAGATGCAGGGATTAATACGCATCCAACTCCCGGTGAAGAAGGGAGAAAAGGGACACTCGTCAATGCACTCCTCTATCATTTCAAGCATCTCCCTCATCCCCCACCCCCTTCTCCTTCAGAGAAGGGGAGTGATTACTACTATTATCCACCATTCACAGAGTGAGAAAATCATGAAGTAGAAAACTCCCTCTCCTTAAGGAGAGGGTTGGGGTGAGGGAGTATCATCAATGGTGTCGAACGCCCCGGTATCGTACATCGTCTGGATAAAGACACAAGTGGACTCATCATCATAGCGAAAAATGATAAAGCGATGCATGCACTCCAACTAAAAATTGCTAAACGTACGATCGAGAAAACCTACCTCGCTCTCGTCGTCGGTATTCTGAAGGATCAGGAAGGATACATTGAGTCTTTCATCGGAAGGGATCCCCATGATCGGAAAAAAATGACTACGAATGATCCACTCAACCCGAAAATAGCTAAAACAAAATTTTGCAATAAATGAACTATTGCCTCTAAATACACTCTCCTCGAGGTAGACCTCCTTACGGGAAGAACTCACCAAATCAGAGTTCATCTTGCTTCTATAGGTTTTCCGATTCTCGGTGATACCAAATATGGAAATGAAAAAGCTAATAAGGAAGCACTGGAAACCTATGGACTTACTCGGCAATGGCTCCATGCCTGGAAGCTTTCATTTTCGCTTTTTGGAAAAGAGTACGATTTTCTCTGAGAACCGAAGGAAGATCTAAAGAAGTTCCTCTAAAAAAAGACTTTCATTTTTCTCGATTGTATCTATACTTCAGCCAATCAAACCTTCCAAGTACTCTGGAAGCACAAAAACTAAAGATATTCGATTTCTCTTTCTCTTCCTATGAACCTCCGTCAGAAACGACTTGCCGACGCCATCAGAACCTATGCTTCCGAGGATATTATGAATTTTGAGCAGCTTCATACACATACTTTCGGTATTATCACCGTAGTAGAAGTAGATGTCAATAGTGATTACGACTACGCTGATATCTATGTCAATAGTCAAAAAGATGAGAATCTTCTTCCCCATTTTCTCGCTCACTGTGCTGAAATCACTCGTAAGAGGATAGGGAAAGACTACTCTCTCAGAAAAATCCCAATCCTCAGATTTCGAGTCGGGAAGAAACAAAAACAAACCGCTGAAATCCTCGACATTATCCATTCCCTCGATAGGCAATATGGGCTTTCTCGCCAAACTGAAAAACAGGATACATCATTTCCAGAATAAAGACTTCCGGAAAAATATCAAAGAATCCAAGAAAAAAACCTACCTCTTTCGTGACTCAGAAGAGACCTTTTCGACAAGTCGAGTTTCTTTTTTACGAAAGAAGAAAAATATTATTGCTCCTTTTTCTCGAATGTATCAGCGTCTTGAAACGCTGAGGGATAACAATCATCATATCCTCAATACAGTAGGTGGCGTTCTCATACTCCTTACGGTATATATTCTCTTTTTTTCGTCATACTTCCAGATTACTCCATCGAGAGTCATGATTGAACCCGTCGACTCGAGTATTGATGTCAATATTTCTCATCAAGCGATTGACTCACTTTATGGAAAGAGTATCTTTAATCTCAATAAATGACTTATCCTCGCGTCTCTGCGTAAGTATCAAAAACATATCTCATCTATCGAACTCGATTACCTCTATCCAAATAATATCAAGATCCTTCTGCATGCACTTCCGATAGATTTCCGAGTGAGCATCTATGGCATCGATAAGTCATGGGGACTCACTTCCAATGGAGTCCTCATTCCCGCACAAAAGTCAGGATCAGGAATCGAAAATAAAAAACAACTTGAGGTGATTTCTCCACGTCTTCGGGAAACAGTCTTTCTCGATTATAAAAATATCATGGCTGAAGAGATAGTAGCCACCATCAAAAAAACACTTGCTATCATCGAATCGGATTTCTCTGACTTTCGCCTTGCAAAGAGTCGATATCTAGAAAATGAACAAGAATTCCATATAACGCTCGAAAGTGGAGTTCGGATATTTCTCACACTTGATAATACACTCAAGAATCAGCTCCTCTCGCTCAAAACCTATGCTCAGTCAAATCGTGATGTCTTCCTCAAGTGAGAAACCATCTATGTGGATGCTCGAATCGTCGGAAAGATATTTGTCTGTTCTGATAAAGTCCTCTGCAAGCAAAATATGGATACGATTTATGGACCGATTTATGAATAATGAAGGTTGAAGGTTGAAGGTTGAAGGTTGAAGGTTGAAGGTTGAAGGTTGAAGGTTGAAGGTTGAAGGTTGAAGGTTGAAGGTTGAAGGTTG
>JAYVJC010000038.1:0-8036 GCA_043769645.1 Candidatus Altimarinota bacterium
AGAAAGCCTTACTCGAGAGCTCACTCCAGATGAAAAAACACTCATCAACAATTCGACTGAAGCGAGACTTCTCTACAATACGAATATTATCGATCTCAAAGATCGAATAAAAGCAGCAGAGCTTTCACTTCGACAGGCGAGCAATGCACGAGAAGTCGCCCTCAAAAATAAGGGAATTACCTTGGAGCAGATGAGAGCCAATCGTACCACGAGTGAACTTTCTCTCGAACAGGCCAAGCGAGAGTATTCAAAACTTACGATTTCAGCCCCATTTGATGGGACAATTACCCGAGTGATCACCTCAGTCGGACAACGAACCAATATCGGAACTGCGATGATCGAGATCGTTTCGAATACTCCAGAAGTCAATCTCGACCTCGAATCTTCGATTTCGAATAACCTAAATGTCTGAGATAGTCTGGTTGTGAATGTCGGAGATACTACTTTTACTGGAACAATAACGGCCCTCTCTCGGGCGGCTAATGCGAACCTCCTCTACACCACTCGTATCAGCGTCCCTGGAGCGAGTAACTTCCTCGGAAGTGCCGCAACAATCACCTTCACTCTTTCGAGAGAAAGTAAGGAAAATACGGAATGAGAAATAATCACCCTTCCTCTCACGAGTATAAAAATCATCAGCGAACAAGAAGGTGAGCTTACTATTCTCGGAAGCGGAAATACTCTCGAATATAGAAGTGTCCGCCTCGGAAAACTCCGTGGGGATTCTATAGAAATACTTGATGCTCTTGAAACTAGTGCAAAAATCATCCTGACAGATACATCGAATTATGATCCCTCGAAACATACCCTTCAGATAAAAAAATAATATGAATGCACTTACTAAAAGAATCGAAGAACTCCAAGAAAAATTCACCTCCTGATTTTATGGATTTTGGATTCGCCAGTTTCGTATTTCCTACCTCATCGTGATCACGATAGTGATTATGGGTGGACTTTCCGCCTTTAATATCCAGAAGGAATCAAGTCCTTCCGTAAAGCTCGGTATTATTTCGATTTCGACCACTTATCCTGGAACCAATCCTATCGACATAGACTCGCTCATTAGTGATAAGATCTATAAAGAGGTCAAAGATATCAAGGGGATTGATAAGATTACCACGAGTTCTTCGCTCGGGTTCTCGAGCCTGACTCTGACCCTGAAGACGAGTGCGAACTCGAAAGATGTCCTCTCAGACGTACGAAGCAGTGTCAGTCGGGCGGTACTTCCGAGCGAAGCGAAGACTCCAGTCATTACAGAGATAGAGAGTGATACCAACCGTACCTTTTCGATATTTCTCTACTCGACGGATCCGAAAGCTTCAAAAGCACACCTCTTCGATAAGGCCATAGAACTCAAAGAAAAAATCGAGCAAGCACCAGGAGTAAACAAAGTAAGCCTTTCCGCTGGAGGAGCTGGGAAACCAGTCGAAAGTGGAGGAGGAAATGATTCCACCTATGAAGTACAGTTCATCGTTCCCGAGGAAAAACTCACCAACCTTGGCCTCTCTCTCAGTAGTATTTCGAGTATTATCCAAGGCCTCAATCGAGATCAACCGATAGGAAACTTTGCTATAGGAGATAAAAAGTATGACTTTCGAATCGAAGGAAAGAATCGAAAGAGTTTCGATTTTCTCTCGATACCGATTGCCCTTCCGAAAGGTGGTACGACGACGCTCTGAGAGCTCGCTACAGTAGAGCGTAAGTACAAAAACAATGCCAAAAATTATATCGTATTCGGTCCTTCCATGGAGAAGGGGAAAGTCCATTCTGGATCTATGTCGGCTTTTAGATATGTCGGCCTTACCGTCAATAAAAATGATTCTGCCAGTATTTTCTATGCAAGTGATAACGCCAAAAAAGTCGTAGAAGAAGCCTTTCACTGACCGGCCTATGCTGATTTCGGGTATGCTTACGGGATCGATCTTGCAGATAATATCCGAGATGACTACGACGAACTCTTCAAGGAAGCCCTGACCACTCTCGCACTCGTATTTGTGGCGATGTACCTCTTCGTATGATTTCGAGACTCTCTTTTCGCGAGCGTCACCCTTCCCCTCGCGTTTCTTTCGACCTTTCTTCTCCTCTTCTATGGTGGATATACGATGAATTTTTTGACGAACTTTTCTCTTATCCTATCCTTTGGTATTGCGGTCGATACAATCATCGTGATCGTCCAGGGAGCGAGTGCAAAAATCCGAGTCGGATACGATCCACGATCAGCAATCATGCTTGCCCTGAGAGAATATGGTGTTCCTATAATCTCGGGAGTGATGACCACTATCGTCGTATTCATCCCGATGATGACCCTTCCGGGAATCCTGGGGAAATTCCTCTCTTTTATCCCGATCACCATCTTCTGAGTCCTCGCCACCGGTCTCGTCCTCGCCCTTACCGTCAATAGTGCCCTCTACCTTCTCTTCGTAAAAAAGGGAAAAACTTACGTCGATGATCCACACGCTATAGAGTATGCGACTGACGAAGAAAAAGAACTCCTCACACTCGAACGTGAAGGAAAGATAAAAATCGAGGAGGCGATCGCGCCGCTACGTATTCGTATCATCCATAGAGTTACGAGCTGGTACAAGGGGGTTCTCAGAAACTTTCTCGAACATACGATTCTGAGGCGTCTTTCGATATTCATCCCCGTGATACTCCTTATATTGAGCTTTCTCTTCCTCGCTCCTGCCGTCGGATTCGAGATTTTCCCTGGAGATGACAACAACCTTACCTCGTTTACCATCGAGGGAAGTGTGGGACAAAAGACGGAAGTCACTACACGAGACCTCTCTGGAATAACCAATATCTTTCATGGATATTCAGAGATTGAGTATACTACCATTGCAATCGGAGGAAATAAAGCAAGTATCTCCGTACAGCTGACGAAAAAGAAAATCCGAAAGATCAATCACGAGCTCTCTGTATTTGATCTCGAAAAAATACTCTTTGAAAAGCTGAGGATTTTCGAATCGAAAGGATACAAGGTAGTAAGTGAGGTTCTCAAAAATGGACCCCCTGGAAGTAAGGCTGTAGGACTCAATCTGATCGCGGACAATGCTGATAAACTTTCTCTACTCATCAATTTATCGAAGGATTTCGAAAGCTATCTCAAGGTAATACCCGGAACCAAAAATGTCGGACGCTCCTCGAATGATACGCCAGGACAGTTTATCTTCGGACTCAAGAAGGAGCTTATGACTACAGCTGGGATATCGGCTGCTACTATATACGCCCAAATTGCTCAGAATATGAACGGTATCCTTATAGGAACCGTGGAAGACAGGTGAGAAGATATGGATATACAGATTAAATCCTCGAAGTTCTCTGATGAGGTTCGACTTGAAGATATCCTTGCTATACCCATCATAATAGGCAATACCTCGTACAAGGTGGGAGAATTCGTCGATACCAATCTCACCAATGCAACCGCACAGGTTTCAAGAACCGATGGAAAGGTACAGATTACCGTCGATGCCGATCTCGAGCTCGGCACGGATAGTGTCAGTACGCAGGCCAAGTTTCAAAAATTTGCAGATACCTATACCTATCCAAACGGAATCTCCTATGAAAAATGATGAGAAACCGAATCAAATAAGGAACTCATCACTGCGGTTCTGTCAGCCTTCTTTATCGCCCTTATTGTTATCTTTGCGATCTTGACCCTTCAGTTTCATAGCTTCTCTCAACCCCTCGTTATCCTCTACTCAGTGATCATGTCCCTTCCATTTGTGATGGTGTGACTCCTCCTTACTAAGAATCAATTCTCCCTTCCATTTGGAATCGGATTCATCGCCTTCACGGGAATCGCCGTCAATCATGGAATCATCTTGATATCCGCAATTAATGAAAACCTCAAAAAAGGTGTCGAAGGAATCACGGCACTGGTCGAAGCCGGATCATCTCGACTGGAACCGATGCTTCTCACCACTATAACGACGGCACTCGGAATCCTCCCGATTGCCCTTCGTGATCGATTCTGGAGTGGGATGGGATTCACGATTATCTTCTGAGTCATTTCTGCTTCTGCGCTTACCCTCTTTGTTGTCAAAGGAATCTACTATGAAGTCTACCTAAAACCAAAAACTGGTGATGGATTCTTCAAGCGAGGAGTGAAACGAATCTTTCGAACTGGAAGATCAAGTACCAGAAAAGTAATCAATAAGGAATAATTTTCTGTTTCTCTCAATTCAAGGAAAATCAAAGTACGGACATCAATTCAAATTATTTAACAAAACACTTGAAGAAGTGCCCTAGTGTTTATACTCCCATCTCCTCTTTCAACTTCCCCTCTCCTTTCTATGTGTCAACCCCTCTTCCATGCCGCCATATTTGCTATCATCCGAGATAGTGAAGGACGCATCCTCTTCCAGAAACGACAAAATACGGGATTTATGGATGGATTCTTTCAGCTTCCAAGTGGTCATATGGAACTATGAGAAACAATGAAGGAATCCTTCACCCGTGAACTTCAAGAAGAGCTTAGTATTGAAGTGGAGGAGAACGATATCAATATCATTCACATTTCTCAACGCATTGCTCCCGATAAGACTTATTTCAATATATACGCCTTTATCCGAACCTATACCTGAGAAATACGAAATGCTGAACCTGAAAAGTACAGTGATCTCCAGTACCTTTACCCAAGTGAAAATACAGGAATGGTCGGCTTTAATCGAGAAGTCCTTGACTTCATAGAGGCAAACATGTACTTCAGCCAGCAATTCGATAAGTGATAGGGATTTATCTGAATCACTATCCCATAATTTTTTTTCTCTTCATGTTCCATCTATAAAAGCAACAAACACTATCCTAATACACTTATTACTCTATTACACTCAAACTATGTTTCTTATCCTCCTTACCGCATTTCTCGATATCCTCGGTATCGGTATACTCATACCGGTACTCCCGGATATTATCACCAATTTTTGAGTCGGTGAACAGTGGACCCCATATTCCCAGTGAATTTTTGCCATCGGTATGTTCCTCGGAGGACTCGTTTTCGGGAGGCTTTCTGACAGTTACGGGCGAAAAAACCTCCTTATCCTTACCTCCGGGCTCAACCTAGTCGGCTATATCATCCTCTTTCTCAGCCTTTCGAAAGGCCTCCTTCCAGTAGAAACCAATATTCTTTTCTTGATTTTTATTGCAGCACGGTTTATCTCTGGACTCTGAGGTGCTGGATTCGGAATCGTTCAGGCATATATTTCTGATATTTCAAAACCCGCAGAAAAGACAAAAAATATGGGATTGATTGGAGCGGCTTTTGGGATGGCATTCCTCATCGGTCCTGCGATTGGTTGACTTCTTTCATCGAAATGGGGAATTGAGTATGCGATTATCGGTTGTAGTATAGCGATTGCTATCAATTTTTTGATGATTATCTTCCGACTTCCAGAACCTCAGAAACATGTCGAAGAAATGCATACGGAACATGCACCGTTTCACTTCTCGAAGGAAGTCATCATTCTCCTCGTTCTTTCCTGGTGAGGAACCCTGGCTTTTTCGTCTATCCAGTCAGGATCGAGTCAGTTCTACAAAGATATCTTCGATTTCAATGCAGACCAGATAGGATATACTCTTTCCCTTGTCGGACTCATCGCGGTGGTTTATCAGTGAGGACTCGTAAAATATGTACGTCGATACTTTGTGGAGAAACAGATGATTCAAATTGCTCTTGCCCTTATGGTCATAAGCCTCTTCCTATTCGCTATCAATCGAAATATCTTTTGGTTGTTTTTTATTATCCCACTCTTTCCACTCGCTATGGGATCATTTCAACCTTCGATCAGTTCACTCATCGCGAACAAGTCGGGGAAAGAAGTCGGGAAGGTTATGGGATATAATACTTCTGTCGTAAGTATAGCAAATATGATAGGACCGTTTCTGGTAGGTATATTTTATGCCGTCGATAAATCACTTCCATTCTTTGTTTCGTCAGGAATCGCAGCTCTCCTATTCGGCATAGCAATGTTCGGACTAAATAAGAAATAAATATCTGCTAGCGGGAATAATGCACCAACTTTTTAGGTCGTATTCACCTCGGCAAGAGAGTTATATGAAAATCAATTATCTTCTTTTATAATTGAAGCTACTTTCATCGATTTTTTCAGATTTTGAAGCTATCTCATAGTCATGCTACAGAGAGTCAAAGAATTGCTCATATTGATAGACCTCATCCAGCCTGATCTAAAAAAGAGATTTCTGAAAATTTCTCTGGGTACAGGATTTTGAGAATGCTGGATGCAACAGCTCAAACTACCGCCCCAACCGCAGGATATCTCAGAAAGGGGGATTGTGTGAAAGAAGTATTCTCCTGTGATCATTTCATAGAGTCGTTTGAGAAATAAAAATGATGATACAAAAGATTTTGAAAAAGTAAATTTTTCATCATACTATCCTTATGAAATTTATCGCCATCGTCGCCATATCGACCAATCGTGCCATCGGGAAAAATGGGAAAATCCCCTGGTATATTCCGGATGATTTCGAACACTTCAAGAAGACAACTCTGGGTTCTCCGATTATTATGGGAAGGAAAACGTATGAATCTATCGGTCGACCGCTTCCGGGAAGAGAAAATATAGTGCTCACGCGAGGTCAATTTTCTGCACCTGGTATTACCGTTTTCTACTCAATATCGGAACTCTTAGAATATTCCAATAACAAAACCCAACCAGCTCACCAGCCTCCCAGCCTCCCATCATCTTCCCAGCCTCCCAGCCAACCAACTACTACTGCCTTTATCTGCTGAGGCTCTCAGATATATTCGCTCTTCTTCGATGCCGGACTCGTTGATGAGGTTATACTATCCCGAATAGATATGGAAATCGAGTGAGCTGATGCTTATTTTCCAGTATTTGAAACAGGTTTTGAATTACAGCCCGAAAAAACTGATAGAAGAAATGGATTCACTATCGAATACTGGAAGAAAAAAGTATAGGATACGATTAATTCAGAACGAGATTATTATTCGCGAGATATTCATCGAACATCTTACGATCCTTCATGTGATCAAGGAGGGTTCTCAGAGTTATCTGACCCGTCGAATGGAGCTGATTCATGGCATTTTGCATCGATACCATACCCTCGTGTTTTCCGGTCTCGATAGACGAGTAGAGCTGGGTAATATTTCCATCCATGATGATATTGCGTGAAGAGTCAGAGTTGATAAATATTTCTCGGGCGACAACGCTCTTTTTTCCTTCCGCATGAGGAAGGATAATCTGTCCTACCACCGCTACGAGAACCATAGCGAGCTGGACTCGCACTTGAGATTGCATGGCCGCAGGAAAAGCGTAGATGAGTCGATCAAAGGTCTGGACGACGTCATTGGTATGGAGGGTTGAAATAACAAGGTGACCAGTCTCAGCAAGTGTGAGTACTGCAGCAATCGTCTCCATATCTCGCATTTCCCCAACCATCAAGATATCCGGATCTTCTCGCATCGCATCACGAATTGCTTGGTCAAAGGTATCAACATGTTTCCCGACTTCTTTCTGGTGGATCAGACTTTTTTCATTCTTGAGAAGGTATTCTATCGGATCTTCGATCGTTATGATGTGTTTATTATAGTTCTTATTCAGATAATCAATCATCCCTATCAAAGTGGTGGTTTTTCCACTTCCCGTCCCTCCTGTTATGAGAAAGAGTCATCGATCCTTCTGGAGTAGATCAAGCATGACTCATTTGAGTCCTATATCTTCAGCTGTCGGAGTTTTTTTCTTGATCGTTCGCATCGCGATAGCCAGACCCTCTTGGTTTCGAGAAATATTGGTTCGGAAACGTGTACCATCGTATTGGAAGATAAAGTGATTCCCTGTTCTGAGTTTTACGAGAGAGTCGATATCAATACTTGGTTCCATATATCGGATGAGTTCTGAGAGTTCATCATACGAGATACGTCCATAGGAGGTAACTGGAGAAACTTTTCGATCCGGAGTACGGATAAATGGATAGTCATCTGTCGTAATATGAACATCGGAGAGTCCATTGACAACGACTTCTTGTAAGAATTGTAAGAATTTAGCAATTACTGG
>JAYVJC010000039.1:0-18876 GCA_043769645.1 Candidatus Altimarinota bacterium
AATTTTTATGCAAATATCCTCTATATAATTTCTGAAATCATTGAATAAGATTTTACAAATTAATTCATACTTGTCAATATGTATTTGGTGATTCACTCAATCCTCACAAAAAAACCTCCAGAATCATCTAGAGGTTTGAAGTATTGAGTAAGATTAATTTTCTTTTCGAAGGGAGAACATCATCCCGAAAGCGATGAAAAATGCTGCAGCGATCAATAGAAGCGTCTCTGGTCCCGTCTTCGGAGTAGTCACCTGTGCTGGGGTTGGTTTCGGAGTTGGCGTAACCACAGTTGGTTTCGGAGTCGGCGTCGGAGTCGGAGTCGGTGGAGCAGCTACCGCTACACTTGCCTTATAGATGACACATTCATAGTTGGTCTGCTTCTCACTCTCATTTCCGGCTTCATCGATATTTCGGTAGATCGTCGGATATCGCACGAGACCGATCGTATCTCCACTCTTTTTATCAGTTTTGACGAGATTGTATCCAGCTCCAGTATCAGCCTCAAGAAATTTCACCTTGTCATTTGGCATGAGGAAAAACTGTGAACGAGAACCCGTCGCACTCGAAGGAGTCCAGACGACTTCGGTTGTATACCTCCATACTTTGTCATTATCATTGGGAGTACTTGTCCACTCGGTCCCTCCACCTCAGAGATTTTTGATATCTGGCATCATCTGTTCATCCTTATAGAGAAGTTGTGCAGTACTGTTGGCGTTAGTCCAAGTATCGAAGAGTCCGGTCAATCGCTCTCCGACCTTCACGCTTCCTCCGTCATAACAGAGATTACAACTATTCGCAGTAAAGGCAGGATTCGTAGTACAAGCAATGGTGGGAAACTCCGCAAGTGCGTTTCCGATCTTTGCCTCCGTTGATGGGATAGACACTATAGAGATTATACTGGCTCCCCCTATCAAGATACGAAGAAAAGAAGATCTCATAGTTATAATAGTTAATATAGTAAATTACTAATCAACATTCTATCTTCTATGGAATCTTTGTCAAAAAAAAGCTTGTATAAAGCAATATTTTGACTACAATATTTATACATTTTGATTATAATTAATTTCTCACTATGTTACAAAATCTTCAACAAGACCTTACCAAAGCCATACAACACCTCGCGAATGAACTCTCTAAATTGCAGGCTTGACGCGCGAACCCCGCTATCGTAGAAGATGTCTATGTGATGGTCTACGGCTCGAGTCAACCCCTCAGAAACGTAGCTGCAGTATCGACGCTTGACGCTCAGACGATTTCCATCCAACCGTGGGATAAATCGGTCATCAAAGATATCGAAAAAGGAATTACTGATGCGAATCTCGGACTCAATCCCAATAATAATGGGGAATCTATCCTCATCAATATACCATCTCTGACTGAGGAACGCAGACGGGAACTCGTCAAAGTCGCCCACCGGATGCTCGAAGAAGGCAAGGTCGGAATCAGAAATGTGCGCCAGGATTATAAGAAAAAAATCGATACCGCGAAATCAAGTAAGGAAATCAGTGAGGATATTGCGAAAAATCTCGAAAGCGATTTGCAGAAGTGAGTAGACCAAGCCGGTAAAGAAATCGAAGCCCTCATGAAAAAGAAGGAGGAAGATATTATGAAGGTATAGAAAGGTTATTTTTCTTCCTTGAAAAAATCTTACATTGGTATAAATCTATCTTATGAAAGATTCTTAGGCTGAAAAGTATAAATAATAGATTATCGATAGCATCATCGTTCTTCCCGAGTAAAGTCTTGAGTTAGAAGTCTACAATAGTATTCGATACAATCAGAATTGAGTACTTGAGATAGACAATCAGAATATATAAATTGCACTGAAAAATATAGAGTATAGATAGTTACCACACTGAGTACGATTCTTAAAAGTATAATAATGCACCTCAAGAAGATGTCCCTTCTTTTTTTTGATAGAAGTCTCTCTATAATAAGGAGCACAATAGTAAAGATAGTAAGTATAAAAAGGCTATATATAGCTACTGCTTGTCCGATTCCATGCATAAATAACGATATTAAAGGGGTTGCGAAACCGGAAGATACATACTGTAAAGATAATTTTAACCCGGAAGCCGTATTTTGAGAGATAACTTACGATATACCAACTTATGTTGTCTATCAATTTATACACTCTACCCCGCTGCGGCTTCGAGCTTTGCGGTCTGATCGGCGATAGCGAGCGCATCGATGATATCTCCGAGGTCTCCCGTCATGATCACGGGAAGGTTCGAGAAATTCTGATTGATACGGTGATCCGTGATACGATCCTGAGGGAAATTGTACGTTCGGATTTTCTCACTTCGGTCTCCCGTCCCGACCTGTGACTGACGGGCATCTCACTCGAGTTTCGCCTTCTTCGCTTCCTCTAGTGCGAAAAGTCGCGCTTTGAGTACGCTAATCGCCTTCACCTTATTCTGGAGCTGACTTCGCTCATCCTGACACTCGACGGCAAGACCCGTCGGAAGGTGGACGACACGAATAGCAGAATTGGTCTTATTGACATGTTGACCTCCCGCACCACTCGCCCGACATGCCATAATATCGAGATCTTCCTCTCGGATCACAACATCGACGTCTTCCGCTTCTGGAAGGACGGCGACGGTCGTCGTCGAAGTATGTACGCGACCATTTTTCTCGGTCGAGGGGATGCGCTGAACCCGATGGACTCAGGACTCGAACTTGAACTTCGAGTAGGCGCCAGCTCCGTCGATCTTGTAGATGACTTCTTTATATCCTCAGGCATCATTCCAGGTTTCACTCATGGGTTCGACGGTAAATCCGAGACTTCGTGCGAAGATGACATACGCTTCCGCGAGTTCGTGAGCAAAGAGTCCTGCCTCATCCCCTCCGGCTCCCGCTCGTACTTCGAGGATGATATTTTTATCATCGTTCGGATCTTTCGGGAGGAGTTCGATCTTGAGGGCTTCTTCGAGCAGGGGGATTTTTTCTTCGGCGCTTGCGATCTCGAGCTTCATCATCTCGAGCATTTCTGGATCTTTCTCATTCGAGACGAGGAGTTTCGCTTCGTCATAGTTCGAGGAGAGGAGCTTGTACTCACGGTAGAGCTCTACGGTTTTCTCGAGGTTACGTTTTTTTTGATTGGTTTCACGAAGCTTGCGGATATCACCATAAATAGCCGGGTCAGCAAGGGCGGCTTCGAGGGATTCGTATTCAGTGATGAGATTGTCGAGGTGGAATTTCATAATAGATTCGAGGTAAACGTGAAAACTTGGCGAAGCATCTTCTGAAACTATAGGGAAAGGAATTCTTCTTACTGATTCATGAAGGACTTTTTACGGATTGCATTATACAGAAAAGAAGAAAAAGTCGAGTGTAAAAAATGTATGCAATATACAATTTTTCACTTTGACTTGAAGGAGTGATTGTATAGTATAGGCCAGGAGACGAAAATAGTGTTTCAAATAGCACTCCTTTGTCATTTCGACCCAAGTGAAGCAAAGCGGAATGAAGTGGAGAAATCCCTATATTTTAGAATTATTACTCGGGAAACAAAGGGATCCCTCGAGTGCCTCGGGATGACACTCAAGAAGAAGTTTCCCCCAGAGTGAAACGGAGAGGGGTACACGAGAAATACAAATAGATCTAAATTCATTTGCCCGGATGGTAGAATGGTATATGTGCGAAGACCTGGAGCGTCAGCGACTTGGTCGAAGCCATACCCCCAAGAACGAGTCTCCGTGAAGCGGGACGACATTCGAGAGGGGTACACGAGGAAAATAAATAAATCGAGAATAATTTGCCCGGATGGTGGAATGGTAGACACGAGGGACTCAAAATCCCTTGCTCTCACGAGTGTGCGGGTTCGAGTCCCGCTCTGGGCACCAGATACATATAAAATAGCTTCCTACGGGACTCGAATCGAGTCATAAAGAAGTGACGGGAGTCACTTCGACTGACGAGAGAGCCGGTCGACGGCGGAGAGTCGAGAGTCCCGCTCTGGGCACCAGATACTTATAACATAGCTTTTAACGAGACTCGAATCGAGTCATAAAGAAGTGACAGGAGTCACTTCGACTGACGAGAGAGCCGGTCGACGGCGGAGAGTCGAGATTCCCGCTCTGGGCACCAAAACAGCAATTAAAAATGAATAATGAATAGTGAATAATAGAAAACGAAAGACAATAACTTCTTTTAATAGTATATAAAAATACAAAGAATATTTTATTTCAAGTTACTGAAGTGAAACAAAGAGTTATTCTTTTTTTGGAACTAATAAAGTATTCATAGGAAGATTTCTCACTCATTTTTCAAGAGGAGACGGAAAAATTCGTTCGAAATGACCATTTCCTTTTCATTCTTCATTCTTCATTATTTTTCATTCTCAATTCTCCATTCTTCATTACTCACATGCCCCCTTCCAAGAAACCCACCGCGATTGACATACTCAGAGTTCCGAAGTGGATTGACCGGATCAATCCTCCCCTCGATGAAGTGGATCGGATTGTCGACCAATATCACTTTCACGCGCTCGATCGGGAAGCGATCCTCGAGGAAAACCAGTATGCTCGAATCGATACTTACGATGAATACGTATTTCTCGTACTGCACTTCCCAAAGTATGAATCCAGTACAGAACGCTATATTTCGAACGAGTTCAATATCTTTCTCGCGAGAGAGTTCCTCATCACGTTCCGCTACTATCAGACCGAAGAACTCAAGAAACGCTACGAAACCTATATGGAAGAGTACGGCACGGGGAAAGAACTTCATCCTGGATTTCTTCTCTATGAGATCATCGAGCTCCTCCTCGAGAAAGTGATGCGTATGCTCGAAAAATTTGGAAAAGATTTAAAAGTTCTCGAAAAAGAACTTTTCACCACCAATGGAACGGATCTCATACGAAAAATCATGGTAAAGAAGCGTAATATTATCACGCTCAAACATATGATGAAGCCACAGCTTCCGGTGATCAAACTCCTCGAAATTCGTATGAATGAACGATTCAATGGAGAGATGGAAGTCTACTTCGAAAACCTGGATGACAAGCTCAATAAGATTTACTCAGAAATCGAAATCCTCCAGGAAAATATCGACTCCATGGAAGATACGCTGAAAAGTGTCTTCGAGCTCCAAACCAATGCCACGATCAAGTACCTCACGCTCTTCTCGGCATTTCTCCTCCCCCTAACCGTCGTCACGAGTTTCTTCGGGATGAACATCGAGCGTGGCCACTTCAATGATACGGTTATTATTCTTTCCATTATCATTACGTTTATAGGGATTATTATTATCGGATACATTTTTTCGAAAAAGAATCAAATCTAGTTATGTTTTCGTTCCTCAAATCTATTCTCATATTGCCAGTTGCATTCACTGGTACTTTTTTTCCGATAACGAGTCAGGCTCCTATTTATAATGGAAAAACCCTTCCTTTTTATTCGGGTATGCGTGCTTCAGGAATAGATAACTCTGGAAGAACTACTTCTCTATCGAATAGCCCAAGAATGACTACAGAAAAAATAGATATTGGTATAAAAAAGATCCCGCCTCGTGGAGAGCAAACCCTGAGGTCTCCATTTATCGTCATCCCCGAGATAAGAAGTGATGCCAATACTGATATCTTTGTCTCAAAACAGACGTCTCTCAGTAATACTGGATATGTACCGAAGGATCTCATTTCTATCGCTCATCCCTACATCGATGAGGCAGGACGACACTCAGAGCTTCGAGAGGAAGCCGCAGAAGCCCTCTGGAAGTTATCAGTCGCTTTTTATAAGAAATTTCATACTTCAATCGTAGTAGTAAGTGGCTACCGAAGTGCCGCCTATCAGCAACGGCTCTGGAACCTCGGACGATGTAGTGACACTCTCTGCGCACCAGCTGGACACAGCGAACATCAGCTCGGTCTCGCGGTCGACCTCTTCGACGCAAGTACGAAGAACGACTACCTCGCAAATGCAAAATTCAGAAGTTATGTCACCTGGCTCGGTGAAAATGCTCACCTCTATGGATGGCACCAGAGCTACCAAAAATGAGAAGAAATCGATGAATACGAGATCGAACCCTGGCACTGGCGCTATCTCGGAGTGGATCTTGCCACAAAACTCCGAAATCTCGGTTGGACCTTCACCGAGTATACCAATTTCAACGAATCATTAAAATGGATACAATAAAGAGTAAGTTTTAGATCACAGTTACGAAATAATCCAGGACTTATTCATTTCGAAAAGTCGAGAATACTTTCGGAGTTGTAAAATGATGTATTCTTGTTATTTTTTCCTCCGAAAACAAGTTTCACTATGATCATCAACCAAGCCGATAGCTTGCATAAAAGCATAAATAATAGTCGACCCGACGAATGACATCCCTCGATTCTTGAGATCTTTCGAGATGACTTTCGATGGATCAGATTCGGCGACGATAACTTGCATCATTTTCGGATTGTTGACAATAGGTGGCCTGTATCCGTCATCCTGAAGCAAGGAAGGATCCAGTATTTTCTCGTCCTGGATTCTTCGTATCCCAAGGGTACTTCCAATGCTTCGCAAAGGGGCGTCCTCAGAATGATGAAACCATTGATCTCACCAAAAATATGCATCCAAACTTCCGAATTCTTTCTGTATTTGAAGTGCGACTACTGCATTTTTACGAACTGAGTAGACCTTGAGGCGATTGCGAATGATACCGGGATTGAGGAGAATCATTTCTAATTCCTGGTCAGTCATTGACGCAATCTTCTCTATATCCCAATTATAAAATACCATTCGATAATTTTCGCGTTTACGAAGTATAGTAATCCAAGAAAGTCCTGCTTGAGCTCACTCAAGAGTGAGGAATTCAAAAAGCTTCGTATCATCATGCACTGGTCTCCCCCACTCCTCATCGTGATAGGCAACATAGAGTGGGTCATTACTACACCAGGGGCAACGTTGTTTCATAGTGGTAATAGTTGAAAATATTTTGCTTCTTTCTTTTTAGAGTTTTTTGAATCTGTCGACGAAACTTTCGTAAAAAAATTGAAACGGTTCTCTATTTTTCAATTTTAGAAAGTGAGTCAAAAACAGATTCCAAAACGAGAAAACAAAAGAAGGACTTTTGGTACTTTTGGTCACAAAAGTAGCTGAAAGGAGATATGGCTATGGTATTTCTAAAGATGGTGCGGATTATTTTTTAGAAAATATTCCCACAATACCCCTTTCGTTCGATCTTCCCCGATCTTTCATGTACGGACGAGATCGATAATCTGTTCATGAGTATACCAATCAAAAGTAATGAATTCATCTTCCCCAAGGTCTTGCATTCCATTCTGATTGAATTCTCGAATGATGAAGTAGTAAAGATCCCACTCGATGGTCGCTCCACAGTGAGAAAGGTGGAACAGTTCAAGGTTTTCTTTTTCGAGGAATATCCCACACTCTTCTCGAGCTTCGATAGTCGCAGCATCCTTTGCCGCATCAAGCATTTCTCCTGAGTATGCCTTCATATCCACTATCCGGTCGAATACCTTCCCTCATGGAAGACGATAGTCAAAGTCTTTGTGTTCTCCACGATATTCCTTCGTCAGGAGGATTTTCCCTTCGTGTTCAAACAATAATCGAACCCCAGGAGGTCGTCGAGCGTTTTCGAAAAGTTTTATCTTCCCATCGATCTCATACTCCTTCTCATAGAGCTCGATGATCCGACCCGTCGCGAGGATGTTGATTTTACCAGTTTCTTTCCACATAAAATGTTTGATTTTTTAGGAAATAAAAAATATAATTTCTGATTTGTTTCTTTACTTTTGTTCATTTGATATTCTTTCGATGAAATTTTCGAAGAAATTTGGAACTGTCTGAGGCGCAAGCCGAGTTTTTCAAGTTTCCGAAAATGAATCGAGAAATGAATACAAAATGAACAAATAAAAGAAGAAGCTTTTAGTACTTTTTAATTATGAAAAGCGCTTTCTTTTACCATATTTTTGGTTTTTTTGAGCTGATTTTATTCTTCAGTGCCTGTTCGAGGAGATTCCCGACCATGAGACACTTTTCTTCTCCGAGGACGGGACCGAGGATCTGAAGGCCAACAGGAAGCTCGATAGATACATCATCCGGAGGAGAGGCAAATCCGACCGGAACGGTAAGCCCAGGAATCCCAGCCAGAGAGGCCGGAACGGTAAAGACATCTTCGAGGTAAAGTGCGAGGGGATCGTCCCCTTTTTGCCCAATCTTCCAGGCGACCGTAGGAGCGGTCGGAGTCACAATCACATCCACCTGTTCGAATGCTTTTCGAAAGTCCTCACGAATCAGTTCGCGGATATTGGTCGCTTTTGTATAGTAGGCATCATAAAAACCACTCGAAAGGACAAATGATCCTACCATCGATCGACGCTTCACCTCATCTCCGAGGCCTTCATCTCGGTTATTGGTAATATCGAAGGCTCCCTCTGATTTATGACCATACCGGATTCCATCATATCGAGCCATATTCGAAGCGACTTCAGCAGGGTTGATGATATAGTACGCAGACACACCATACTCCGTGTGCGGAAGAGAGAGATCTACCACCTCAGCTCCGATTTCGCGAAGTTTCGCGATAGACTCATCGATCTCTCGTTTTACCCCCGCTTCGAGCCCATCGATAAAGTACTCTCGTGGGATTCCGATCTTGACACCTCTAAGGTCTGTTCGAGTCCAGATAGCAGGATTGATAGTGGTGGGCTCATCGAGGGAAGTCGCATCCAATGGATCATGACCAGCTGTGATCTCATAGAGAAATCCTGCGTCTCGTACGGTCTTTGTGAGGTAGCCAGGAGTATCGAGAGATGAGGCTGCTGCAATCATCCCATATCGACTATTACGACCATATCCCGGCTTGAATCCGACGACGCCACACATACTCGCGGGTTGTCGAATCGAACCACCCGTATCGGTGCCGAGAGCCGCTGGTACAAGCCCTGCTGCGACCGCTGCCGCAGATCCGGAACTCGTCCCTCCCGGGATTCTCGTAAGATCCCAGGGATTACGAGTCGGTCCGAAGGCACTATTTTCCCCACTTCATCATAGGGCATATTCGTCCATATTGGTCTTTCCGAAGCTCAGAAGTCCTGCCTGTTTCATCCGCTCAGTGACGGTAGACTCATATGTCGGGATAAAATCCGCAAGCATTTTCGAAGCAGAAGTGGTACGAACTCACACTTCGCAAAATATATCCTTGACCGCAATAGGAAGGTGGTTTCCGATTCCCGGTTGAGAAAGAGCCTGTCCTGGGCTTGTCGAAGCATTTTCCTCTGGAAGCGTGGTAAACACATTGAGTTCGCCATTGTACTTTTTGGTTCGGTCAAGAAAATACGCATATATTTCCTCGGAAGTCGCTTTTCCATCACGGATCATGTCAGAGAGTTCGAGGAGGGAGTAATTTTTGAAGTCCATGTGATTGAGATCAGGTAATACGAAGAGTGTAGGAAAATCTTTGGAAAATTCAAGTTTGGCTATCTACACGTATGAAGTATTAGTAGGAAGAATTATAAAGGAAGAAATGATTGACATACACATATAAATTATATAATATTTATATTTATACATATTACTACGCTATGAGCACTATAAATAAACCGTTACCAGCAAATACTGGACTCCCCGGATTTTGAGAATCTATACTATTTTACGAAACTCCTGTTTATTATTTTGATGATGTAGATGATCTTGCTGATAATGAAGTAGTACTTGATAATGGCATCGTGATACTTTGAGGAGGTGAAGATCTACAGGTGAAACCGGGTTTCGAGCCAATTGGTTGAAAAAGTTTCAATGAAAAAATCACACTCAGAGATATCCTGTCGCTCGGCAACATGAAAGTAATCTGACCAGGTATAGTACAGGTATGGAATCACAAGGGAAATAGTATGTGACCATCTCAACAACTAGAAGGTTGTACCATCAGTATCGAGAGAGTAAAAAGTTTCGAAGTCGTAGCAACAGCACACTCACGATGAAGAAGAACTATCCCAAATTCAGCATGGAAAATCGCAATCCATAAGAATAGTGAAGGCACCTCTCTATGAAAAGAAATTCCTATGCCTCTTGGCGCCTCTCCGGAAGGATGAAGGATTGTCTCTGATGCACTTATATCTGAATATGTTGTTACCGAAGTACAGCATCAAGTGATGGTAGTTATGAGTGAACCATATCCAGATGGAAATATCACGAGAATAGATACGTTCTCTCGCAACATAATATCTGGAAGATTGTGAGTAGATTTTGACCTAGACCAACTCGAACCAAACACGATAGTAATCAATGGAGATATCTGAGACTTCGATATAGAAGATATCATCTGAGCGGCAGAAATAGATATGACCAAACCGTCGATTATTGATATGACTCAAAAGCAGGTATTCTGAGGAAATATGGAATTTGTGTGAATAATGCCTGGATGGGAAATACAGGTCTATGAAAATATAAGAAATTCTGAATCAAAAAATCCGATTGAC
This sequence comes from Candidatus Altimarinota bacterium, assembly GCA_043769645.1. Classification (GTDB taxonomy): domain Bacteria; phylum Patescibacteriota; class Gracilibacteria; order BD1-5; family UBA2023; genus JAYUDN01. The sequence continues at coordinate 10,434 of JAYVJC010000039.1, forward strand.
CTTCGTCTCGTATCAAACCATCAAGTAGTCATATACGAGCTTCTGAGAGACAATCGGAAAAGTAAAGGCCAAGTAATATAATTTCATTTTTATGAACAAAAGTATCATACTTCCGAGTCTTGTCGCAGCACTCGCACTCGCTAGTTGTGGGAAAAAAGAAACATACGGAGTCCACTCTATCATACAGCAACATGGAAAAATTGTAGCGATGTTGGTTACTGCGTGATGAGAAGTGAAGTGTGCTTCTGAACTGGCATGAGTATTTCCCGTAAATACAGATACCATTATTCACAATAGGCCGAATACTCGCCTTCCCTATGAAGCAACGAGCTGAATCAAGGGAATACAAAAAGGGGCTACCTGAGTGGGAGCCTTCGAGAGCAAAAAAGATGACATATTTTCTATTACGGTTGGAGGGGCAAAAAAAGCACCAGTATTCCAGATATGACACTCAGTTACAAATATGTGAGTTGCTATAAAACTGATCGATCAGGAACAATTCGACACAGCAATGAAGGTTTGTGAACTCTACACTCAACCGAAAAAGGATTGAAAAAGATAGTTCATTTACGAATAAGTAATCGGTCTGTATCTCATGTTCCGGTTTGCTTTCTCTTCCGTTTTCTATATAGTGAAGGGAACGCACGAAGTTTTTCGTGCCATTTTCCGGTTTTCTAAGAGATATGTTTTCGATCTCGAAATGAATGTATTTTTGTACGTAAAAAGAGCTATATAATTTTTCACTTTTATTTTTTAATTTTAACTCTTATGGAACTCCCACTCCGTGTCCGATGAATGCAGGATATATTCGGTGAATATCAGCGATATTTTACATTTCTGAAAAAAGTAGTACGACACGAGTTCCGAACCAATGGATTTACGCGTATCATGACGCCGATCCTCGAACACAAAGAACTCATCGTCCGATCGACCGGCGAGTCGAGTGACATCGTGCAGAAAGAACTCTATGAATTCCTCGATAAGAAATGACGTGAGCTCGTGATGAAGCCTGAGAGTACTCCAGGAGTGATGCGCGCCTATATCGAACATATGCTTACTGAACCACAACCCGTCTACCTCTACTATATCGAACCACACTTTCGATATGATCGTCCACAAAAGGGACGATACCGCCAGTTTTATCAGGTGGGAGCCGAGATCATCGGGGAAGAGGACCCGATCCTTGATGCGAAGATGATGTACATCATGCGCAATATACTCGAAGGGCTCGGCCTCGGTGGAACCTATACCCTCAAGATCAACTCCCTCGGAGTCCCAAAAGAACGGGAGAAATACCTCCTCGAACTCCAGTCATTTTTCGAAAACAAGAAACACCTCCTCGACGAGATCGATCTCGCACGCCTCGAGAAGAATCCACTGCGTCTTCTCGATAGTAAGCATGAGGATGTCCGAGAGCTTCTGAAGATTGCTCCGAAGATGACTGACTTTCTCAAAAAAGACTCCCTCGAGTTCTATGGGAAAGTGAAGGAATACCTCGATATTCTCGGTGTCCCGTATGAAGAGGATCCGACCCTGGTGCGAGGTCTCGACTACTACTCACATACCGTCTGGGAATTCGTCGATGGGAGTGGTCGGACGCAGGATGCCTTCGGTGGCGGTGGGCGGTATGACGGACTCTCGAAATCGATCGGATGGAAGGAAGAAATCCCGGCTGTCGGATTTGCCTTCGGGGCAGAGCGACTGATCGAAGCGATGATGGATCGCGGGGTCAAACTCAAAAATAAAGACAAGATCCACCTCTATATCATGCAGCTCGGAGATGAGGCGAAGAAGCTCGCCCTCCCACTCAACATCGAAGCTCGTACGAAAGGCCTCAATAGCCTCCTCTCTCTCGGAACCCCGAGTATCAAGGTCCAGCTCAAGAAGGCAAACCGTGTGGGAGCAAGATTCGTCGCGGTCATCGGGATCATGGAAGCGAAGAAGTGAGTCTGTCAGCTCAAAGATATGGAGAAATGAACCCAGGTCGAAGTCACCCTCGCGGAACTCCTCGACCGGGTCATAGCGGAAGTCGGCACAGATACGTTGTCATTCTACCATCCAAGTCGAGACTTCATCATCCAAGAACCTATCGTCGTGAGTGAGGGTATGACTCCTCAGATATAAAATACTACTCCTCTCTCCATGTCGGGCCTGATAGAATTATAAATTTCTTCTATAAATGAATGAAAAAATACCCTGAATTTTCTGGGTATTTTTTGTATATAGTAGATCAAGACTAATAACAACCGATCTGATTTACGATTGAAGGAATATTTTTTGGACCTTCTTCGCATGGTTCTCAGTTTGCTACAAAGTAATAAGCAGATGATAGACAAGCATCCCCGTCGGGTATCAGAAGATCTGGTGAAATATTTCCCCATGGGTGTGAACCGGTCGTACATACTGGTCCATCCGGGTAACCAGAACACTTTCATGTTGAGCGACCAACCGTAGTACGAGAACTAGTAGTAGTCCAGTTATAATATCCTTTCCATCACGCAACGTCATTCCCAGGTAAAGCGGTACAAGAACCATTATTCAGTCGACACAGTGCAGATCTATCAAAAGGATTCATATCTACAATATTACCCCCATTATCTATACACCACTTCTCACTGAAGTATGAGATTTTTGAACCAGCTTCATCTGGTATGAGAGCAGCATGTGTACGGTCTGGATTCGTCACAGTACCAAAGCTCACTTCATAGTTTGGATACCATGGCCCCGTACCTAGAGGACTACCATCATAAATTTCAGTTATAATTTGTACTTTGTTATCTGCTGTAAGGTTGACAGTAATGAGAAATTGATTATCTCATGCATTGTATAGCATATATCTCTTATTAAACTTCAGAGGGAAGTTTGTTCAGAAAAGATAGTGTATTTCTTGTCATCTATTCATATAGTCAGTAGCAAGTCATGTAGGAATTATTACTCGTACAAGAGTGGGAATACCTCTACCTCAGCCATAGTAAGTAACATTCTTCGTAATTGAAACATTATTTACATCGCCGCAAGGACCCGCATCACACATCGTTCCTGTAACTGTCTCAGCAGGAATAGGACTATCTCTACTAGCGGAACAAGTAGCGTTTCCACCAGAAGCATTACATGTCCAGACCGCGGTAGATCAGGGCTCAGGAAAGGCTGTATTCGTAGAAATCCCCACATCACACTGATTATCCGACCCATAGTCTGAAGCAAAAGAAGGATACGTTTTCCCATCGGCACTTCCACATTTTCATACAAGACAGGCATTTATACTTGCTCAGATAGAGGGGGCGTAGATCTTGAAAGCATTCCATTCTCAAAGTGTATTCGTAGGGACAAATATGGCTGTTCCCGACGGAGCTCATACATCTTTACACTCACTGTATGCACTTATAGTCGAAATAGTTGGAGAAGAAACCATCCATCAAGTAGTAATCGTTCCGAGTGCTTGTACACTCTGGAAAGAGATACATACCCACAGGGAAATCAGTATCCCAAACCTGAGAAACAATGAGGAGTATAGATTTTTATGAAAACGTAGAGAGGGAAACATACAAAGAAAATTATTATTGCGAGAAGTTTAATGAATACTTGACTTCAGTGTTTTGACTTCTTCTCGAAGTGATTCGATTTCTTTTTGTTGGGCTTTGATCGACTCGATAAGAGGAGCCACGAGGTTACCGTACTCGACTGATTTGAATCCAGTTTCAGGATTCGTATGGACGATATCTGGAAATACCTTCTCAACTTCTTGTGCGATGACTCAGATATCAGGTTTATTGGTAGACTTCCAGTCGAAGGTATATCCACTCAGTGAGAGGATTTTCTCGAGTGAATTATCAAGAGGGACAATATGAGTCTTGAGTCTTTTGTCTGAGGCATAGAAGAATCCTCCTCCAGCCGTGACATTTCCAGGATTCGTCATATTCCCATTTTTATCAATGGTGAGCATAGTTCCTCCTGCCGACCATCCTCAGATACGGAAGGCATCATCTGGATCGAGACCTATATTCACCGCAAACCTGCCACTTCTGTGGAATGACATACCAGCTGGACCATTATCATCTGAGTAGGCTTCGAGGTTATATGAACTCGTATTGACTATACTACTACTCGCTCACTTATTCGAAGTGAAGTATTTCACTATACCTGATGCAAGGGTCTGGCTCGTCGTGAGATCCATAGCGTCACTGGCATATCCGAGAGCAGTCGTTGGTTTACCACTTACTCCTGTCCAAGCTACTCACCCGGCAGTATTGGCATAGTTTACGCTGAAATTACTCGGATTCCATACATACATATTATTTCCATCGGTGGACCCCCAAAGCCAGGTTGGTTGGCCAGGCTGACCAATATAGTTAAAGTTCATATCAGCACCATCTGCACGGCGTGGGTAGGCACGACCAGCTGTGAAATCAGGCTTTCCTGAGATATTGGTCCAAGCCACAGTATTTGCAGATCCAGCAGTCGTCGCATAGGTCGCACTATTCGCATTTCCAGAGAGATTTCCGACGAAGTTTGGAGCCGTGATATTACCTCCAGCAGTTATACTACCAATATTATTCTGATTTCCAGCGTTATCCCAATAACTCAACCAACTTACTCATCCACCACCGAGAAAGCCTATGACGTTACTATCGGCATGAATATACTTCACTCCACCTGGTGATTGATCATCATGGAGGGTGATATAAGTATAAGTTCCTCAGGCATTCGAAACATCGAGACCATTTTTAACAGTAAGAGTTCCTTGGGTAGTCAGATTTCCAGCATTGTCGAGGGTTGAGATCATAGCATCCGTATTACTTCTCCACTCATATCCATTCTGAGATCCGAAGTAGGTACGACCTCCAGTGGTGAAGTGAAATCTATTGGCACCATCTGAAGTACTTGTAAGCCAAGCATCATTCGGGAATGTGGAAGCTGATGATGGACTCTGCCAAGTCGCGAGACCACTCGCATCACTCGTGAGGACTTTATTGGCTCATGGACTTCCTCCTGCGATCTTGACTTGACCCGCGAGATAGAGGTTATTCCATTTCTGTCCGTCACTTCCGATATCTCGATAGGTCATCGGAGCACTCGCATCTGGGAGGAGTGATCAGGATATTGATACATTCGAGACCGTTCGGTTGACGAGTTTATCGACGATGAGTTTTCCTTGAACTGTGAGGTCTCCAGCGACATCGAGTTTGGTTCCTGGACTCGTAGTTCCGATACCGACGTTCCCAGTAGTATTCGCGAAGAGGACGCCTGATCGGTATGAGAGGTTTCCACCATTTGGTACATCAAACGTAGATCCACCACCACCAACCTGCAGTTCTCCATCAGTTCTCATGATACCAGTATCTTGATAGATGTTTTTCCCTCCTGCACTTCGTATCCAGTCACTATCAACCATAAACCATCCTCCACCACTCGTAAACTTCATAGCACCGGGAATAGTAAGATCACCATTTTTTGTGAGGGTCATTCGAGTATTTCCTGGCGTAATTCACATATCTGACCATCCTCCTATACGGATAGCATCGTCTGGATCGAGACCCATGTTGACAGCATAATATCATCCACGATGAAACGATAAGCCTGCGGCTCCTCCATCAGTTGAGTACGCTTCGAGTCCATAGGTATTATTATCTTTTACATAACTTCCGGCTCACTTATTCGAAGTGAAGTATTTCGTCGCACCATTTGCAAGCGTCTGTACAGTCGTTGTATTCATAGCATCACTGGCATATCCAAGAGTAGTAGTTGGTGTGCCGGTCACTCCAGTCCAAGGGACAGAGTTCGCACTACTCGCATTTCCTGAGAGATTTCCTACGAAGTTAGGTGCAGTGATAGAACCTGCTGTCTGGAAGTTTCCACTCGTAGCATTGAGTCCAGCGATTGGAGCAGCTCCCTGTCTTCCCCATGTGAATCCTCGACCTGTGCTTCAGGCATCCATCTGCATCTTGATCGAATAGTCAGTTACCGGACCATATTGGTAGAGTCACCCTGCCCCCATGCTTATCTTGTAATTCGTACAATCCTGCCAGAAACAGATTCCATTTCCGTCTCAAGCCGTCACGTTGTAGTACGGATTAGTAGAGGTTATATAGCCATAACTATTATCCCAATTTGTATTTCCATCTGTGATATAACCAGGCCCATTGGTAAGCTGACTCAGATTTGTAAGGCTTGCCTGTGTCCATACTGCACTATCATTGGAATATATTGGTCCGGCCTTAAGAGTCTCATATCCAGTACCCGGATTATTACGAATCTGTATAGATCCATCACTTGGCATCATAATCTGAGATGCTACTCTTCCTGACCAATGGAATGCTAGATGAGGAGCTTCATTGATAGTTCCTGCTCATGCTCATGCAAGATTTGATTCACGAATCTGTATGGCACTGGAATAAGCACTATTTACAGAATTGGTAGCAATTCCATATGGTGCTTGTGCCGTATCATGGATGACAAAATTTGATGCACTATAGCCATTAAGCATAGCTGCATTTCCAGAAGTCGCTGCATACGTAGCATTCCCGGAGAGATTTCCTACAAAGGTAGGTGCGGTGATAGTACCTCAAGCCGAGATATTTCCAGCGAGATAGAGATCATTCCACTTCTGTCCATTGCTACCGATATCTCGGTAGGTCATCGGAGCACTCGCATCGGGCAGGAGCGATCCAGAAATCGATACATTCGTGACGGTTCGGTTGACGAGTTTATCGACGATGAGTTTCCCTTGGACCGTGAGGTCTCCAGCAACATCGAGCTTCGTTCCTGGACTCGTCGTTCCGATACCGACATTCCCAGTAGTATCGATTCGTACTCTTTCGAGACCACTCGTATTGAGAGTCAGGGTATTTGCGAGAGGTTGACTGATACTCGATCCACCTATATTGAATCCTATAGTAGGATTAGCTGCTGAGAGGAGTATATTTCCTGCGACATCAAGCTTGGATCATGGGGTAGTGGTTCCGATCCCCATACTTCCTGCGACAAAAGTAACTCCACCCGTTCCTCACAAGAGGGAAAGGTAGCTCGCTGTATCGTTTTGGATTCCTCATCGCGCTCGGATAGCAGCTTCTGTATAGACAGGACTACTATTGAAATATGCTCAACCTGGAGCAAGGAAGTAGGATGAAGCATTGATATATGGATTCGCTTGAGTAAATCTGAAGTCACCATTGATAGTAAGATTCCCGGCATTATCGAGACTACCGATATTGGTATCGAGACTACCCCTCCACTCATATCCATTCTTCGATCCGTAGTAGGTACGACCTCCACTCGCAAAATAGAGTCTATTGGCACCGTCAGGAGTACTCGTCACCCATACATCAGTTGGGAAGTTCGTGGTGGGTTGTTGATTTTGCCAAGTCGCGAGACCGCTCGCATCGCTCGTTAGGACTTTATTAGCTCACTGAGTCCCATCTGTGATTTTGACCGACCCATTGACTTCGAGCTTGGCTCATGGAGTCACAGTTCCGATTCCGACATTTCCATCATCTCGTATGAAGAAGCGTGACTGACAGATATCGGTACCTGAAGAATCACAGTTGATACTATTACCATTTGTATCATAGTATTGATAAATATTGAGTCAAGAGGTTCCATCATAACTTTGCATATTCCAGAGCGTCCAGTTAGTTAGATTTGGTTTTGAAGAGCTTGGATTGTATCCACGGAGTTGGATATTCCCGAGAAGACCTCCCGTATTTGTCATAGTAGCATATATTTGATTTGCAAAGAGAGTATTATCTGTACGGATAGCTCATCCGACAACATCTAATTTGGTTAATGGAGTCGTGGTACCGATACCTACATTTCCATTATTTTTCACATACATTTGTCAATTCGATAATGCGACATTATCATCATCACCGATAGTCATCGTTCCTGGTCCAGTGACAACTCTCAAACTCGGATTAAGATCATGGAAGTCAGTATATTGCCCTTTTAAACTCAATGTTGAGGCTATGTTGGCAGTACCGTTGACTTCGAGCTTCGCTCAAGGACTTCTTGTTCATATACCAACGCTTCCAGCATTATCGATATTGACTTCTTTATCTTCACTTCATCAACCACTGACTGCGAGTGTCATCTTATCAGTTAGATTATCATATCAGATATAGCCTGACCAAGCAGCTCCACCGTTTTTGAGAAACTGAAGTCATACCAAGTTACTGGCTCATCAGGCGATAGCCATAGCGGAATTCAAACTATTTTCTACAATCAGTCCAATTTTTGGAGACCAAGTAGGCATAGTGGGAAGAGCTCCATCTGGTCAGATAATATGCAGTTTTCTTTGCGGGGTAGTAGTCCCGATACCGACATTACCGGTATCTTTATTTATAACCATAGCCGTAGTAGCATTGTTCGCTATATTGAAGAAGTATCCTCCATAGACTGGGTTATTCGAGTATCCGAAACTATTGAACTGAAGCCAGTTTCCACTATT
>JAYVJC010000040.1:0-7991 GCA_043769645.1 Candidatus Altimarinota bacterium
AGAAAGCCTTACTCGAGAGCTCACTCCAGATGAAAAAACACTCATCAACAATTCGACTGAAGCGAGACTTCTCTACAATACGAATATTATCGATCTCAAGGATCGGATCAAGGCCGCAGAACTCTCACTTCGACAGGCGAGCAATGCTCGAGAAGTCGCCCTGAAGAATAAGGGGATTACCCTCGAACAAATGCGGGCCAATCGAACGACGAGTGAGCTTTCCCTAGAACAAGCAAAGCGAGAATATTCGAAGCTTACTATTTCAGCACCCTTCGACGGGACAATTACGAGAGTAATAACTTCAGTCTGACAAAGAACGAATATCGGAACTCCGATGGTAGAAATCGTTTCGAATACTCCAGAAGTCAATGTCGACCTCGAATCTTCGATTTCGAATAATTTGAGTGTAGGAGATACACTCTCGGTAACCGTAGGAAAGATGACCTTCACAGGGAGCATCATCGCTCTCTCTCGTGCAGCCAATACAAACCTCCTCTATACGACTCGAATCAGTGTACCAGAAGCGAGAAACTTCCTTGGGAGTGCGGCAACGATTACTTTCACTCTTTCGCGAGAAAGTACGGAAAATATCCAAGGAGAGATTACGACGCTTCCTCTCACCGCGGTCAAGATTATCAGTGAGCAAGAAGGTGAGCTCGTACTCCTCGGGAGTGGTAATGCTATTAAGTACAGGAGCGTTCGACTCGGAAAGCTCCGAGGAGAAACCATAGAAATACTCGATACCCTCGATGCCAGCACCAAGATTATCCTCACCGATACATCAAACTACGATCCCACGAAACATACCCTTCAAATAAAAAAATAATATGAATACTATTACTAAGAGAATCGAAGAACTTCAGGAGAAATTTACCTCCTGATTTTATGGATTTTGGATTCGTCAGTTTCGTATTTCTTACCTTATCGTTATTACTATAGTGATTATGGGAGGGCTTTCAGCCTACAATATACCAAAGGAATCAAGCCCGTCCGTCAAACTCGGTATCATATCCATCTCGACCGCCTATCCTGGAACCAATCCCATCGATATGGACTCGCTCGTGAGTGATAAGATATATAAAGAAGTAAAAGATATCAAGGGAATCGATAAGATAGCTACGAGTTCATCGCTCGGGTTTTCGAGTCTGACCCTGACTCTGAAGACGAGTGCCAACTCGAAGGATGTCCTCTCAGATGTGCGAAGCAGTGTGAGTCGAGCGGTACTCCCGACCGATGCAAAGACTCCTGTTATTACAGAAATAGAGAGTGATACTAACCGTACCTTTTCCATATTTCTCTACTCAACCGATCCGAATGCATCGAAAGCCCATCTCTTCGATAAGGCTATAGAACTCAAAGAAAAAATCGAGAAAGCTCCAGGGGTCAATAAGGTAAGTCTCTCAGCTGGAGGGGCTGGGAAACCTGTAGAAAGTGGATGAGGAAATGACTCTACGTACGAAGTGCAGTTTATCATACCAGAAGAAAAACTTACGAATCTCTGACTCTCACTCTCTACGATTGCATCTCTTATACAAAGTCTCAATCGCGATCAACCAGTAGGAAATTTTGCCATCGGGGATAAGAAATATGACTTTCGAATCGAGTGAAAAAATCGTAAGAGTTTCGACTTCCTTTCGATTCCTATAGCTCTCCCCAAGTGATGAACCACCACGCTTGGGGAACTTGCTACTATAGAGCGAAAGTATAAAAATGATGCCAAAAACTATATCGTATTTGGTCCTTCCGCTGAGGTACAAAAAAGTGGGACAGGAACTAATTCAGCCTTCACATATGTGGGACTTACCGTCAATAAAAATGACTCTGCGAGTATCTTCTATGCGAGTGATAACGCGAAAAAAGTGGTTGAAGAGGCCTTTCGACTCCCGGCCTACAGAGACTTCGGATATGCCTATGGTATTGATCTTGCAGACAATATACGAGATGACTACAATGAGCTATTCAAAGAAGCCCTCACGACACTCGCTCTCGTATTTGTCGCGATGTATCTCTTCGTAGGCTTTCGGGACTCCCTATTTGCCAGTGTGACCCTCCCTCTCGCCTTTCTCTCGACGTTCCTCCTCCTTTTCTATGGTGGATATACGATGAATTTTCTGACGAATTTCTCTCTCATCCTTTCCTTTGGTATCGCGGTCGATACGATCATCGTCATCGTCCAGGGAGCAAGTGCCAAGATACGGGTAGGATATGATCCACGCTCGGCGATTATGCTCGCTCTGAGAGAGTATGGTGTTCCCATCATCTCAGGAGTGATGACAACTATCGTCGTATTTATCCCGATGATGACCCTTCCGTGAATCCTCGGAAAATTTCTCTCCTTTATACCGATTACCATCTTCTGAGTGCTTGCGACTGGACTTGTGCTTGCGCTCACGGTCAATAGTGCTCTCTACCTCCTCTTTGTAAAAAAAGGAAAAACCTATGTCGATGATCCACACGCTATAGAGTATGCCACTGATGAAGAAAAAGAACTCCTCATCCTCGAACGCGAATGAAAAATAAAAATAGAGGAAGGGATTGCTCCTCTGCGTATTCGCATCATCCATAAGGTCACCAACTGGTATAAGTGAGTTCTCCGAAACTTTCTCGAACATACTCTACTGAGACGATTGGCTATATTTATACCAGTAACTTTACTTATCCTCAGTTTCATATTTCTCGCTCCTCTCGTCGGTTTCGATATTTTTCCTGGTGATGATAATAACCAGACCTCATTTACCATCGAAGGAAGCGTATGACAAAAGACGGAAGTAACTACCCGAGACCTCTCGGGAGTGACTGACCTCTTGCATGGGTATCCTGAGATCAAATACACGACGATTTCTATCAGTGGAAATAAGGCAAGTATCTCCGTGCAGCTGACGAAAAAGAAGATACGAAAAACCAATAAGGAGCTCTCAGTATTTGACCTCGAAAAGAAACTCTTCGAAAAACTCAGGATTTTCGAATCGAAAGGATACAAGGTGGTGAGTGAAGTTCTCAAAAATGGTCCTCCTGGAAGCAAAGCTGTAGGGCTCAAGATTATCGCCGATAATGCTGATAAACTCCCGATCCTAATCAATGTTTCAAAGGATTTTGAAACCTACCTCAAAGGAGTACCTGGAACCAAAAATGTGGGACGATCTTCGAACGATACGCCTGGACAATTTATCTTCGCACTTAAAAAAGAACTCATGACTACGGCGGGTATTTCTGCGAGTGCCATCTACACTCAGATCGCTCAGAATATGAACGGAATACTCATCGGAACGGTCGAAGACAAGGGTGAAGATATGGATATCCGACTCAAATCATCGAAGTTCTCTGATGAGGTTCGACTCGAAGATATCCTCGCTCTCCCCATCGCAGTAGGTAATAGCTCTTACAAGGTGGGAGAGTTCGTCGATACCAATCTTACCAATGCAACGGCGCAGGTTTCAAGAACCGATGGAAAGCTTCAGATCACGGTCGATGCGGATCTCGAGCTCGGAATAGATAGCGTCGGGACACAGGCGAAATTCCAAAAATTTGCCGATACCTATACCTATCCGAACGGAATCTCCTTCGAAAAATGATGAGAAACCGAGTCCAATAAGGAGCTTATAACGGCGGTTCTCTCAGCCTTCTTTATCGCGCTCATCGTGATATTTGCGATCCTGACCCTTCAGTTTCATAGCTTCTCTCAACCCCTTGTCATCCTCTACTCGGTGATCATGTCTCTACCATTCGTGATGCTCGGTCTCCTCCTCACAGACAATAAATTCTCGCTTCCATTTGGTATAGGGTTCATAGCCTTTACGGGAATCGCCGTCAATCATGGGATCATCCTCATCTCTGCGATCAATGAAAATCTCAAGAAGGGAGTCGAAGGAATCACGGCACTCGTCGAAGCCGGATCATCTCGACTAGAACCGATGCTTCTGACAACCATAACTACTGCACTCGGAATCCTCCCGATTGCCCTTCGTGATCGATTCTGGAGTGGGATGGGATTTACGATCATCTTCTGAGTCATCTCTGCCTCGATGCTCACGCTCTTCGTCGTCAAAGGCATCTACTACGAGATATACCTCAAGCCAAAAACTAACGACGGATGGTTCAAGAGAGAAGTGAAGCGAATTTTTCGAAGCTCACGATGAACCGTGAGAAAACCTATTACCAAGGATTCATCTCTTTAATTCTCTCTTTGTAACGAAACTAAAAGTAAGTTCAAATTTATTCACAACTCACTTGGAAGTATAATATAAATTCTCACTTCTCTCTTTTTGCCTCCATCATACAACTTCCTCTCTTCTCCCCATGCGCCAACCCCTCTTCCATGCCGCTGTATTCGCTATCATCCGAGATATGCAAGGATGGATCCTCTTCCAGAAACGACAAAATACTGGATATATGGATGGACTCTTTCAGCTTCCGAGTGGTCATATGGAGCTATGAGAAACGATGAAGGAATCCTTCATCCGTGAACTTCAAGAAGAGCTCGGAATAGAAGTCGAGGAACTTGATATCAACATCGCTCATATAGCCCATAGGATATCCGATGGTCGGACCTACTTCAATATCTTTGCTGAAATAGAAAAATACAAAGTTGAAATCCGGAATGCCGAACCAAGTAAATGCTCGGAACTCCAGTACCTCAATCCAGATGAAGCAAGTGATATCGTAGCATTCAATCGAGAAGTGCTTGACTTCATAAAAGAAGCCATATACTCCAGCCAGCAATTTGATAGGTGATAGTGATTTATCTTCATTACTATTTTCTCATAACTTTTCTTCTCGACTCTCTCTTTCTATAAAACCAACCAACTATTATTTTATTACACTCAAAATATGTTCCTTATTCTCCTCACTGCATTTCTCGATATCCTCGGTATCGGTATACTCATACCAGTACTTCCAGATATCATCACCAATTTCTGAGTTGGTGAACAGTGGACACCATACTCTCAGTGAATATTTGCGGTTGGTATGTTTCTTGGCGGACTCCTTTTTGGTAGGCTTTCCGATCAGTATGGACGAAAAAATCTCCTTATCTTTACTTCATGACTCAACCTGATCGGATATATTATCCTCTACCTCAGTCTCTCGAAAGGTCTCCTTCCCGTCGGAGTGAATATCCTCTTTCTTATCTTTATCGCAGCGCGATTTATCTCGGGGCTCGGAGGGGCGGGTTTCGGGATTGTACAAGCATATATTTCTGATATATCGAAACCTGCAGAAAAGACAAAAAATATGGGACTGATCGGGGCAGCTTTTGGTATGGCGTTTCTCATCGGTCCTGCGATTGGTTGACTTCTTTCATCGAAATGGGGGATTGAGTATGCGATTATCGGTTGTAGTATAGCGATTGCTATCAATTTTTTGATGATCATTTTCCGACTTCCAGAACCTCAGAAACACGTCGAAGAAATGCATACGGAACATACGCTATTTCACTTCTCGAAGGAAGTCATCATTCTTCTCATCCTTTCCTGGTGAGGGACTCTGGCTTTTTCTTGTATCCAGTCAGGTTCGAGTCAGTTCTACAAGGATGTATTCGATTTCAATGCAGACCAAATAGGATATACTCTTTCCCTTGTCGGACTCATCGCGGTAGTGTATCAGGGAGGACTCGTAAAATATGTACGTCGATACTTTGTGGAGAAACAAATGATCCAAATTGCTCTTGCCCTTATGGTCGTAAGCCTCTTCCTATTCGCTATAAATCGAAATGTCTTTTGGTTATATTTTATCATCCCTCTTTTTCCACTCGCAATGGGATCATTCCAGCCTTCGATCAGTTCCCTCATCGCGAACAAGTCTGGAAAAGAAGTCGGGAAAGTTATGGGATACAATACTTCCGTCGTGAGTATAGCGAATATTATGGGACCATTTCTCGTAGGTACATTTTATGCGGTCGATAAATCACTCCCATTCTTTGTTTCATCCGGAATCGCAGCTCTCCTCTTCGGAGTCGCTATGTTAGGATTGAACAAGAAATAAGTATTTGCTAGTGGGAATAAAGCACTGACTATTTGGATCGTATTCACCTCGGTAAAAGAGTTTTATGAAAATTAATTATCATCTTTTTTTATTGAAATTACTTTCATCGATTCTTTCAGATTTTGAAGCTATCTCATAGTCATGCTACAGAGAATCAAAGAATTGCTCATATTGATAGGCCTCATCCAGCCTGATCTAAAAAAGAGATTTCTGAAAATTTCTCTGGGTACAGGATTTTGAGAATGCTGACTGCAACTGCTCAAACTACCGCTCCTATTGCTGGATATTTGAGAAAGGGAGAATGGGTCAGAGAAATATTCTCTTGTGGTCATTTCATAAGATTGATTTGGGGAAAAAAACGATGATACAAAAGATTTTGAAAAAGTAAATTTTTCTCCATACTATCATACATGAAATTCACCGCCATCGCTGCTATATCCTCGAATCGAGCTATTGGAAAAAATGGAAAAATACCTTGGTATATTCCCGAGGATTTTGAGCATTTCAAAAAGACAACCCTCGGCGCTCCGATTATTATGGGGAGGAAAACATTCGAATCCATCGGTCGGCCCCTTCCGGGAAGGGAAAATATCGTACTCACACGAGGTCAGTTCTCGTCATCTGGAATTACTGTGCTCCGATCTAAAGCCGAACTCTTAGAATACTTCGATAATAAAAGCCTACCAGCTCAACAGCTCACCAGCCTACCAGCTCATACCGCATACATCTGCTGAGGTTCCCAAATATATTCTCTCTTCTTCGATGCAGGACTCATAGACGAAGTTATCCTCTCCCGAATAGATATGGAAATCGATTGAGCTGATGCTTACTTTCCAGAATTTGAAAGAGATTTTAATCTTGAAAAAATAGATAAGAGAAATGAATTCACTATCGAGTATTGGAAGAAAAAATAGTAGGAGCAGTTAATTCAAGACGAGATTATTATTAGCAAGATATTCGTCGAACATCTTGCGGTCTTTCATGTGATCGAGGAGGGTTCTCAGAGTGATCTGACCAGTAGCATGGAGTTGATTGAGAGCATTTTGCATCGATATCATCCCCTCGTGTTTTCCGGTCTCGATAGAGGAGTAGAGCTGAGTAATATTTCCATCCATGATGATATTGCGTGAGGAATCAGAGTTGATAAATATTTCTCGGGCAACGACACTCTTCTTTCCTTCCGCATGAGGGAGAATAATCTGTCCAATAACGGCTACCAACACCATCGCAAGCTGAACTCTTACTTGAGATTGCATGGCAGCAGGGAAGGCATAGATGAGTCGATCGAAGGTCTGGACGACATCATTCGTATGCAGCGTTGAGATGACGAGATGTCCCGTCTCTGCAAGGGTCAATACCGCAGCAATCGTTTCCATATCACGCATTTCCCCAACCATGAGAATATCAGGATCTTCTCGCATCGCATCTCGAATCGCTTGATCAAAGGTATCTACATGCTTCCCAACTTCCTTCTGGTGGATCAGACTTTTTTCATTCTTGAGGAGGTACTCGATAGGATCTTCGATCGTGATGATATGTTTGTTATAGTTTTTATTGAGATAGTCGATCATTCCGATAAGTGTCGTTGTTTTTCCACTCCCCGTTCCTCAGGTTATAAGAAAGAGTCAGCGATCCTTTTGGAGAAGATCAAGCATCACTCATTTGAGTCCTATATCTTCGGCTGTCGGAGTTTTTTTCTTGATCGTTCGCATCGCGATAGCCAGACCCTCTTGATTTCGAGAAATATTGGTTCGAAAACGAGTTCCATCATACTCGAATATAAAATGATTTCCCGTTCTGAGTTTTACCAGTGACTCTATATCAATACTTGGTTCCATATATCGAATAAGTTCTGCGAGTTCTTCATATGAGATACGTCCATAAGAAGTTACTGGAGAAACCTTTCGATCTGGGGTACGGATAAATGGATAGTCATCTGTCGTAATATGAACATCGGAGAGTCCATTGACAACGACTTCTTGTAAGAATTGTAAGAATTTAGCAATTACTGG
>JAYVJC010000041.1:0-2906 GCA_043769645.1 Candidatus Altimarinota bacterium
CAATCAAAATCCTGATACAATCCATTCCAAAAATCTAGCTTTTCATCTTGAGATAATTGCATTTGAAATTGTCAGAAAAAATCATCGAAAGCAATGGTACTTCATCTTTTATGCAATACTCGCAATGAGGCTTGAACCCTGAGTATCAATAATTCGCTCATAGAAATTGCTTCATTTTCAATATTTTCTACATTAACGGTTGAGTAGTCTCATTCTTCTCCTATAGTAATTTGAGATTTTAAATTGTATCATTGCTGTATTAGATGCTCAACGGATTCAACAATAATAGATCATAAAATACGAGCATCTCAAGCAAATCCGAAAAAATTAGCCCAAGTAGATATTGAATTATGTCCTGACTCAATCGGGCTTATATACATTTCCATAAAATAAAATAAAAATTATCATAGATAATAATGGCCTATGACCGTATGTCAAGACATTTTATTATTTTCTCGTACTATATAAAACTCCCTACGGCAGTCAATAGTTCTCTTCCAGAGCTCGGATACGGTCCTCAAGAGGAGGATGAGAAGCGAAGAGAAGCATTCATTCCTTCGCGGAAATGTGAAAAGTTGCCAGTTTGGTCTGGGGAACTTGATTGGTAATATTGATGAGAGTTTTCAGTTTACGAAGTCCAGCAATCATCTTTGATTTACCTACGAAACCGGCTCATCCCTCATCGGCACGATACTCTCGGTGGCGAGAGAAGGCATTGACGATCATACCAGCAAAAAGTCAAAGTACGATTTCTAGCACTATAACCGTAATATAATATCCTGCTCACCGTGCATTTTCATTTTTGAGAACAGCACTATCGATAAAATTCCCAATCACCCGAGCGAGAAAGAACACAAAGGTATTCATCACTCCCTGAAGAAGGGTCATCGTGACCATATCACCATTGAGAATATGTGCCATCTCATGTCCGACGACGCCTTCGATTTCAGCGGTACTCATACTATCGAGGAGTCCCGAGGATACAGCGACAAGAGAGCTATTTTTCGTTGCTCCGGTCGCAAATGCATTGGGGTCTACGCTTTCATATATCCCCACTTCAGGCATATCAATACCTCGATCCATGGCGATACGGGAAACGGTTTGAAAGACGACCTGGACTTTCGCATCATAGGTATGGAGTTTATCTTTATCGATAAGCACTGTATCATACGCTCGCTTCGCACTCCACTTGGAAATAAAGAGTGAGATAAATGCACCGCCAAATCCAATGACGAGAGCAATAATCAGAGTCCCGACTATCCCACCTGAACGTGTAGTAATACCAGGATAGAATTTTTCTATGAAAAATAATACCACGGAAAGCAGTATCATTACTGCTATATTAGTCGCGATAAGTAGACCGAATCTTTTCAGGAAAGTAATCATATAGAGTGCTTGTTAGTAAAAATTCAAAAGTGTAAATATACCCATCACTTATTATATGTATAATTTTCCTTTATCAAGAATAATTCTCATGGTAACTATTGCTTTTCTCAAAATATCAGTATGATAGGTATGAAAAAACTAACTTTTCCAACTTATGGGTACCAAAGAGAAATGCCTCGACCCGACTATGAGAATGTTTTCAACAGTTACTGTATGAGCGAAGGGGCAGATAGTTATACCGAAAGACGTTCGCGAACTCCTTAGCATCAAGGAGTGAGATTCTCTCATGGTGATTACGAAACATGATATCGCCATCTGACTGATCAAATCAGACAATCTTCCTGCTATGATGAAGTATATGCAAGAAGAAATGAAACACTAAGTAAAGCACCTCATCAACAATTTTCTCTAACCATTATTTATGAAATATATTCGTACACTCCTGCTCGGTATGCTCCTCATAGGTTTTTCTAGTTGTGCTTGAACCAAGACTGTTTCGGTAGCACCGGTGCTAAAGATTCCGTTTATTATCGAGACGAAATCTATCGGGAAAAATATAGAGTCCTATACCGTGGAAAAATCAGCTCGACTGACGGCTGGATCGTCACTCACCCTCACTGCCGAATCAGCTGGGGAAGTCACCAGTATCACCGGAAAGGAAGGACAAAAAATCAAAAGATGAGCGCGTATTATCTCTCTCAAAGATACTATAAACTCTTATGACATACGTCTCGCTCAGGCGGAAAATAGTCTCGTTATCCAGGATAAAAATGTAGACGCTACTTCTCTCACCCTTGATAAAGCCATCGAAGATACCGATATTGCCTACGAGCAAGCAAAGCGAACCTATGATACCATCATCGCAAAAAATCCTCTCGCCCTCGATACGCTCGTCAACTCAGATCAGAAAACCCTTGATAACCTCGATACCAACTATAAACTCTACCTTGCTGATGCTGTGAAGAATCTCGATCAAATCCTCTATCAATCAGATCAGATTCTCGGTCTTTCGACGGTATTCGAAAACACCAATAATAATTTCGAAGCGCAGCTCGGAGCACGTGTCGGTTCTTTGAAGGTAGAAAGTGATAATTCATGGGGGGATGCTATGGCAATGCTCGGTGATCTCAAGGCGAAAAAACTAAAATCGATTACTCCTGACTCTGCTCAAGCTGATATCCAAACTATCGAAAAAGCATATGCTCTTATCAGAAAACACGTCGATGATATGATCTATATGCTCCAGAATAATGTCATCTCAGGATCCCTCAGTCTTGAAATCAATAATACCTGGCTTGGCCTCTACAGTGGCTATAGGTCGAGTATACAGGGAAGTGATACGGCCTTTAGTGCTTGGAAGCTCCAGACGCTTACCTTTCTCAAAAACTACAAGATCAATGAACTCGCGGTCAAAGTGGCTATAGAAAGCCTTACTCGAGAGCTCACTCCAGATGAAAAAACACTCATCAACAATTCGACTGAAGCGAGACTTCTCTACAATACGAATATTATCGATCTCA
>JAYVJC010000042.1:0-83749 GCA_043769645.1 Candidatus Altimarinota bacterium
TGAATTTAGATATAATTGTCGTATAAACTGAAAAGATATCTACAAAGAAATCTTAAAATTACTCCGAAAAACTAACCCGTAACTGGGGAAGACCCTAAAATAGTCTGATTCGTAGACCCTCGATAGTATTAGATTCATAAAAAAATCTCTAGAAGCCTACGATTTGACCATATACAAAACTCCAAGAGAATGATATAACATCAAAAAACTGCAGAAAATATTTACCGATCGAAATATCTGATAACTCCCCTCCTATATTTTAGAGAATGATGTTGCCTGGAAGGCTTTCCATACTTCATCGATTCGTTTCTTCACCATAGTGACGTTAATATCTCACTTATATTTTAGCTCTCCAGTTTCATAATATCGATATTCGAAACCAGGTCCCTCTATAATAATAGCAGCCGATAGCTTCTGTTGAGTACTCGGTCTGAGAATCGTAACGGTATATGTTTCTCAGCTTGGAGTGATTATATCTTTGACCTTTCCTCAAGCAGCCATGTTTGACCAGTTCCGTGGACTTTCATCAATATAGAGCGAGTGAAACAGTTTTTGAAATTCGCCATCAAGCAGTTTATGAGACGTATGCGACTTAGAAAGTTCGATTGTTTTATAATTCTCTTGTGGTTTTTCAAAAATATTTTGTATCCTTTCCGGAACGAGAAAAATACCAGCCATAACTGTTGCCACAAATAAATTTCTCCTACTTAAGGATTCTGGTTGTTCTGAATGAGATGGTATATTGCTGGTATCGTTCATAGATAACAAGTATAGCAAGATCTTTAGTTTGTCAAATATACTTTTTGTATTCTAATAATCTACAACGATGCGAAACGTGAGGTCACTCGCGTACTGTCCTGCAGACTGAAGCGACTGGACGAGGGTTCAGATCTTGAGTCGATAGGTGTAGGTCGTCCGATCTCCAGTGGTGTTCACAGAGGCGGCTTGTGTTTGAATATTTTGAAAAGTATTGATCGTCGAGATGGTCCCAGTGTAGGCAACGCCATTGAATTTCTCATATCCATACCCCTTCGTCCCATCCCAATCCGATATTGTCTCTCCCGAGTATGTGAGTACCGTATTGTCATTCATCGTGACCGTGAATCCTACTCCGACCGTATTGACCGTGACGACTATCTCTCCGGTTGAGAACTTCGTGACATTCGTCATCACATCTCCAATATCGAGAGATGAGGTCGAGACATTCCAGTCGAGCTGATCCAGGTAAAAAGTGGTAGACCCGGTTCGAGTATTTCCCTGATTATCCTTGACCGTGACGTCGAATTTGTACTTTCCAAAGGCTCTCCCTGAGGAAGTATAGATGGCAGAACCCGAATTGATAGTTGTCGCCGTCAGAACTCCAGTCTGAGTAATCCAGGTTGAAGAACCCGTACTCCACTTTGCAAGGGTTCCCGTCGCGGTGGTCTGATTGATCGCGCTTCCAGTATCGGAGTAATTGAATGAGAGGGTCACCGTGTTTCCAGTAGGAAGTAGTGATCCTGTGAGTGGAGAAATACTCGAAATCACGGGAGGAGTCGTATCCGCCGGAGGGGCAGAAACCGCAACCGTGAAGGTCGAGAAGGCGGTATTATTGGTATTGTCGGAATCGGAAGCATTGGTGAGTGCGACATCAAACCTGGTCGTGAGTCCTGAAGCGGCTGGTTTGGGTTGGACGATAATATTAAATGTATCACTGGCAAGGGAGGCAAGTGTCATCGACTTCGTACAAGTAACCGTCGCTCCGGAAGCGGCACCACACGACCAACTATTTGAGGTAAATGGAGTGAGTGGTCCCGTCATCAGAGTGCCAGAATATGAAAAAACAATGGTATGGGTTCCTGTAGAACTCGCATTTCCCGCATTGGTGACAGTAATCGGAAGTGAGGAATCGACTCCGACCTGCATCGGGAGTGAGCTTGGAGAACCGATTCCGGGTATTGGATCTGGAACATTCGCGGCTACATACGGAAGCATGCGCCATTCAAGAGAGCCAGTACGAGTTCCGGCACCCGTTCCGAAATTCCAATTCACTCAAAAACCAAGATCTCATGAAGTCGCCTGAATTGTATTCGCAAAATCAGTTCCTCCAGTAATTCTCGAGGCAACAGTCGCATATGGACCAGCTTCGGCCGCTGTCCACATCGCTCCAGAAAGATAGCGGATAGCAGAGAGTTGATTGAGAACGCTATCGAATACTCATACCGTTTGTGATGGTGCCGATCCTGAGTATCAGACATCATTTGCGTCCGCTCCACCAATAGTAGTATCATTTCCTATATAGAATCGCACATTATTGGTATTAGTCACAGGAATACTAACTGACCAGTCAATCGTAAAGTATTTATTCGGAGCGGTGTATTTCCAGTTGAGTATACCGGTATAGGTCAATCATCCAACGACTCGAGTAAGGGTCGTAATCCCAGTATAGGTATTTCCAATTTGGCTTCCCACGGTTGTATTGGTAGACCATGCCGTAGAAGTAGTAGTGTAGGTAGCAGCTCAGTATGTCGTTGCTCCAATACGCATATTAATCCAAGTACCAAGGTTCGTAGTACATCCACTTGCTGGAGGATCCCCCTGATAAATATTGGCAGCTCCGTTGTAATAGAGCTGGAATTGTCCGCAATCTCCGATGATGAGCTTGAGATCATTGGAACCCGCAACTCCACCCGTCGTATTCATCGTATAGCTTGAAGCTCCACAGGTATAGAAAGTAATTTTTCCCCCCTTGACGGTTGCTATCGCCGAAGGCGCATCAGTCGTTCCATCGCTATTACAGTGTGAATTGGCATCTGTGCTGAGACCCATAGTAGAGTAATCAGCATCTCCGGTATGTTTGACTAAGATATCGAGAAAGGTTCCATCTCGAAAATCAGCATCCATTGTCACCTTGACGGGCTTCGAGAAGAGGAGATGCTCGCCAGGAATCCCGAACTCGAAATTTTTTGATTCATCTGGCGTAAATTTGATAGCTTCACCCGCAAATACTTCGCTCGGACGGAGTACATCGGCAATCATATCGAGCCAGGAGAATTTTTTCGGAGTGATACGCTTCCCCTGTCGAGTCCGTTCACTCTGATAGACCTTCATAGAGCGCTTAGCAGATATTTTTTCTTCATCAGAAAGGTCTCGAACCGCAAGTAGTGATGGATCAATTACATCCCCACTCGCTGACTGTATTTCCACTCCCGCTGGGAATTCGACCGAGAGATTATTCTTCGCAAGGGAACCACTACTCATCACAAGTCTCCCTGATTTTTCGAGGTGGACTTTTTTCGATTTCTGGAGGTATCCGAAAATAAGCGATGATTCGCGCTTCTCCTCCTGGATAGAGGGAAGCTGATCCAGGACCGTATCATCGATCGATTCCACACTCGAGTAGGTTTCCATCTCGGTACTCGGAAGCTCATCGAGGGAGTGCTCATACGCAAAAGCTGACTCCAAAGGAAGTGTCACATCCATACAAAATACTGCGACAATAATGGTGAGCGAGATGCAGCGACGGACGACTCCTTTCATAAAAATTTATTTTTGTTCTTGAGTCAATTTTAGCACAATAGCCAGAGAAAAAACAGAAAATCAGCTTGTAGTAATCTATAGAATATTCGTAATATAGAATATCGGTCGATTTCCCTTGACTTTCCCTTTGGAAGGAGGATACTACGCAAACAAAAAGTTCGAAAAAACCTCGACTTTCCATTTCAGAAAAGATCCCGTCTTCCCATTCTTCCTAAGCTGCAAATCAGCTCATCAGCTTTTTCCTTCCCAGCATCCCAGTAAACTAGCCAATCAACATTCAAATTATAGCATCGACTGGATTCCCGTTTTCACGGGAATGACAGAACCAGCTAACCAGCCAACTTGCAAACTAGCCTTCCCTCCCCTCCCAGCATCCCAGCTTACCAGCTCCCTCTTCCCAACATCCCAGCTTAACCAACCTTCCTAATCTCCCAACCTTCCTACTTCTATGCGTTTTACCCTCACCTGCCAGTCATGACTCGAATCCCTCGTCCGACGAGAAACCGAACGACTCTGACTCACCGAACTCTCTGGTAGAGATCGAATGGTTTCGGCATCTGGAAGCGAGAAAAATATGTATGAACTCCTGATTTGGAGTCGATTTGCCAATCGCGTCTATCTCAATCTTCTGGAAGAGAAAATAGTGGATTTTGATGATTTATTTCGAAAGGTCTATGCTCTTGATTGGCAGAGATTTCTCGGCTCCGAGCTCCGGTATATCGTCGATGCTTCGAGTACTCGTTCTGTCCTCTCGAGTACTCCAGCTCTCCAGTCCGTCACGGAGCGAGCGATACAGGGAAAGCTCTCAAGAGACAATGGAAAATCTGAGGCTGAGATCCATGTCCTCGTCCTCGTCATCGATGATACCGTCCAAGTCCTCCTCGATATCACTGGAGAAGCCCTCCATAAACGAGGGTACCGACGAGAAGCTGGAGAAGCTCCTATCAAGGAAAATCTCGCCGCGGCCCTCGTCGCCTTCTCAGGGTGGAGGTATCGTGAATCCCTCCTTGACCCCTTCGCCGGGAGTGGGACCATCCCGATCGAGGCCGCGATGATGGCACGTAATATCGCTCCAGGACTCGAGCGGACCTTCCGCATCGAAGACCTCCCCTTCTACAGTATCGCGCTCCTTCGAGAATCCAAACTCGATGCGAAAGCAAAACAATACCCCAGTGGAGACTATACGCTCTTCGCTTCGGATATCGATACTGGGATGCTCGATATCGCTCGAGAGAATGCGAGGCGAGCTGGAGTCCTCGGTGATATCACATTTGAAGCTCGGGATTTTCTCTCAACGGCAAGCCTTTCAAATACGAAATCTACCATCGTCACCAATCCTCCGTACGGAAAACGAATGGGAGGAGACCATCTTGAGGAAATATATATGAAACTTATTTCAGAAATCGCAGAAAATGGTGGTGGTTTTATCACCTCCTATGAACTTCTGAAGGATCACCACCTCGCCAATAAAAAACTCCTCAATGGAAATGAGGAGTGTCGGTTCTGGTATAGGAAATAGGCAATGTGTAGTTTCTTGATACTCTTATTTCTTGATTCTATGAGTGACAGTTTTTTTATAGAAAAAAGTATTGAAATAAAAACTTGTAGGTATTTTTAAAAGTCACAAAACAAAGTTTACATTTGATTTTCCTGAGAGAATTGATACTGTTATTCTGGATTTCTGATTTGTACTAAAGTATACCTTCCGAGTTTAAGAATTTATTCATAAATATGAAGACAGCACTTGTGATATGATCTGGCATAAGTGGACTGGCTATCGCTTGTTATCTTGCGAAGGCAGGCTATAAGGTGCAGCTATATGAGAAAAATAATCAACTCTGATGACGATCTGGCCTCTTCCAAGAAGCATCATATACCTTCGATATGTGACCTTCATGGTATCTTATGCCTGAGATATTTGAAGAATTTTTTTCATATTTTTGAAAGAAAACATCTGACTACTATACGAGCGAAAAGCTTCATCCAGCATATCGGATATTTTTCTCTGATCAGGATTTTGTAGATATATCGACGAAACTCGAAGATAATATAGAGCTTTTTGAGATTCTAGAGCCATGAGCATGAGAAAGACTATTAGAATATATATCTATCGCAAAAGAGGAGTATGAAGTAGCAATAGGATCTTTGATCCAGAAGAATTATGATTCATTCAGTGATTTATTTTCACTGAAGGGTCTCCGATTTATAGCAAAATTCAAAAATTTCATAAGCTATGAGTCATATGTAAGAAAATATTTCTCATCACCGAAACTCCAGAAAATTCTCCTCTATACCTCTGTTTTTCTTGGCTGAAGTCCGAAAAATACACCCGCACTCTACTCACTCATCAACCACTGTGACTTCAATGATGGGGTATACTTCCCAAAAGGCTGAATATATTCTCTAGTTCAAGCATTCGTATCTCTCGCAGAGGAGCTCTGAGTAGAGATGCATACGAATAGAGAAGTGAAGAAAATAATGATAGAAGATGGGAGAGCTCTATGAATAGAGCTCGAATCATGAGAAATACTCTGAAGTATCGTGGTATCAAGTGGCGACTATCACTATGCAGACCAGGTACTCATAGATCCAAAATATAGACAGTATACGCAGAAACAGTGGGATTCTATGACGCTTTCACCGAGTGGATTTATACTGTATCTCGGGATACATAAGAAAATCCCAGCATTGCAGCATCATACGTTATTCTTTGATCCTGATTGGGATAATCATTTTGATTCTATATATAAGGATAAAACTCTTTGTGAGACTCCCTCATACTATGTATCTTGCGTGAGTAAGACTGATACTTCAGTTGCTCCAGCTTGATGTGAAGCAGTATTTATTTTTGTGCCTACTGCTACATGACTCAAGCTGAGTGAGTGAGAGAAAAACAAGTATGCAGATAAGATTATCTCTGGACTTTCTCGAGCCATCTGAGAAGATCTTGCATGATGTATAGATATGCGGAGGATATACACCGGAGATGATTTTTCGAAGGATTATTTTGCCTTTGGAGGCAATGCTCTGGGTCTTGCCCATACTTTTAGGCAGACACTGACACTCAGACCCAAGAATAAACATCCGAAAGTTTCTTGACTCTATTTCACTGGACACTATACAACGCCTGGAACGGGTATGCCGATGGTACTTATCTCATCGAAACTCGTAAAAGATAAAATTTTAGCAGACTAATACATCTACTATGGGTGCCCTACAACAATCTCTCTTCAAAAAATCTTCAAAAACCTTTTATTATAGTACTCTATTTTTCCCGAAGTATATTCGATCAGATATACATGATCTCTACGCATTTGTAAGAACAGCTGATGACTATGTGGATACTCTGCCTCAGGATAGAGAAGCATTTTATCGATTTCGTAATAATTCACTCTCGGCCCTCGATCATCCAGATACGCGATCTCATGATCCTATCATTGCTTGATTCGTCGATGTATATAAGAAGTATGATTTCAGGAAAGAGTGGGTAGAGTCTTTCTTACAGGCGATGGAGTCAGATCTATCGGTCGTATCTATGACTGATGGAGAAGCGCTAGAGAAATATATGTATGGGAGTGCTGCCGTAGTATGATATATGATGTGTGCTATATTTTCTATAGATGATCCCGATAGCCTCTATGCTGCAAAAATGCTCGCATACTCTATGCAGTGTATAAATTTCATACGCGATGTCGCTGAAGACAATGAACTCGGAAGAAAGTATCTTTATGATATCGGCGGCATACGCCATAGTTGACTGATTATTCAAGATGAATATTTATCTCCATTTATAGATCTCCACCTGAAAAACTATTATGCGTATCTCCGCAAAGCACAGGCATGACTCTATGATCTCCCTCTTGCCTTCAGGGTACCAGTCCTCACAGCAAGCGATATGTACGCATGGACTGCCAGAGAGATAGAGAAGAATCCATCTGTTATCTTCAAAAGAAAAATAAAACCTACAAAGGGGCAAATTATGATCCATGCAATACGGAACTTTATAGTAGAGTGAGTATGACTTACTCGTTTGATGAAATCATAGAGTGCAAAAAAATCATCTGACCTCTAGGTTCACCTAAGATGGATTATTTATTAGAATTTGTAGCAGAGTGAACGAGATAAAAATCATTCTAGATTTTTATCCTCCTATACATCCTGTGCATCGTGATAACATGAGGAAAACTCAAGCAGGCTATAAAAATAAAAAATAATCCCCACTGTGAGTAGGCATCGCTATAATTCGTAAGAGGCCAAAAAAAATAAAATAATCCTCATATAATCCAAGCACCTACATGAAATGGAAGCGACTGTAACCAAATATCTTTACTCTCTGTATGAAGGTATATTTTTAGGTGTTTCCAGCCTGTGAGGCTATGTTGTCCGATAAAGTATATGCCAAATGCGAATAATAGAGGAATTTGACTCGAGAGTATGAGAAAGATTATAGTAAGAAACAGTGAGAACTGTTTCCTATATATCGCCCAGAGGAGCCAAGGGGTCAAAAACCAAACTGGAATAGCAAATAGGAGTGGAAGACTGCCAATAGAAGTGAGAATGGTATTCGTCTCATCGAAGTGTGTCCCGAGGATATATACGAGCACAGAGATACCCCAAAGGAGTGAAGTCATACAGTCGAAATCCCAACTCTTTCCATCTGCTTCTCCAAAATGCCACATAGAATAGAGTAGGAATACGATAAGTGCTATTTGTGGTATCCAGAGCCATAGTATTCCCATCATTAGAGCAAGGAGAAGATATCTCAAGATAAATATCGGTGCTTTTCTCTGATTCCATAAACCCGCTCCGAGTAAATGATCGACCGCCCCATGTGGTATACCTACCGTGATCATCCCGAGAGCAAATAATATGAATCCTATCTCAGTCTGGAAAGAGGTATACTGTCCAAGAAGTATGAAAAACAGAGTTATAAGTATCAGTACTGACGGTCGAAACCATGGAGAGCTCATAATTTTTTTAGAGAGAACTCAGAGAAATGGTTTCCAAGGTAACTGGTAAAAAATAGATATTTCTTCGCGTATATTTGTTTTCTCATCCAGGAATTTGAGTGTTTTCTGGATATCTATTTTTTGGAGCAATGTCATAAAGATAGACTTGCCATACTCTGGAGTATTTTTTAGGATATCTAAAAGGAGAGAATCATACCATGTGAAACGACTTTGTAGAATCGCTCTATACTCTCTACTCGGTATATCCATAGTTTCACTTTTCTTGAGAGCTAGAGCAATGTCGAAAGCCTGACGATACATATTCTTGAAGGCATACCCCGTACTTGCCTTGATATTATAGTTTCTTGCCCCGATATTTATGACGCCTTGTATGCTTTCGTTTTGGATCCTCCTCTGAGTCATGGGGATACATCCTATTTCGATATCGATTCGCCTGAATGCTCCGTACGATTTCTGGATATATTTTTTTAAGATTATTTCTGCTTCTCGAGTCTCGATAGCGAGTTCACCAAAACGTGTCACTTCTACTAAGGCTCTCGTAGGAGAAAAAGGGAGTACATAAACAAACTGTGTACATCCTTGTTGTTCTATATCAAAATCCATAAATCGAAAAACCTCAGGATCTATGATATCACCATCGGTCTCGATCATCCAGCCTACGAAACTCTGGAGGATATGCGGTGTTCCAGTTTTTAGCGCCTCGTATGAGGGAGTACGTGAATCAAAGACTCTATCTCCTCTCACTTTTATATCATTTAGTTCTACAAAAATCCCTTCATCATTTCTAGAAATATGAGTTATAGGATGTATGAGTATATCCCATCTATGAATCTTTATAAGTTCTTCGATCTTATGATAGAGATCACTACTATCGATATGATGGTATGAGAGGGGTGAGAGATTTATGGGTTCTTGAGTACAGAGCTCAAGCTTATCCCATGACTTTGTGATGAGATCTTTCAGATGGAGGGAAATAGGCTCATCTGCATACGACCAAAAACAAAAAGTTTTATCTTTTCTATTTTTCTCCTCTTTATCTATAAGCAGTACTTTTTTACTCGTCAGAAGGCCATTTCGAAAGAGTTCTAAGATCAAGAGTGAAGTAGAAGCACCCATGCCACAAAATATATAATCATATTTTGAAATATTTTTTTCTCATATTTGCAGCTTATTTTTTCTCATTATACTTATAAAAAGCTTATAAAACTCATCTCAAATAAAACGATAGAATCCTACAGTTTCTAAGAGAAATGATCAGTTCTTATGAAGTATATCGATTTTTTAAAAAAGCAAAAATATACTGCAATTTTTCGCACGTAAGGCTAGAAAAATACTATTGTAAAGGAAAAGTGTATATAAAAACTTGAGTAAAAAAATATATTCATTAATATTATATTGTTTTATTCTTTATCCTTTTCTTTCCTATGGACATCACAGTAGCGCAATTCGACTTGGTATACAATGCCTTCTCATTTGCCTTAGCGGGTATGGGTGCAGCGACTCTCTTCCTCTGGCTCGAGCGATCTCAAGTCGCTCCACAGTATCGTACCGCGCTCACTATCTCTGGACTCGTGACGGCGATAGCGACATATCACTATTTCCGTATTTTCAATAGCTGGGATGCATCCTATTCGGTGGTAAATGGAGTCATCGCATCGACAGGACATGCTTTCAATCATGCATATCGATATGTAGACTGGCTTCTCACTGTACCTCTTCTTCTCGTAGAACTCCTACTCGTGATGAGCCTATCGAAGAAGGAAACATATTCAAAAGCACTTTGGTTCGGACTCATGGCAGCGATCATGGTCATCCTCGGGTATCCTGGAGAAACTTCTACTGATATGTCTACGAAGCTTCTGTGGTGGGTTCTTAGTATGATACCATTTGTCTATCTTGTGTTTCAGCTCTTCGTCGGACTCAGTGATTCTATCAAGTCTCAGCCGGTAGGAGTAAAAGGCCTCATAGTGACAGCACGATGGATCATCCTCGCTACTTGGTGTTTCTATCCTATAGTCTATATCCTTCCTCTTATCGGATTTAGCGGTGGGGATGCTGATGTTGCAGTACAAGTCGGATATACGATAGCGGATCTTCTCGCAAAAGCGGTATTTGGTATATATATCTACTTCATCGCCGTACACAAGTCTGAGGGATGAGTTCATAAAGCGTAGAACTAAATACTATGCATAGCATAATAGTCAAGCCGGTGTAAAATCATAAAAACCAGTGAGTCTGATGACTTCATTGGTTTTTTTAAAAAACTGATACCCGTATCTGAATCATAAGTAAAAAAACCTCTCAGGACCCTGAGAGGTTTGATTTTGGTATAAGAAAAACTAGCCTCCAATAAAAAAACCATCTTGATCTGGCTCCGAATTTGGATTTCAAGAAACGATATCATCTTTTACTCATCTACAACCAAGAATCCTATCAAAAGCTTGTAAACGAAGCTGCCGAGCAAGATCTGGATTATGTCAGTATCGAATATCTATGGCATGATAAACACTAGAAAGATGTGGACCTCAGTCTGGTTTTTCCATTGTTTGATGAGTTATATAAATCTCATAGTAGACTTTTTCATTTAATTTCAAGTAATTTTTTATTTTATAATCTTATAGAATAGGGCTCTATAACAGATTCACTCCGAATTTCCTCATAACAATTGCCAAGGAGAGAAAAAGAATAATCGTAAGCAAGGCGGAAGCTATAAGGGCCCAGGTGAACCCGAGTTTTGTGAGGAGCGTCGGGAATAAGTAAAACATCGGGAGCGTCGGAAGCACGTACCAGAAGGTATAGTACGCATGATTCGATATCTTCTCGAGTGGCGTCTTCTCTACGTACATCCAGATCATCACGAGGATGGTGACAAGAGGTAGTGAGGCGATAAGCGCTCCGACTCGATCATATCGCTTCGCGACTTCGGAGATGAAGACCACCATACCAGCAGTGAGGAGGTACTTGAAGAGAAGGTAGTACATACTGTATAATTATTTAGGGGTAATTCCTTCTATTATATAGGAAAAGCGATATCTGCGAAAATAATCCCTCTCTTTTCGGAGAGGGTTAATTTTTTTACTGATAGCCGGTTGGAGGGGAAAATTCAAAAAGTTACTAGATTATTTCTTAAATCTTTATTAAAAATAATTTGACTTTTATAATAATAATTTATAATAAATATATATTAATTCTTTCAAATATGAATCAACAAAGACTTAACCAACCACACATACAATCCAAAATCAGGAAATCTGGAGGGATGGGGACAATAAAAGAAGCAACAACAAGAACACGAGTTAATGATATGTTAGAAGCAAAAGGTTGAACTATCGAGTTACAACTTCAGGACATGATAGAAAGGCCATCGTTATATGCCCATTTGGATGATTCCCGTCATACACTCTTATGACTAGCATTGTTAGAAGCTGATAGAAAATGAATAGTTTGACCAAAAAATAGTCACAGACCGAAATTAGATAAACTTAGAGAACTAGAAAGAGCTGCTGGAGTAGCTATCGGAAGAATGAAAATTGAAATTGCAAATACACTTCCGGTATGAATAGAGAGAATTAGATTTATGACGATTTGAAAGGTGAAAGTTACATTGTGAGGAGAGCTTATTTAGTGCGAAATACAAAAAATCTCTCAGAAATTGTATACTAACTTATAATTCTTAACTTTGCATCTATGCTAAATAATTATGTAGCTCCAGGGGTACCTTCTGCGAAATTTCTTCTTCCTACAGGAAAATCACTATCTATTAGTGTAATTGAATCAAACAGGGATCTAGTATCTTGAATAACAAGTTCGATTGATTGATTTAAACATACGGATATTCATTGGCTAGCAAGAGAAGTAGATTACCATATGCTATGGAATTGGCGAGATGAAGAAAACTGAAAATGAGAAAAAGAAGATCTAGAAGCAAAGATGGATACCATACTCGAGTGAAGTGAGAGTGTTGGCTTTTTACAAAATATACAACTTCTTATCAATTTCATGAGGCAACTACTGACAAAGTATGGAGAAAAATTTTATGAAAAAATGCTTAGTTTCGATGCTGGAGAAAAAGAAGATGATTGTGGAAACAATAAAATGTTTCAAAGTGATAGACTATGAGAATGTGTTCTTTTATGAATCAGGCTTGGAATCGATAGTACTATCATTGATCGTTGGAAATGAAAACTCAGAGAAGAAAACTCAGAATATATATCAGAAAATACCTTTCCTGAAGATAGAAAGTACTAATTGGAGCACTTCAACAAAATCTCCCACATTTCGTGAGAGATTTTTTGAATTTTTTGCTGGTAGCGATACGGAGAATTGAACTCCGGTTCCGGGAATGAGAATCCCGTGTCCTAGCCACTAGACGATATCGCCAAAGAAAGTATCAAGTTTTCAAGTAAAAAGTCTTCAAGTAAAAACTTGAGAACTTTATCACCTTCTACTTGATAACTCTATTATTTCTTCAAATCCGTCGTAATCCCCATCGATCGAGCAGAACCCGCGACGATAGTGATTGCGGCGTCGATATCATTGGCATTGAGATCGGGCATTTTCCCCTCAGCGATGACTCGCATCTGATCCATCGTGAGGTGTCCGACCTTGACTTTGTGAGACTCCTTCGATCCGGAAGCGAGCTTGAGTGCATCCTTGATCCACCACGTCATCGGAGGTTGCTTCGTATAGAAGTCGAAGGTTCGGTCTTCGTAGATATTGATAACCGTCGGAAGGATCTTCCCCATCTGATCTTTGGTTTTGTCGTTGAACTGCTTACAGAAGTCAGCAATTTGGATACCGGTAGGCCCGAGAGCCGTACCGACTGGAGGTGCAGGGTTAGCCTGACCTGCCTTGAGCTGGAGTTTCACCACTCTGGTTGGTTTTTTTGGAGCCATAATAATAGTTGATAGATACGATTACCGTTCGGGAAGTTCGGTAACAATACGAGGAAATATGAACAGAAGCTCGTGTATTATAAAAAAAATCGTGAAAATGCAAGTGAAAAAGTGACAGAATGGAAAAAATAAGATAAGATACGGGTATGGAAAATAATTTAGAAAAAAATAGAGAGGATTCACCTCCCGAAGTGCGACTTCCTATAGTATCGCGTGAGCTGAGACAAAAAGCAATAATAATAGCTGAGTTTAGGACCAAGCTCCCTCGCGATTCTGTCGTAAAACCTAGAGTTGAACCTTCCTCCTTTACGGTAGAAACGAAGTGAGATATCATTATCGACTACGATATCTCCATGGTGGAAGGAGGAACAAAAGTACGAATACGATCCATGGAAAACAAGTACTTACTTTCACGTTATTGACTACAAATTATACGAACTCCTGAATGAATGATTACTCTTACCACTAATATTCTTCTGCTCATAGATATCATATATAATCCTAAAAAACATGGACTCAAAGCTATATCTCTCGAGTATATAAACCCAGAAGCGCATATCATAGGAGAATCCCTCTCATGAGAAAAATTCAGACTGAGTGTTTTTGATGATATAGGGGATATCGAGGAAAGAAATCTTCTTATCAAAGCTATTATAGGTAGTATTCAAAGTTGACCTATCCCCATACCATGAGGAAAAAATTCTTAGCAATTTCTTCGTCATAAAATTTGCATTTCTCGCACTATTGGATTATGATAGAATAAAGTATGGATTTTATCTTGTGTACTCTATGTCAGAAACTAGTTCCCTCCCACATACAGAATTGATCGAAGCTATAAGAAAAGCCGTCAGTCCTACAGATAAACTCCTGGTAGGACTTCCTCCGGTGCTCGATTTTGTAGGAATTGAATATGAAAAAGATCCTCTGAATCCGGTACACCTCCAAAGTATGATTTCTGGTATTCGTAAAAAACTCGACACCGGAAGACGATCTATCCCTCATAATCCGCAGTTCGCAGATGCTATGCGTGAACTCTACCTCGAACTCTCTGGCGTAACCAACAAAGTTCGAAAACTCGCTCCGAAACTGGTCAACTACAATCCATATGCCTACCTTCGTGACCTCGCGGATTACCTCCAAAATCCAGAATATACTGGACTGGACGTGGCCATCATCCAATTCACTCAGACTAATCTCGTAAAGGGATGGTTCAGCGGATATTCTCGAGTTTGGAATGTCCTCGAACAAGAAGCTATCGATGCTCTGAAGGAATATGTAGGGATCAGTAAAAACACTGCTATAGAAGCGGAAGCCCTTTGTGAAAAAATACTCGAATCGATCAATCGGGGATCCAAAACATGGGAATACCTCTCGAGGATCCTTTCAGCATGCGGGGGTGAAGACTCTGTCTACCATCGATGTCACGAGCAGATCGAATCAGATGGAAGATCTCGCCCACATCGATCGGATCGTAAATTTTTCTCCGATACACTGAACAAATAAACTATAATCAAATAAAGAATCCTGAACTGAGTTCAGGATTTTTTATAAATCCATACAAGATAATAGTAAAGAAGGAATTATTTTATCGACGGTAGTATTCAAAATACGCTGATTCGATATCAGTCGAGGTAAGATTGAGCTTATCATTCGGAGTGGCATTTTTGACCGGTACTCTGTAAAACGTCTGGGACTTCTGATCTTGCCAGTCACAGCTTGTTTCACTACACTCGCTGTTCTCATATCAAGACTTCAGATTGCAGACCTTCGTATCTATATTTTCCTCATAAATGGTTTCTAGAGTGGCAAAGTTGATATAGGTAAAGAGTTTCTTCCCCCCTCCTCCACAAGAAGTTCCCTCTCCAAAGCGATTATAGAAGATAGCCCCATATGGAGTAATCTTATAGAGACCTCCGATGTCTTTTCCGATGGGTAATTTCTCGTTTCGATTGATCCCAGCGATATAGTTCGTATAGAGGATTTTTCCATCTTTTGTGATGAAATTAATACAGACAGAATCTCAGAAATCCAGACAAGAGGGTTCGATAAAATTATTTGTCTGAATCCCTGATCTTCTCGGATCGGTCGTATAGACAGTATAGGCTCCGGTTGAGTCTTGTCTCACGATCGAATAGTCATATCCATCAAGGTACTCATCCATGGTAAAATCAACCTTGAAATATTCGCAACCACTTGCGGTACAAGTTTCCTTGAGGCGGATCCCATTCTCATCTGCGAGATATACCGTACCCGTATTTGATACTAAAGCTCCTGTACTCGAGACTATAGAGTTGAGAGGATCATCTCATGCTTCAAGAACTCGAGGGATTTCTTTGAGTGTTTTAGCGTCAATTCACTTGATATATCGGAGTTCTCAGGACTCGGGATACTCAGCAATATAGACGCCTGAACCGTCAGAAAGGCCTATGGCTTCACATCGTTTATTGACTGGAAGTTTTCGAGTAGTATACTCTTTCCCATACACGTAGAATTTCTTATCAAGTTCGATCCCTCCGACACAGGGATATCGCTTGATTTTTCTGGGTTCATATTTCCCGAGAGGCTCTTCCTTTGAGACGAAATAGAGTTTCTTTCCTATTGTATAATACCCTTTGGCAGTATCAACGACTCGAAAATCATCTCGCCATTTTCCCACCTCCCGAGGAGCGTCATCTGCGGTATGAAGCACGAGAATATCATCGACAACATAGAGCTTCGTCCGAAGTGATCCAGTGCCGAGAATCAGTGGCTCATAAATAGGTGGTTTTACTACAACAGTATCTTCCGAAGGAAAGACTCCACCACTATCGCTGAAACCAGGGATCACCGTATCCTCATCATGGATAGCTGGATTTCCGGTTACCATCGAAGTACTTGGTGGGTAAGGAGTACTCGGGTTCATAGGAGTTACTCCAGGAGTACTACTACAAGCGGAAAGAAATAAAAGAAGTGAAACTATCACACCCAGAGAGTAGCGCATAAAAAAAGGGTTATAAAACTCTTACCGTGATTATATGTTTATTTTTTGAAAGGTGAAGTTTTGCTATAGTTTTTGTCGTCCCTCCATGTGCTGTCAAGATAAATTTGAGCATCTCTTCTATGTTTCATTCCGAAAGTCCGATAGTCCCAAGATTTGCCACTTCATAGCAGTAGCGGATGATTTCTTTCTGAAAAAATGGAGATTTTTTCTCGAAATCCTCGACTCAGAAGCTGGTTTTCCCCGCAAGAAATATCCGTATTTCGTCATCAATCCAGTACTTGGTCTCTTCAGTATATTCGATAAAGTTTCCGAGCGCCTGTCTATACACAGGATTAATGGTTTCGAATTTCGGGAGGACTTCGTGGCGGAGATAGTTTCTCTGATAGTCAAGACTGATGTTGGTCGAATCCTCTCGGTAGGAGATACTATTTTCTGTTGCGTAGATGAGTAATTCTGATTTCGAGATGTGGAGAAGGGGGCGAAGGAGAAGTGATGAGGATGGTAGATGGTGGATGGTGCGTGAATTTTCAACAAGAGGGTCAATTGCATATTGAGTCGTCATTCCTACATCGTTAGTATGCTTAACTATTCGCTCTGCATCCTGTAACATTCAACTTGTAACTTGTAACTGACTCAAAGCATGAATCCCTCCGAGTTTCGATCACCTGATGAGATTGAACACCGCCGTCTCGATACGATCATCGAGATGGTGTGCGGTCAATATATATTTTGCTCGATACTTCCGAGCCATGCGAAATAAGAATTCGTATCGGTACTTCCGTGCAGTCGCCTCCACACTCATTTTCTCATCCTGGGCAAGGGCTCCAATATCGATTTTCTCGACTTCACTCCTCACTCATTTCTCACGACAATACTCGGCTACAAAGTCTCGATCTCCATCACTCTCAGCCCCCCGAAGTGAGTGATCAAAATGGGCGACGATAATATTTTGCTTCTGATGATGTCTCAGCAAGAGATCAAGGAGTACCATACTATCGACTCCCCCACTCACCCCGAGGATAAGGATATCTTCTCTTTCTATATATCGGTGGTATGTTTCGAGGAATTGCTGCATAAAAAGTATTTTATAGAGAAATGTGGAAATACCAAAAAATGATATTTTCTGGAAATATTCAGATATTTGCAAAAGAAAAAAAGGAATGGTAGAATAAAGGTAATTACTTTCTAAAAACATAAATATGTCTCAAGAAAAATTAGACGTTTATCAGTCTACCAATTATGCTGCTTTGACTGGAAAACTCACATGAAAACAAGTGCTTGAGCTTGCAAATGCTCGGATCAAAAGTAGAATTGACCTACAAAAAAAAGAGGAACCAGCTAGTGTAGAAGATAGAAAAGCAGCTGAAACATCTCTTTTAGAACTTTCTTTCATACCCACTCCAACTATAATAACAAAATTAGATACAGGAAGTTCTCTCGCTACCAAATGAGTTCCAACTGATGCCCTTGCAACAGCAGATACTTTAACTCTCCCTAAAGTGCCAGAGTTATGAGATCTTGCTAGGGCATTACCACCAATTGCTCCAAAAGTAATTCAGGCCTCGGGAAATGAGGTAGGAGAAGTCAATGTTGATACCCTTATCAATCAAATTCGCGCGGAAAAAGATATCAATAGAAAAATAGCTCTCGTCCTACCAATGATATGAAAACATCTCTGACTTTCTCTTCCGACTGAACTATCAAAACCGGATAGTCAAAAGTTGGTACGGAGTTGAGAGTGACAGGTTCGAGTAGTCAACATACGAGGAATATCAAGCATCCTTGGAGATATCGACACGGCGAATCTCGCTCACAAATCGTGAGGGAAAGAGATTCCAGCCTCACCAGAGCTTTGAAAAATCATAGGTTTACTCTTAGAGGATATTACACCGAAGTACGAACCATGAAAAAAACCTCTCGTCACCTTTAATAACTATTATCAACTTGAAGATCTCTCCAGAATACTCAATTGAGGACTATGATTTGGAGTGGATCTTCCAGTCAATGATATAATAAGCACTTTTGCAAGAGCAAATATAAAAGATAGGTTCTTGCTTGGTATCAAAGAATTTACATCAGCTCAAAAAGATGAGGTCAAAGCACTTTTGAAAACATATACTTGATGAGTTGATTCTCCAGAATGAGTATATAACACTATTATTGCCCGTATGAAGGTATGATGAAATATGCAATCGATTATTGCTAAACTTATGATAGCTATGTGATGAGAATACGAGATAAAGTGAAAAGAGCTTCAACAACGAATCAATAGATGAGATTTACAAGGATACACATCAAGGGTTTCCTAGAAGTGTGTGTACGACTGGAGAGTATTCTCGAAACCATCAGAATTTTAAACTATTTGGAAAGTTTTTCCAGGTTCAACCTCCTCACGAATCCGAGAAAATCATCATCCGGAGCGACCATATTCACCATTTCTTTTTCACATTTCTGACACTTTTGGCGGATCATATCTCCCTTATTTTTCCGATAATCGATCCCGATCGGCTTCATGAGTCCATGACAATCGGAAAGTCTATCCCCTGGTTTTTCCTCATCGACATGAAGCGAGGTAAGGCAGTAAGGGCAATGGTTTCGAGCAGATCCCGTTGGATGTTTTGCTACTTCTTTTTTGCAGTAAAGACAAATAAAGGACTCATTTCGCATGATAAATCACATAGGTTGAAAGTTGAAAGTTGAAGAATACTAAGAAAGTATAAAACGATAGCAAGTTATTTTTTGACGAAATTGAATAGTTGTCATCCCGAGGCATTCGAGGGATCCCTTTAGCTGAAATACAAAGATTGTATCATAGAATAGCGATTCCTCCGCTCCGGTCGGAATGACATATCAAAAGCGATTCCTCCCCTTCAGTCTAACGAGGACTTGAGATCGCTTCGATCAGAATGACAATACTTCTTCTCTACCATTTCTACCCTTCTACCTTTTACTTTTCTACCATTCTTACTATTCTCCTCAACTCCGCTTAAACTATAAAACTGTTATATTCTCAAACTCTGTTCCTTTTCTCCCTTTCCATCGTCTCTCCCGTTCCATCTTTTCTACCTTCTCTACCGCTTCTCCTATTTGCAAAAAAAGAATATTTCTGCTATACTCATACTATGCCAGAAATGAAAGTACCAACATCAGTGAATGATCCTCTTGCTACTATGGGTGCTGAAGAAGAAAAGGAAATCATCCTCTGAACTATAAAGGATGAAGAAGACCTCCACAGTGTTATCCTTTCGACGAAAAGTAAAACTGAGCATATTTCTCATGAGGAAGATTTTATCAAGCTCGCTGCTGCCATCCATGAGTGTTTACAACGACAAGATAGTGAAGGAGCCCTTGCCCTCATGACGCGTGGAGCCCTCGCGATCGGTTCCTCAGATATCCACTACGATACTGGTGAGAAAAATATCGACGTCCGGCTTCGTATCGATGGAGAGCTCTCAGTGATAATGACTCTCGAACCTCGCGAGTACAAGCTCATGCTCGAACGACTCAAGTACAAGTCGGATCTCAAGCTCAATATCACGGATATCCCTCAGGATGGAAAGTATCGAATCAGCGGAGAAAAAGGAAATATCGATGTACGTATCTCGACCCTCCCCGTGAAATACGGTGAAAATGCGGTCTGCCGAATACTTGACTCGACGAAGTCTATCCCGGGTCTTATCGAGCTCGGATTTATCTGGACGTCGAAGCGTCAGCTTGACCAGAGTGTGAAGAAAAAAAATGGAACCATCCTCGTCACGTGACCAACCGGAAGTGGTAAGACGACGACCCTTTATTCCCTCCTCCAGACGCTCAATACCCGTGAGAAAAAAATCATCACCCTCGAAGATCCGGTCGAATATGAAATCCCCGGCATCGTCCAGAGTGAGGTCAATGAGCTCAAAAACTATACCTACGCGACCGGACTCAAGGCCCTCCTGCGTCAGGATCCAGATATCATCATGATCGGGGAAATCCGAGATCTCGAGTCTGGGACGATCGCGATGCAGGCGGCGATGACCGGTCACCTCGTCCTCTCGACCCTCCATACGAAGAGCTCGAGTGAGACGATCGAACGACTCATGAATATGGGGATTCCGAACTATATCCTCGCCTCGGGTATCGATATCATCATCGCCCAGCGCCTCGTCAGGAAGCTCTGCCCTCACTGTATGACAGAGTATGAAGCAGACTCGGGAGAAATGGATATCATCAAATATATGCTCAAGGATATCGGTCTCGCGGGCTTCGTGACTCGCAAGGAACGCCACAAACTCTTCCGAGCCAATGGGTGTCTCGAGTGTGGGATGACCGGCTACAAAGGCCGTATCGGTATCTACGAAGTGCTCTCCTTTTCCGAAGATATCCGCAGGATGGTACGAGACGGTGCCAGTCCAAATGACATCCTCGAAGCCTCTCGCAAGAACGGCCTCATCCTCATGCGAGAAGATGGGATTATGAAGGCAATGCGTGGGAAAACGACACTGGAGGAGTTATTTAAGGTGATAGAGTAATATATATGTCTGATATAATCTCACCCATAGATACTGGAATTGAAGGAGTTGATAATGTGCGGGAGGTAGTTCCTTTCCCCTGGTTTTTCAGGCAAAATATCAGCAACATAAAATGACGTGTAGATGATCCTTTGGGGATAGGTCTCGAAATACAAAAGAAGAAGCTAAAACATATATTAAAAGATGGTTTTAATATAGATGTAGCTTCTTTGTCTGATCAGGAAGTTCAGGATATAAGTATACTATTTCACTTTTTACTACAGAGAGTAGTCCATGCTCAGATTCAGTTTTGAGGTCTACAGAATGAAAAGAAGCAACAAAAAATACCAAGAATTGGAAGATCGAGTATCGTTTGGCATGATATGGCTCATTGTGCCGCTCGATACATACTCGACCCGGAAAATAGTATGAAAGACCCTTCTCGATTTACTCCTACTCCTCTAAAGTATAGATACAACTGATACGCAGAACACTATGATGCTCTTGTGGAAGAACTCTATGCAACACTGTGGATGGGATCTGGCGTATGAAGATGAAAGAATTTATATATATTTGAGATGTTACGCGAACATCCTGAAATAACATGAGAGTCAATTTATAAGATATATATTGAAAAGTGTTTATGAGGAATTCGTGAATTTAAGGTAGGTATGAATCTTCTAGAGAATCTTGTTGATGCTTTTAGTCTCGGATATATAGAGCTCCCTTTTCGTACAAATAGAAAAAATATAGTCAATCATCTCAGGGAAAGAATTCGTAATGATCATTTCGAGAAATTACAAATACTTCTTGCGGATATATATAAAGATCGTGATAATCCTCGTGTTTTATTTGATCTTTTTTATAGAGAAATGAAACCTTTAATCGAGCAACTCAAGAGAAGAAAAGTGTACAGATGTTTGGAAAGATAATGCTAAAAGTATAGGCTTTATATCAAGGTAATAAGTAAGAATAAAAACTTTCTAGATTTGACAAGAAGAAGAAGAAGTAGTAAAATAATTTTGTCAGCCCATCATGGCTGAGGGTTATTTTTTCATAAACAATTCCTCGACCAGATAGACTGTGTTGGGGGGATCTGGAGATCGCATCATGACGACAGCAAATATGGGTTTCAAGTTTCACGTTTCCACAGCAGTAAGGGCTATGACTGCGGGTGTGATTTTCACACTAGTAGCGCTCATCATCCTGTTTATGCTTTACTTCAGTGTCCATCTGGACCCTGAGGAAACACGAAACCCTGTGTTCCTTCTTTTAGCTTTCATCGCGTTGTTCGTTATACCAATGACGATACTCGGTGTGACCTACAAAATCCTCCGAGAAATGGTCTCGGAAAAAAATGAAGAAAACCGCCAGATAGACCTGACAACGGCAATGGGTGCCATAACAACCTTTGCCATATACTGTCCTACGGTTTATGGGATTGCCATCTTCATCGCCTTTCAAGCATCCAAGAGATGCTGACGATTTTCCCCCAACCCACGAAGCTCCCGCCTGTTCACAGGCGGGGCTTTGCCTTTTTAGTAAGTTGAAGATTATGAATTATATCCATTTTCTCTCTACTATAAGGTGCCTGCTATAATCTATCTGCTCTCATTTTTTATCTTTTCGTTTTTATCTTTTATCTGGACTCACCTATTCCACCGTCACACTCTTCGCGAGGTTGCGAGGCTTGTCGACGTCTCGGCCCGAGGGTTTACAAATTTATTTCTTCTCGACAAGACGTCATTCCGTCCATTTTTTTGCGAGAGAAATCAGAATAGTCTGGTAGGGGATAGCATCTTCTTTTGCCTGTTTTTTCAGACTCGCGAGTATGGATACTGGCATCTTCAGTGAGATGGCTTGCCTGGCTTCGGGTTCTCTATCTTCGAATTTTGCTTTCTGAAAAGCATCGACAAGAGCCTGCTCTTCGAGGGTATCCACTGATGAACCAAACTTCCCCTCTAACATGAGATCTTCGAGTTCAGTATAGTAGGAGTATGGTTTTGCTGGCATAGAGGAAAAATTAGAGAAATAATCTGGTAGCTACTCGGCTTCGGTAGGCGGTCTTGAGAAAGTATCATCATTCGATAGGAACACAGGGGACCATGCACACATACCCGCCAATATCAACATAGAGTATTTTCTGATGAGGATATTTCTCAGAATCAGGATGATTACGGATGGCAAGAAGTCATCCATCATTGATGGCATCTTGTATGCGGGAGAATGAAATATGGTGTTTCTCTTGTACAAGAGAATCTTTTTCATCCGACCAAAGTAATATCATATACTGAGTATATACTATATATATTCTAAATCAACTTTTTTACTAGAAATTCTGAATTCCATTTATATGAATTATCTATGATCAATGACTTTTATCAATTCCTGTCTTATTTCTCTTCTATTTCCTATCTACTATAAGCTATCTACTCTCATCTTTCATCTTTTCGTTTTTATCTTTTATCTAGACTCTCCTACTCCACCGTCACACTCTTCGCGAGGTTGCGAGGCTTGTCGACATCACGACCGAGCGCGTTAGCGATGTGGTACGAGAAGAGTTGCATGATGACGACCTCGAGGAATGGATTGACTTCCGCGAGGTTAGCATCGAAGGTGATAACATCAGTATAGAGACCTTTGTGGTCATCATCGTCAGCGATAATCCCGAGTACCTTTCCTCCACGAGCCTTGATCTCTTCGACACTGGAGTTATTCTTAGCGACCAGTGGTCCTCCCCCGTTCACCATAATGGTCGGGAAGTTCTCATCGATCAGAGCGATCGATCCATGCTTAAGCTCTCAGGAAGAGTACGCTTCCGAGTGGATATAGGTCAGTTCTTTGAGTTTGAGGGATCCCTCCATCGCGATCGGAAGCTCATGAGAACGACCGAGGTAGAAGAAGTTCGAATACTTCGCATATTTCTCTGCTACAAGACGGATCGCTTCGGACTCAAGGAGGATCTTCTCCATGGCTTCTGGAAGTTTCGAGAGACCATCGAGCACTTCACGATACTTGCGATAATCAAGTCCTGTCTTCTTTCCGAGATAGAGGGCGAGGAAGAGAAAACAAGCCACTTGGGCCGTAAATGCCTTCGTCGAGGCCACTCCGACTTCGATACCGGCACGCGTGAAAAGCCCCTGTCCAGCAGTTCGAGCGATCGCGGAACCTGGGACATTGACTACCCCGAAGACATGACATCATTGTTCTTTCACGATCTTGAGTGAATCAAGGGTATCGATCGTCTCTCCGGACTGGGAGACGAAGATAAAGAGTTCATCCGAAGTGATGAATTTTTTCTTATACTTGAACTCAGTCGAGACGACCACATCGGTCGGAAGCCCCGCGAATTCCTCGAGATAGTACTTCCCCATAAGACCTGAGTGATAGCTCGTCCCCGAGGCCACGATCGTAACTCGCTTGATACCAAGCATAGATATATGCTCGAGGGTATCGGAGTGGAGTTCTGCGGTTTCGAAATTGATACGGC
Source organism: Candidatus Altimarinota bacterium (assembly GCA_043769645.1). GTDB lineage: Bacteria > Patescibacteriota > Gracilibacteria > BD1-5 > UBA2023 > JAYUDN01. The sequence goes on from JAYVJC010000042.1 coordinate 24,345, forward strand.
CACGAAAGACATTTTCGAGGACTTCTCGTTGTTCGTGGATTTCCTTCAGCATAAAGTGAGGAAAGTCCCCAAGTTCTGCTGGCTTCTCAGCATCATCGACCGTATGAAGGGACCGCTCGACCTCGCCATCTCCGGCGACGATTGTATAATCCTCGGGCGTCATCAGAAATACATCCCCATCCTCGAGGATGATGTAGTCATCGATAAGACCGATCAGGGAACGGTAATCCGAAGAGACAAACCGATCTCCATTTGAGTTTTCTACGGAGGATTTCTGTCCAAATCCAAGCACCATCGGACTTCCTCGTTTCGTTCCGAATATCCGATCTGGATGTTCTCGATCGATAAATACGAGTCCATAGGCTCCTTCGATACGTTGTACAAGTACTTTCAAAGTTTCGAGGTGATCTCCGGTAAATATATCTTCATAGAGCTTCGCGACAACTTCGGTATCAGTTTCTGAATAAAACGTATATCCTTTTTCGAGGAGTTCTTCCTTGAGCTCTCGGTAGTTTTCGATAATGCCGTTGTGGATGACGATAAATCGCTCTGACTGAGACATATGCGGATGACAGTTTGGTTCCGTGACTCCCCCGTGGGTCGCCCATCTGGTATGACCGACACCGACATGGTACGAGGCAAGATCATAGGTATCAGCCTTGAGCTTGAGATTCGAAACTTTTCCGACGGATTTGATGAGCGCGAACTCTTTCCTATGATTCACGACACAAATGCCCGCACTATCATACCCACGGTATTCGAGACGCTGAAGTCCTGCGAGTATTTCTTTCTCCGCTTGTCCCGGTCTTCCGAGATATCAAAATATTCAGCACATAGGAGAGAAAGTGAGAAATTAAAAAGATGCAATAAACTTTTCTATAAGTGATACGCTATCCATCTCCGGTAAGAGAAATGTAAGAATCTTTCTTCACAAACCAGTATAAAAAAATGACCTCGGAAATCAAAGGAGAAAATAAAATCAAATATTCGTTCCCTTATCCCTAATATTTTCCTATTTCTCTCACTCAATACTTATCGAACAGAAACCTATTGTCACTTTACTCGTTCATGAGTCTTCTTCCAATACCACTCTCAGCCAATATCAATCATATCGTCCGTGGGCTCAAAAACACGATCCCGACGTGGTAATCTCACCAGTGGTTCTGCCTGAATAATGTTTTGGTTTACAAGAGTCCCATTCTCTTTGGAAGATTTCTTTTCCTTAGCGGCACTTTCAAAGAGTGGGTTTGATTTTTTCGAAGCTTTAGGTCGAATGGGTCAAGGATTTTTATTTTTTTTGATTACAGGTTTTTTAGCACGCTTTCTGGGAATACTCACGGCCTTCTCTTTTTCTTCTTGAATTCTCTGGGGAACTCCTATCCCACAGAGCGTACAGAAGTCCGTTTTTTTCAGGGAAACATTTCCAAAACACTGCTGACCGATAGACTGAAAATGAATGGGCAGAGTTTGCGAAGAAAATTCAACAGAAGCATTGTATGAAATCAAAACGGGCTTGATAGTCGCAAACCAATGAGTAGATACTTGTTGAATGGTGAGGGCTTCTTGAATTGCAGTACGAAGAGTTACAGAAGATCCCTTCTCAGAAGGTCCATCGAGAGCCTGTAGAAATCTCTCCCGAAGAGGAAGAGATTTCTGTTTTCCTTCAGGATCAAGAGCGCATATTTCTATGAATTCCTGCTTCTTGATCCTCCCGTTCTTCCCAATATTAATAGTTGATTTTTCTCATCACCTCAGGCAGAGTGATACTCCATCAAGAGAAATAGGGAGTCAGAGGATGCTTGGAAATTGTGTATTGTAACTTCTAAAAATTGCGGAAACTTCATGTATCCAGTGAGTATTTTTTCGAAAAATCGCCGATGCTAGAGCTTGTCGTATAGTTTGATTTTTTCCATCATAGTGAAAAACTGTGTCAAGAGTCTGGAGAAATGCGCTCTTGCTCATGCATTTCTGGAGATGGAGTTCTTCACTTCAGACTTCTCCGCGCTCTTCCTGCCATTTCGAGAGAAGTCGAACCTGCGATCGAATCGTTTGGATAAGTCGAGGTGCGCCTCAAGACGAGCTTTTGAGAAGTGATTCAAGTTGCCACTGAAGCTGCTTGACTCGCTTCTTATCTTGAGTTTCTAGAACACTTTTTACAAGTCACTTCACTTTACTGATACTTAGTACCGTTCATCATAGGGCTAATCTTCTAGAAACCTCTGGTGGTGGGGTATCAAGTTTTCACATTTTTTATAAAAGTACTATTATTGCCTTGTTGAAGTCTTTACAATTCCTTGGAGAATTTCTTGGACTCGAGCTTTTGTTGTTCACTTAGTTTGTAGCTCTGAAAGTTCGCTTTGAGTAATAGCAAATTTGTCTACCCAATAGTGTCCACTTTTATCTATATCAAGAAAATTATAGTTTCCATCTATCCAGCAAAGGGTGCGATCCTTTAGCATTCCTGGTTCACCACTATCAATTTCAGATTCAGCAATATAGATAGAGAAAAAACTCATAAAGAAAAATTAATTTTGATATTGAGTAAAAATTTGTTCTAGATTCCCTCAGGTTTTTAGAATTGATGCGATATTTATTTCGGGCATCATAGGAGGAAGACTAATGCCCAATGGATTTTGTCAAAGATCAGTTTTTTGACTGGCTTCAGGATTGATAAACGAAAGCTTACCTCCCGTCAAGTGTGTCCCACTTGGAAGGCAAAGAATGCGTGAAACCATAGCTGCTGTATGTGCAGATCGGATATCTCCAGTTCAAATTATAGAGGAAGGTTGAAATTTGCTTTTATCAATTCTAAGACTAATAAACTCTGCTAATCTTTGGAGGTTGTCAAAATTTCCCTCGGGGGAAAAATTATGTTCAGGAGTGCATATAATTTTCGCAATATTATTTCCAGGTGTTTTTGGGTCCCAGTACTCCTGAGGTTGAAGCACCCAACGTTTTGATACCCTTTGCACAACATGATCGGCATCTTCAGTACTACTTTCTTTTTGTATAGCCACTCCCCACCTTTGTCCATTTATAGAATGCTGTCCAGCCCACTTATCGATTGCGATCTTGGATCTTGCAGAGTCAAACATATCATCAAGAAAGAGTGGCTTCTCTCCTGGTCATCAACCGTTGAGAAATGAAATACAATCAGCTATATGTACCTCTTTTTGATCTCACTCTCCTTCATACGAAGCGGCATGAAGTACTCCAAATCTCAGGTTTGTAGGTAGTACCCCTTTCCCATATTTTTCCATCATTGCAAGGATTGGCAACCCTCATCGAGCAACAGCTATAATACTCGTGTATCCTGCATCTTTTATTTGTTCGATGAGAACTCTTGTAAGAGTTTCATATTGAGCACTGGAGTATACTTCTTTAGCGACTGGTTTTCCATTTCGATCTAATGATGGAACCACCATGGGTTTTGCATACTTGTAATTTCAACCTGATGTATCGAGAGATAAATCTAATCAATTCATAATAAATAATTTTAGTAAATTAACTTCTCGTTAGAATATGTTTTCGTATACTTTTGTCAAATTATTTATTCTTACGCTGGGAGAAGGCATTATCTTATGAAATTTTTGCATTTTCATTCATTTTCTCTATCCTCATTACATAGATTGTAGTCAATAATTTTCTTGATATGGATACCCTTCGATTTCTTACACCGGAGATGATTACTGATATTCGAAACCGTTTTGATACTCCCGTATTTATCTACTCGGAAAAAATCCTCCGAGAACAAGCGCGTAAGGTTGTCGGTTTTCCCCATCACTTTGGGATCACGACACGCTACGCGATGAAGACGAGTTCGAATATGAATCTGTTGAAGATTTTTTCGAGTGAATGACTCCATATCGATGCCTCGAGCGAGTATGAAGTCTATCGCGCGCTCAAAGCGGGAATATCAGCTTCCCATATCCAGCTCACGGGACAAGAAATGCCAAAAGATCTGAAGAAAATTGTCGATTTGGGTGTAGAGTTCAATGCGACGAGCCTACATCAACTCGAAAGCTATGGAAAGCTCTTTCCTGATACAAATGCATCTATCCGAGTGAATCCTGGTATGGGTTCATGAGGTACCAACCGTACCAATGTTGGAGGGCTCGGATCGAGCTTCGGTATCTGGCACGAATACCTCGAAGAAGTTCTGAGTATCACCAAAAAATATCATCTTACCATCACGAAGCTTCATACCCATATCGGTTCCGGATCAGATCCAGAAGTCTGGAAAAAAGTCGCTAGTATGGTCCTCTCGATCGTCGAGAAACTTCCTGATGTCATCACAGTTTCCCTCGGTGGAGGATACAAAATAGCTCGAATGGACTATGAAAAAACTGCAAATCTTGAGGAAATCGGAACGCACGTAAAAGAGTTATTTTGGGATTTTTTCGAAAAAACTTGACGTAAACTCCATCTCGAAATCGAACCGGGCACCTTTCTCGCCGCCAATAGTGCCAGTCTCATTACCGAGATCATCGATATCGTCGACACAGGAAAAGATGGTTATACCTTCATCAAGGTGAATGCCGGGATGACCGAAGTCACACGTCCTTCGCTCTATGGCGCCCAACACCCGATCATCGTTGTTCCCAGGAGAAATAACTCGGAAGATACTCAAAAACAAGAAAATCGAGGAGAGAAATTTTTTTCGAAAGGAGTTTACTGAAACAATGTAAATGACTGAGAAATAAATTTTTCTGACGATGAAGTTCGCAGTTTTTCAGAATCTTCCTACATAGTTGTCGGTCATAACTGCGAAAGTGGTGATATCTTCACTCCCGCCCCTGGAGACCCGGAGTGACTCCTTCCACGGACACTTACTGAAGCGAGAATCGGATATGCACTCGTCATCGAATCCGTCGGCTCCTACTGCGCGTCGATGAGTACGCACGGATACAATAGCTTCCCCGAAGCCTGAGAACTCCTCCTTCGAGAAGATGGAACTATCGTCGAAATCAGAAAACGCGCGAAGATAGAAGAACTATGGAGGAATGAGATAATGGTAGCAGAATAGTAATTTTACATTTAGAAGGAAGCTGCTTGTATCTCAAAAAAATCTCAACAGAATTTCGTATTGACTTCCCTCCCTTTTTTCATACATTCGAATCTATGAATCACCTCGCTCACATGATTATCATGAAGATTTGCTTTTCCCGAGTGGAAGAGAAGTTTTCTATGTAATCAAATACAAGAAATCACTCTCAACCACCCGGGAAACTGGGTGGTTTTTTATTTATTTGAATCTATGCATTACGAGCTTACTATCATGATTACCAAGAAGACGTATCCACCAAGAGCGGATTTTTGATGAGGAAAGCCTATCAAAACTACCATCCGCTCAAAACTGGGCGGATTTTTCTTGGCTCAAGTATTCGGAACGAGCTATCGACTGATCGTCTTCGAGAAGCCTCTAAAAATTCCTTCTTTTTAATTTTTTACTTTTCTTCTATGCTAACTCGAAACCACTATCAACATCACACTACTCCTCAACCATGAGCCATTCACGTTATCAAAGTCGGTGGCGAAAATGCCTCTGATAATCGCACTGCTGAATGGCTCGCTCAGGCACAATCCAGAGGAGAGGATATCGCCGTTGCCATATCGGCTCTCAGAACCAAACCACTCAATACGACCAATGAACTCATCGAAGCACGGAATGCCTATAAAAGTGGAGGGATGGGTCTTGCTCTTCCTATTCTAGAAAATCTTTTTCGAGTTCACCTCGATACTCTCAGAGAAGCCAGTATGTACGATGGTGAACTGGAAGATAAACTGCGCTTATTATTTCAGCAATATTTTCCAGCTAATCTTTCATTTCCTACTGACTTACTCAAACAAGATCCCGATGTCGCCATGGAACAAAGATTCATCGGATATGGAGAGGTGATGTCCTCTCATGTGCTCCTACATTTACTAAGTACTCACTTTCGAGTGGCAAGTACCCTTCTGGATCATACCATCGATGCAGGAGAATCTGAGGAGAGAACTCTCTCAAGAATTCTCCGAGATGACGTAGGTTCGAGAGTACATTCGAGTCTCGCGCAAGGAATCGTCATCGTTCCTGGATACGTTTCTGTCAAAGAAAAAAGTCTTCTCTGAGCATATGGAAGAGGATATACCGATAAAACTGCGGAACGAATGGCAGTATGACTCAGGAAGTTAGGTCACTCCCCAATTCTCCACATACAGAAACAAGTAGCATTGCTCTCCTCCAATCCGGTTAATATTCCTGGCGTCTTACCTATCCATAATATCTCCTACTACTCGGCAGCGGAAATCACAGGTGCCCGCTGAGCCAACGCGAGAGTCCTCAATGAAAATACTATTTCCAAAGAACTCGCAGATTACGGTATTCCTATCTGGGTGTACAATCCGTTCGAAATAGATGGACCAAAAACTATCATTTCTCGCCAGGGGAATACGGAGTCAAAGGTGCTCTATGTTGATAACAGGGATCACGTCAATACTATAACTATTTCAGGTTTTGCTATGTCAGGTCCAGGCCTCCTTGCTCGGCTCACTAGTATTTTTAGCCAAAGATGAATATCTGTTGATACAATTTCATCATCAGAAACAGAGGTCACCTTTTCTACCTATGGAAGTATGTCTGAATTCGAAAAAACTTCACTCGCTGAAGTCCTCAAAACATCTCTCTGAGATGAATATGATGTAGAGGTGAAAAATAACCTATGACTCATATATTGTACTGGAGATAACCTTTCTGGAAACCCTGGACTGCTCGGAAGAATAGGAGCCATTCTTTCAAATGCTGGTATCGATGTCGAATGTATCTCACAATCCCGTGGACAAAGAGCCGTTACCATAGGAGTCGCGTCTGAGAGGCTTACCGAATGAACCAATATCCTCCATAGAGAGCTTATCGAAGAAAGAAACTAATTTTTGCCTTTTCCCCTCTTTTTTATATAGTGGAAGGGATTTATGTGGGAAGAAAACCAAGATACACTCTCGAGAACATTTCTATTTGCTGATTTTACAGATGCGATGGCTTTTATCGTGAAAGTATGACTCCTCGCTGAGAAATCTGATCATCATCCTACCATTACCAATACCTATACCTCAGTACGTATCGAACTCACCACGCATGAAGCTGGCAATACGGTAACCACTCGAGATAGAGAAATGTCTCAGATTATTGATTCTTTTTTATAAACTATGCCGACTCCAAACTACTCCAGTGAAACCCTCGATCGAATGCGCAAACTCGAGCGTATCCGTGCTCTTGGAGTGAATCCTTTTGCTACGCGATTCGATGCGAGTTCGAGTATCGGAGATATCCTCTTGAAGTATCCTTCCAGTATAGATCCGACACTCCAAGAATCCAAAAATACAATCTTTCGAACTATAGAAACTATTATCCCAGCTCCGACGGATGAAGTGGCTATCGCGGGTCGAGTGATGCTCCATCGAAGCTTCGGGAAGATCTGCTTCGCGACTATTTCTGATGGAACGGGACGACTGCAGGTACTGTTCTCAAGGGAGAATTGCTTTATCAACCTCACCCCTAACCCCTCTCCTGAAGGAGATGGGGATTCAGGAGCGGTCTCTTTACTCCCCCTCTCTGGAGGAGAGGGGGCTGGGGGGTGAGGTGGTGATGAAGTATCCGCCTACAAATTCGCCGAGAAGCTCATCGACCTCGGGGATTTTATCGGGGTGCGGGGTGAGCTTTTTTATACGCATAAATGAGAACTCACACTCTTTGTGAAAGAGTTTACCTTTCTTACGAAGGCGATTCGTCCCCTTCCTGAGAAATTCCACGGGATAGAAAATGAGGATGAACGATTTCGAAAGCGGTACCTCGATATGACTATGGATGATGAGCTTCGTGCTGTATTCATACGAAAATCCAGATTCTGGAAAGCAACTCGAGATTTTCTCGTATCGAAGGGATTCCTCGAAGTCGAGACTCCGACCCTCGAGCATACGACCGGTGGAGCGGAAGCTCGACCATTTGCCACGCATCACAACGACTACGACGTCGATGTATTCCTACGTATATCGATCGGTGAGCTCTGGCAGAAACGTCTGATGGCCGGAGGATTTCCGAAGACCTTCGAAATCGGACGCGCCTATCGAAATGAGGGATCGAGTCCAGATCACCTACAAGAGTTTACCAATATGGAATTCTACTGGGGATATGCAAACTATGAGGCCGGGATGAAACTCGTCGAAGCCATGTACCGATATATCGCTATGGAAGTCTATGGAAAGACGGTATTCACCGCTAGAGGACATACCTTCGATCTCGCGAACGAGTGGTGACGCGTTGATTATGTGAGTGCAGTACTCGAGAAAACGGGTATTGATATCCTCTCGGCAACAGATGGTGAAATGCAACAAAAACTCACCGAGCTCGGGGTTAAGTATGATGGTACCAATCGGGAACGCCTCACCGATACGCTCTGGAAGTATACGAGAAAGCAGATCTCGGGACCCGCATTCCTGATCAACCATCCCTCTCTCATCTCACCTCTGGCGAAAACGAGTGAGAAAAATCCTGGAACCGTTGAACGGTTTCAGGTCATTCTAGGAGGATCCGAAATCGGAAATGGCTACAGTGAGCTCAATGACCCCCTCGAACAACGCGCTCGATTCGAGAAACAACAGGAGATGCTTGCGGCTTGAGATGACGAGGCGATGATGCCAGACTGGGATTTCGTCGAGATGCTCGAACACGGGATGCCTCCGACCTGCGGATTCGGATTCGGAGAACGACTCTTTGCCTTTCTCGAGGATAAACCCATACGTGAAGTGCAGTACTTCCCATTTATGAAGCCAGTCGGAGAATCACTTTCCATCAAAGAATCTGAGGAACGATACCGTTCCAAGAAGATTATCGTGATCGCTGATGAACATCATCCCGCAGGTCCTGGAGCTGTAGCGAATGCTATCGGACAACTCGGCATTGAGATCGGCATGTTTTCAGAAAACAAACTCGCAGAAACAAAGATCCTTCATGATGCCGATGGGCGTGTTCACTATGCGGATGCCTACTATGGGATGTCGAACCTCTCAGGAACTCACGAACAAATGGCACACTTTGTGATGAAATGTCATACAGCCAATATCCAAGTTTTTGATTTTTCAGAAATCATGAGAAAAGCTCACTCCGATAAGCAAATGCTCGAGGGATATAGGTGACTCTCGACCGAAGATATCAGTTATATTGCAGTTGGAGCTGTCATTCCTGCTGACTTCGAGAAAGAATGGCTCGCAGGACTTAAATTATTCGGGAAACAATAAAAATTTTCTAAGCAATCCAACTTTGGATGTATCTAAAGAGGATATAATCCTTTCATTTTGAAGGAGAATATCAAATACTTAGGATCATTCGATGGACGATAACTCATGGTAAGACTCCATGAGTCTTGGTATAGAAGCACCAAGATCAGTAATCTTTAGCTTCAAAACCCCGTCTTGAATGGAGATAACTTTGATATTGGCGTCATGAAGACCATCCCAGTTTACAAAAAGAGGAAAACCCAATAGCTTATCAAGTTCTTTTCCGATTTTCATCAGTATATCCATATTATACTGTATTCTGAAGAAACGATTTCCTCGAAAAACAGGAACATCAATGAGGGTATCACCTGGGACAAATTCAACTTCAGAAGTTACTACTGCAACATGATCCCCTTTAGTGTAGATTTCTGAAATACTACTTCAAAGTTCGAGTACTTCCACCTCTAGAGATGAAATTGGCTCGGGAAATCCTTGTTTATTTTTCATAAATACTCACTTAGGTAGCATGATACTATGCAGATGATCTGCAAGACGTTTGTGGAGGATATGATATTGCTCTACGAGATCTCTTGATACTCAAGGGTGATAGAGCTTTTGCACGGTTCCTTGCGGCGTCAAGAGCACAGTACTATCGACGGAATATCTCTTCACAAAAAGTGGGCGACTCCCCTGGATAATCTTTTCTCCTGATAAAACCAGTTCTGTTCTTGAACGTAAGTAATTTATGACTTTTTGGATTCTAGGAAGAACTGTATTTTTGTTCGGCCCCCCTGGCGGGGTAGCACTTCATTCCAGATTCCATAGGATTCAGATTTTGCTTTTTCAAAATGATTTGAACTGCATAATAACAATAGAGATATATTTTCTCTCATGCTACCATACTAAAATCAATAAGTCAACTCATTTATCGGTTTCACTTTCTCAGTTTTTCTCTATAATCTTTTCTAATTACTTACCCATGAAACCACTTACTCATACTCTTTCTTTCCTCTGACTCGGCCTCATGTGAGTACCGATGGCTCGAAACATCATCACGAAGTGACACACACTCACGGTCTATAATCGTACGCCTGGAAAAGCCAAAGAACTTACCGATCTTGGAGCAATAGAGGCAATGACTCTCGAGGAGGCCCTCGCGTCTGATGTCATCATCACCATGCTTACGGATGGTCAGGCAGTCTATGATATGATCGTACAGCATAAAGATTCCATACAATCTGGAAGTATACTCATCGATATGTCGACCATCGGGGTCGAGTGGGCGGAGCGGATTGGAAATGAACTCGGAGAAAAGTGAATCCACTTCATCGATGCCCCCGTGACGGGCAGTACTCCGAAAGCCATTACGGGAGAGCTCACGATATTTATCTGAGGAGATCAAGAAATAGTCGAGAAAGTAAGGCCCATACTCGAGTGTATGGGAACCAATCTTCAGTATATGGGAGGGGCCGGGACCGGGCAAGCGATGAAGCTCGTGAACAATCACCTCGTCGCCCTCTCGATGGTAAGCCTCGTCGAATGCATCTTCGCGGGGGAAAGACTCGGACTTGACCGGAAGAGAATCCTCGATGTCCTCGCAACCGTGCCCGTCACTTCCGCTTATCATCGGATGAAGCTTCCGATGCTCGCAAACTGAGAGTATCCGCCGATGTTCTCAGGAGACAATATGCTCAAAGATATCGAGCTCGCCCTCTCAAGTCCAGGATCACGAGAAGAGCTTCCTCTCCTTGATATCTCCGAGAAACTCTATAGGAAAATTCACGACCTCGGATACGGAGGAGAAGATCTCGCGAGCATCGATCGGCTCTATAGATAGCTTTCGAATTTTGAGATTGATTCTATCGTGCTACTCATCTATCGTGACCACTCAATACATACGAGAGGTATCGTTTTTATCTACGATAGTAAATCATGGAGTATTACTATACTCAATACCATTTGGACCCTGTTTTGGTAGATTTGGAATCGAGCCAAATACTGGTATTCGAGAACGAATGGATATATTTGAAGGAGATTGTTGACTTAATTCTGAACGAGGATTTATTTTTTTAGCCCACTCTATAAATAATTCTTTTATTCGTTGAACACTCACATCCGAAACAGTATTCCACTCTCGGATAATACTTTTTTGAATAAGAGAATTATCGACCAGGTCTTTTGCTTGTATACTCCTATTGGCGAGTTGAGTATCGATTGCTTTGGCATCTAGAAAACGTTCTTCTGGTTTTATTTTTTCAAATATAATATAATCTGTTGTACCATCTCTGTTTTTAGAAATAATCCTCAGTGGTGCATTCGGATTATTATATCCATCTCATTTTAGTGAGGAAAGGCTTAATTCCTTCGTTCCGCTATCAAGAGCTATAGCTCATCCTGGTACTTCTTGAGGAATCCCATCATCAGTTCAGAGAAATGCGCGAAATTTTTTATCTTTGTTCATTATTACAATTCCGTCTCCATTCCCATTTCTACCTTGTTCTATTTTGATTCCATAATCAGTTATAGTATTCAAGGTTCGAGTATCTATTCTTCCGATAGTATATCCTGGGTCTTTCATTGCTTCCTGGGCACTCACTCACCTGGTAGAAAGATACTGTTCACGGTTATCTGGGACTTCTTGTGGCATATATAGTATAAAGTAATAAACTATGTATAGTATACCACATTCATTCCTTTACTGTCAATATTTCTTACTTTAAAAAATCCCTCTTATTTCTAAGGGGGATTTTTTATAGATATTCTTTAGTCAGCGTAGATATATCCATCGATTGCGTTATCATCTTTTGAGAGTTTTCGGACGGTGACTTCATTGATCCGGCGATAGTTCATATCCTTGATAATCACTTCATCATCGGTGACATCGACGACGATGGCTACATGTCCATAACGTCAGTTATATTTAGGTCCTGAAAGCTGTAAGATCGCTCCTGGTACAGGTATTGATCCCGTCTTGACTCCGGCCGCTTTCGCATGAGATATCCACTGATTCGCATTTCCTCTCCAAGTGACATTTTTATGCGTTGCGACATACCACGTACAGTTTCCCCAAGCAAATCCAGAATTCTTTCCCGTATATTCGATCGGATAGCGGTCTTTTATACCCTCTGATTGTGTTTGTTTTTTGGTTTTTGACTTAACTGCTGCGGGAGTTTCAGAAACTGCAACTTTTTTCTGAGTGACAACGGCCACCACTTTCTGAGCTACTGCCTTGATCGCTCCTGGAATTATGAGATCTCGACCTTCTCGAATTGCCTCGGCATTTGTGAGGTTGTTGACTCGTACGATATCTTCTACATCGACCTTATAGTTCATAGCGATTTCTGAGAGCGTATCATTTTTTCCGACCGTATACACCACCCCAGAAACGGGAGGGATACGCAGATTCATTCTGGGCTTGATGCCATCAGACTCGGTCATATCATTGGCCCAGCGGATGGTATCTACGCTTATATCGTATTTACTCGATATTTTACTGAGGGAATCTCCAGATTTGACCGTATAGTAAGATAAACTCGCGATCCGAGTGTCTGTGACCGAAGGGGGCGTATCTTGAGGAGTGGCATGAGGGGACTCGGTACTCGCGACAACGGCTGAGTCCTCTGAGGTTTGAACGAGTCCATTATCAGAAACAGATAAACTTGTAGTATCTACTGGAGTATCTCCAGTATAGGCCGTGATGATACTTGAGTTATCGTATTGTCCCACATCAGTTTCCAAGTTTTGTCCGAGAACGGAGAGTGAAGGATAGATCGGAAGGAGGGTTACCATAGTCAGAGTAAACCACTTAAAGGTCCGAAATGTTTCCCACACAGTCTGCACCGTATGATTATTACGGAGCGCTCGTTCGAGACGTGCTTGGGTATTGAGAGATGTACGCATTCATAATTTTTAGGAATAAAAGCGGTATCGGGAGCTTCGAGGAAAACATTCCCCTTCTCCCATACGGCTACGCTATCGAATCGACACTAAGTCGAGTCTTCTGAGCGCGGAATCCATAGGTTCGCATATAGCGTTTTTTAGCTTTCATTTTGAACACTCGGATTTTATCAGCTTTGAAATTTTCGAGAACAGTAAGTTGTACTTTAGATCCAGCTACCGTAGGAGTTCCGACGGTTGTCGTTTTTCCATCTTCTGAAGCCACAAGAAGGGCTTCCATGGTCATCACTTTTCCGACTTCGAGATTCTGATTATCGAGGACGATAGTCATTTTCTCAGAAACAGTATATTGATGTCCACTGATTTGTAAAACTGCAATCATAAAAAAGAAATGGTAATGCTCAGATAAGGGGCAATAAATGCACTTGAAGTCCTTATCACGAAGCGAAAATAGGTTTTAACGTTTAGGGTTTACATATGAGAGAAGTATTCTTCTCGCGGGTAAACTCTAAATACTAACGGCTATTTTTAATTACTTCGGAGTTTATTAGTTCCATTCCTCACTATTCATTCTTCATTATCAATTATTAATTCGTAATTGATCAATATGGCTGGGGTACTAGGATTCGAGTGCTCTCCGCCGCACTCGGCTCTCTCGCTTCTCGAAGTGACGACAGTCACTTCTTGTCCCGACGGGAACAGCTCGATTCGAATCTGTAGAAGGTAAACTTGTATTCGTAATTCGTCATTGATGCATTCGTAATTGATCCTTATGGCTGGGGTACTAGGATTCGAACCTAGGAATGGCGGAGTCAAAGTCCGCTGCCTTACCGCTTGGCGATACCCCAAAGCAGAGAAGACAGAAGACAGAAACAGGCAACAGGAGGAATACAGAAACCCAACTGCGAACTGCTAACTGTGAACTGCTCGTATTTCTGGACCCGGGGATTATAGTGAGAAATCGTAAAAGTCAAAATTATTCTCTCACCCCTTTCTCATCCCAATGGTGAGGTCAGTACTGATGTGAAAGTTCGCGTCGTCCAAGACAGTATACCACAACATTTTCTGAGAAAGGAAAAGAAAATATATTGACTTTAAATTTTAATATTCAATTATATTAATTTAATGACGTTTACGTCGAGAGAATCTAAAGAATCCTTGTTATGAAAATTTTGAACTTTTCCCTTTTACGATATACTCTATAGGTACTCCTGGGTGCTTGATACTGACTCTCTCATCCATAGCAACCATATATCCCAACCCTATCGATCTACCTGCTACCATCTATCTGCTAACTGCTATTTGCTTTAATCTATCTGCTACAAGCTTACGCCTATCTGCTATAATCTATCATCCCTCCTATGCCTCCCTCCAAAACTACCATCGAACTTCTCGTCCATATTGCCCACCTCGGGAAGATCGGGGACATTGTCGAAGTTTCGACCGCTCAGGCTCGCAATCTTTTTATCCCGAAAAAAATGGCCCGTGAGATAACCCCAGAAAGACTCAAGCAGATAGAACTCGAGAAAAAACGAGCGCAGGATCAAGCTCGCCTTCGTCTCCTCGATGCCTACAAAATCAAGGAAGCCATCGATGGACAGATCCTCGAATTCACTCTCAAGGGAAAGAATGGAAAAGTATTCGGAGGTCTCGATGAACACGCGATTATCACTCGCGTCAAGCACAAGTGGGGCTATGATTTCGAAAAATCTGAGGTTAAGCTCCCAAACCGTACCCATATCAAAACCGTCGGTACTCACCTCGTCTACATACACATAACGAAAGATACTCTCGCGAAGATACAAGTAGAGGTGAAACTCGATGCATAAGTCGCTTTCTTGTCATCCCGAGGCACTCGAGGGATCCCTTTGTTTAAATTGTATCATCATGGAGATACAGATTCTCATTCGATAGATTCTAGTTTTTATGGGAATGACAAAAACCAGTTCAATAACAAACCAGCCAATCAGCAAAACACTTTCCTATAATTCATTTGAAGTGACAATAAAGATATAACTGCTATCTGCTACATTCTACCTGCTATAAGCTTAGACCTACCTACTCCCTAATCTCATACCAATCAAGTGCTACCAACTATTGCCCTCTTCGGTGGAGCCTTCGATCCACCACATCTCGGACATACTGCCATCATCATCAATCTTCTGAAGAGGAGTGAATTTGATAAAATAGTAATCATTCCAACTGGTCCACGAAAAGATAAAAACTATCATATTCCCGACATCCTACGCAAAGAAATGATACAACTCTGGAAAGAAACTCTCAGTACCTCAGAAACTGAAGCCTCGAGAGTAGTTCTCGACTTCGACGTATTCGATGGAAAAGTGGGTGAAGGAACCTATGAACATGAAGCGTATTTTCAAAAGAAGTATACTGCAAGAGAAATATTTCATGTATTTGGAAGTGATACCATTTCCACGATGAACGAATGGGAACCTCACGGTGATATCGTCGCCCAAGAACTCCTGAAAATCATATTCAACCGGAAGTGATATCCCCTCGATGTTTCGAAAATCAAAAACTATACCCTTCTCGAAGGAGAAATTCCAGAAATTTCCAGTACCGAGATGCGGTCTGGAAGGGATGAATTCCTTCATCCAACCATCAAGGATTTTATAAAGAAAAATAGACTATACACTCTTCTGTAGTGATACAGTTACTCTTTCTCGAATTCTATATAAGGCACTTCTGACTTCATGTCATTTTGCCATCAACTCCAAATGGTCTAAGATAAATTGAGATGTTTCATCTCTTGGGACTTTCCCCCTTCTCGGAGACTGTTGAGACGAGTAGATTCGATTTGCTATCTGTTCTGGTGTTTCTCTATTGAGCTGAGCCAGTATCGAATTTATCAATCCAGTATCAAAAATGAGTAGATTTCTATTAGAAAATGAATCAATCAGATGATCATTGGAAAACGAATCTAACATATGAGTTGTAAAAAGTAGTATACTTTATATAATCTTAATTATCGATATGTCAACTCTTCTTTGCATAGACTATGGAACTCGGAAATCATGACTCGCCTACTCGGTCGAGGGATTTGCCTTTACCTATAAGACCGTGTCGACTCGAGAAATCATCTGAGAAATAGAGAAACTCATCTCCGAAAAATCCCCCAAGTCCATTATCCTCGGAATGCCCTACCATATCGATGGTTCGATGTCGCTCCATGGGAAACGCGTACAAACCTTCGAAAAAGAACTCCGGAAGTATTTTTCACTTCCCATCATCCTCCATGATGAACGACTTTCGACGAGCGAAGCACGTATACATTTCTCAGAAAGTGGCCAGTCAGGCGACGTCGATGCCGAAGCCGCACGCCTGATCCTCGAGGATTATATAAAACAAGTAGAAAGGTAGAAACGATGGAACGGTAGAGACGCTGGGAAGAGGGTTTGCTGGGAAGGGGAAAGAGTGCTAGAAATGATGGAATGGTAGAGACGCTGGGAAGATAGTGAGCTGGTTAGCAGGTAAGTGAACCGGTTTAGTCATTCCCGTGAAAACGGGAATCCAGTGCGTGATAAATATGAGGGATTTTTTATAATTCTGACCTCAGTGGAGGTATCCTGAATGCTGGTTTGCAGGTTAGAAGTTTAGTTAATATTGTCATTCCCGTGAAAAAGGGAATCTAAACCAATGAATCTAGATCCCCGCAATTGCAAGGATAACAAAGATAAAAAAGGCGCCCGAAGGCGCCGACTTCATCAGGATCAGACGAACCATAGTGTGGCCGTCTCAGCCCCGAATGCTCCCCCATCGTAATCCTGGTCGAGGAGACCAAAATCACGAGCAACTGTCTTTACTGCTCGTTCCCGACGAGCGGCCAGAAGCCGCCGTAGGGATACGAGAACTGATAAAGCGATAGCAAAAGCATCCAACATGGATACCTCCTGAATTTTGAGAGGCGATATATATAGTGAGAATTACAGGAAAATCAAGTCTTTTTTCTTTTTCTTACGCAAATATTTGCATTATAAAATATTTCACTATACTGCATATCTCTGAGTTATCAAGCTGGAGAAAAAGTTCTCAAGTAGAAAGTTTTAAATTGATTAAATAGAAAGTATAGGGTTTTATAGTAAAAAACTTTCAATTCGAACTCTTCACAAAAACCATAATTATTCTCCTCACTCCTAGCTCGTTAAACTATACCCTGAAACTCTAAATTTTATACTTGAGAACCTGAAAACTTGAGAACTTTCTTCCTGTAACTTGTAACCTGTAACTCTTCCCTTTTATTTCTTATCTTTTCACTTCCTATGGATTCTCGTATCACGATGCACCGCCGACGATTTGCTGAAGTCGTCAGTCAGAAACCTCACATCACATTCACCGAACTCAAGAAGCTCTTCGTCACCAAAAAAGAAGGGATGAACCTCGCAACCCTCTATCGTATCATCGATGCTTTCAAACTCCAAGGACTCATCCATGAGATCGAACTCGGTGGTGAGCGCGTCATATTTCTCTGCCACTGTATGGATCGAGCCGAGACGGAGAAAGGTATCATCATCACCGCTTGTACGAACTGTCTCTCGATCGTCGATAATCACTTCGCCCTCGAAGCTCCCGTCACCGATAGTACGACCATCCAGTACGTCCGATCATGTGGGAACTGTGTACTTCGATAGAAAAAAACCCAAACTTGGGTCTTTTTTTGAGTGAATTGATACCTATTATTCTCAAAGAGTCGGATTTCCTTCAGGGGGAATTTTATCTTGAGATTTTGGCTCAATATCTAGTAAAATCTTCTTGTGATTCCACTTATCAAAAGTAACAAGAGGTTCAATTGCACGTGTGAAATCAGGAACGGGCACGCTCTCTCCAAATCTTAGGCTTGTATCATCAGATTTACTGAATCAAAGTCTTTCCTGGGATAATTTTTTCATTTTTAGATCGCGAATTTCATCAGGAGAAATTCTAGTTCTTACATCGAAACGACGTACCTGAAGAAAAGCACCTACAGGAGGTCGACTTGCATCAAAGAGAGTATCTGAATCAGAAAATCTTTTAATTCTGAGTTTTTTTGGAAATGTATAAACATCAAAAACTTGAGTTACTCCAATTTCTTGATACTGAACTCATACTCATTTCGAAAAGTGATCTGCCATTAGCTTGACAGCAGCAGAAACTGGAATCATATTACTATTAACTTCTTCAAGTGAGAAACGTTTAATACCTACATCAGTAACTCCATCATATGAAAAGACCATCCTAGCTTCAACCAAGTCACCATCTATGATAGGTCGTTTCCAAACTTTATATAATACCCCTCCGCTCATAAAATATGAATCCGAACTTATCTTAGTATTTATTTCTCTTTCAAGAGTATAAGCAGGTTTTCGAGGAGGATTGAGGGGAGTTTTTTTGTTTTAGATAGTATCTAAAATGTGTTTGAAAGGGAAGTTATTTTCAAGTGATTCCATTCAAAGAATAATTGTAATTTGCTGACTTTTATCTGGATACAGATTTTCAAAGGGAAGTATCTCGATTGCTTCTCAGGGAGGGGTTTCCTTTCGAGACGTTTTCGATCGTACTGGCCTTCCATCGATCGAAGAGAGTTCGCCTTCTCAAGCTTGTGTGGCTTTCATGAGAAATATATTATCAAATAATAAGATTATTGTATTCTTACCCCTACTATTTGTCAAGTAATTTTTATAGTGTAGAGTATGACTTGCGAAAATGTCCATTTCGGGTAGTATTGGTAGGTAAATAGGTGTCATTCAGAGGTACTTGGGAATCCACTTTGTGATTGGTGTCATACCAGCCCCGAGTACTCGTGAGAAAGTTCCCTTTGGTTTCGAATACAGATTGAATACTCTAAGAAAAGGGATTCCTCCGCTTCTTTTCACTTCGCTCCACTCCGGTCGGAATGACAAAAAATGTCTCCACTCGTAATAGTTTAAGACTGGACTCCCTTTTTCACGGGAATGACAAAACTAACTTCCCTACTTCACAGCCCACCTTCTTTCTATCGTCTCTACCGTTCCATCACTTCTACCGTCCCAACCTTATCAGCCCACCTTCTTTCTATCGTCTCTACCGTTCCATCACTTCTACCGTCCCAACCTTCCCAGCGTCCCTGTATACTAGCTAACCAGCTTCCCCCATGTTCCTCCCCCTCTTCATCCTCTTCCTGATATCGAGTGTCGGTATACTCCTCATCGCTCTGAGACAGATCAATCAGACATTTATCAACCTCCTCATCGCCCTTGGAGCGGGATCGATGCTCGCGGTTTCACTCGTCCATATCCTCAGAGAATCACTCGAGCAGAGCGAGTATGCAATCTACACATTCGTAGCTGGGTTTCTCCTCATCTACCTCATAGAGGAACTCCTCACTCCACACCATCATGACCACGCGCACGAAGACCATGCGCATGAAGACCCACATGAACACCTGGATCATGTCGCCATCGTATCATTCATCTCGATCGGTATCCATACACTCTTCGATGGCCTTGCTATACGAGCGGGATTCGGGATTTCCGAAACGGTCGGATATGCTGCCCTCGTAGGGATCGCGATTCACCAGGTTCCTGTTTCTCTCTCGCTCGCAGCCATTTTCCGGGCTTCCCATTTCACCCGAAAGATGCAAATGCTCTTCTTATTCCTGTTTGCCCTCGCGGCACCACTCGGATTCTGGATTTCCGATATCCTCCTCGACCACTCGAATATGATCCTCACCGCTCTCGCTACAGCACTTGCTGGAGGATCCCTCCTCTATGTGGCAACCGCGGATCTCCTACCGGTCATCCATTCACAAACGAAACATAAATATGCGACGGTATGCCTCTTCCTCATAGGTACTATAGCGATGACGAGCCTCGGACTCTTCGAAAAGAAAACTACTCCTTCCAAACCTATTCCTGAGTTTCAAGAAGGCATGGGAGTACAGTAATATATAAGATCTGTCTAATGGAATCTAACAGGCGCTCCTTTTAAAGTAGCTAAACGAAGTTCATCTTCAGTATTTCTGATATGAAATTCCTGGAGGACTCTATCTGCCTGAGCTTCCATTATGAGGTCTGATTCACGCAATATAGTATTCACAGCGTCCAAACTTCTCTCTATTTGTGATACATTTTCACCCAACGAATCTATAACATCCTTAATATTTCATACAAGAAAGCGCATCATCGGTTCGGACATTTTTGCCTCATCAGAATCATAAAGGATAGAATCTATAATGAGTAACTGATCCTCTCTAGAACAATGGTGATAATACTCTATAAATTCTGGAATGAATACGTCACTCTCGATGAATGACTGAAGTCATTCAGAGGCTGTTTTTGCTTGAGAGGGTTCGATTACTACACCATCGCACATATCGAGGAGGAAATATTCGACTCTTTCTTGCGTTTCTTCAGAAAGTTCTGAAGTCTTCGCTCCAATGGCATGAATCATTTCATCAAACTCGATAAGCTCGGGCGTCCATGCTTCTTCCGAAGATGGTAGTGGTTCTTCCATAAGAGAAAATTAATATTATTAGTAATATATACTAATAAAATACATTGTCAAAATACTTTTGGCCCCTCTGAATCTGCGAGCTACTTACTTCAACTGGAGAGTACTTTTCTGAATTGAGCTTCCTAAAAAATCCCCTACTTTCGGATATCTCGCAGTCTCAAAAGCGGATAGACCAGAGTCTGCATTCCATCAGCAAATGAATTGTGCTGGTACTCCTGACCGTAGACGATAAGCACATTTGAGGTGAGTACGAATGACTGGTAGTGCAATATATTAGTCGTTCCATCAAGAATCCAGGCTCTGTCAGCATTGGAAAGTGGTCCCATCCGCAAACTCAGTCGTGACTCGATATTTTTTCTCCATACTGGTCCAAGTCGAAAAGGAAGCCCTTGTGAATCATAGAGGTCGGATATTTGGAGTCGCTTCTTCGTATTCTTATCGATGACGATACCGATTCGAGCATTGCTTCCATGAGCTCCTCCTGTATACTGGTAGCTTGTAATCAGGAGAGAGATAATATCAGTATTTTCATATAGCTTCTGAACTCGAATATCATATTCCCAAGTAGCTGGATCTTGAGAGGTTCCCTTTTCATCATTTCCGAGTGAGAATGCAAGGACTGGATTTTCTGGGAGGAATTTCTGGATTTCTCAGTCAATAATCATATCCACATAGGCCTCCAGATGAGGACGTTCGATACTAACTTTTGATCCATCAGTATTCATATAGTTCGAAGCCGAAACTCCAGAAATGAGCGCAATGGAAATCAAGAGTGCTAACAAATATTTCATATGAAGAACGAATAAATAAAGTGCTTGAATCATAGGGATTCTAGAAAAAAAGTAAATATAAAAGAGAGAAAACTCTTGGAAGGAAAAGGATTCAAGATATAGTATGAGGTACATAGAGTCTATAAAAAAAATCCTACTATCCTCTCCTCTATGAAATACGCCCTCCCCACTACCCCAGCCTCCGGTATAGAGTTTGCTCTTGGGATTTCGATTGTTCTTACGATTCTGAAAGCAATAATCGGATTCACGTCGGGATCGCTCGCGATCCTGGGTTCAGCACTCGACTCATTGATGGATATCTTCGTTTCCGGGGTAAATGTCACCGCTCTCAAGCTCTCTGAGCGAGTACGAAGTCGCGATTTTACCTATGGTCTTGGCAAAGTACAAGGTTTTGCGGCTATTTTTGAGGGAATTGTTGTCCTCTCTTCAGGAGTATTTCTCGGATACCACGGTATTCTCAATTTCATAGCCAAAAAAGCCCCAGAAGTCACCTCCATAGAAATCATTATCATGCTCGTCGCCATCGTAGGAACATCTGTAATCATGTGGAATTTTCTGCGCATTAGTAAGCTACACAATTCCCTCCTTATTAAGGCAGATGCGCTTCACTACTCCTCTGACCTCTACATGAATGGAGGTATTCTCATCGCTCTCATCGCGAGTAAGTACCTCGGTCTCTGGTGGTGTGACTCAGTATTCGCATTGGGGATCGGTCTCTGGATACTCTCCAACGCCCTTCCGATTATCGGAAGTGGTATCTCGATGCTCCTGGATCGATCTCTTGACCCGACGAGTATCGAAAAGATCGAAAAAATGCTCCTCACAAATCCTGCCATAGAAAGCTTCCACTATCTCAAAACTCGCAAATCCTGAGATGATATCTTTATCGAGGCCCATATTGTTTTTCGAGATAAGACGATATCGCTAAGAAAGGCTCATGATACGGGAGAAATACTCGAGAATGCGCTGAGAAAAATATTCCCAGGATCGACGATCACCCTCCACCTTGATACGGAAGGACTCGAGGAAGGAGAATAGTGTTCTCTTTTAGTATTACTGGAGGTTGTTCACTACTGGAACTCATAAAGATATGTCAGATAAAAAAATCTCCTTTCTTAGGAGATTTTTTTAAATTAAATTTTCATTAGTCAGCAAATGGTTTTCCTGGCTTAAACATATCAGATTCCATAAGGCGTGCTGCCCTTTCTTGAAAATCTATTTGAGTTCATGGAGCCTGAAGCCAATCTTTGTTGGCTCAAGCAATAACATTTTTTGGAACTGTAAGTCAAGTTTGTCTACTTATTGGTTCTTCATTCATAGGTATCCCATTAAAATCTTTTCACATAGTTATAAATTATTAAGAATAGATTGAACGTATTCATTGTATTACATTTTTATTACTTGTCAAATATACTATTGAAAATAATATTTCCTCGATTTCGAACGGATATATCTATCTGCTAAAATCTATCTGCTACAAACTACTTCACTTCCGTGAAGAGCGCTTCTTTCGTAAATCGTGATTTTGGACGAGGAGCTTCATCAGGAGCTCGGTACCCGATCGGGAGGAGAACGACCGCCTTTTGAGATTCTGGAAGTGAGAGAATAGACGTGACCGCCGTAGGATCGAATCCTTCCATCGGACATGAGTCGATCTCGAGCTCTGCCAGAGCCGCCATCGCAAATCCATGAGCGATATAGGTTTGCTTCGCTGACCAAGCAAGGACATCTTTCGGGTCAGTCTTCCCTTCCACGAATCCTCCTACCATATCTTCATATCCCTTGAGCATAGCGCGAACATCTGGATTCCCACCAGAAAGGAGCGTGAAGAACTCCTCCTTCAGCGGAGCGAGATCCGTTCGGGCAGTAAAGACTATAAGATGAGAACAACTTCCGATCTGAGGCTGATTCCATGCTACCGCTTGGATTTTATCTTTTACCTCTTGGTTTGTGACCACGTAGAAATGGTACGGCTGCATCCCGAATGATGTCGGAGTGAGTCGGATGGCTTCGAGGACCGAGTCGAGATCCGCATCAGAAACCTTTCGAGAACTATCGAATTTTTTGGTCGCATAGCGCCAGTTGAGGTTGGTAAGGAAAGACATAGGAAGGGAGTTAATAATTAATAATTAAAAATTAAAAATAAAGAATATAGAAACAGGGAGAAACGGTAATCTCTGTAGATAAAGATATCTATACTTTCATGAGTAATATTTGAAAATACTTTACTTTATAAACTAATCTGATAGTATGCAAAAGTTCAGGGAATGCAAATTTATTGCAATCAAAATAAAATTATATACTATAAATACATAGACAAAGCTTGTTCATAGTGTCTTCTGAATTTATAGAACTTTCTTTTGATTCTCAAATCTAAATACTCTTTTATGGTAAAATCTCCCCAGTGTACCTGTCCGAAAGCCCAAACCCTCTTTACCCTCCTCGGAAAGAAATGGGTCATCTTTATCATGCAGGCGGTCGGTGATGGCAATCATAGCTTCAAGACTATCCGTGAAGCGATCGGAAGTCCGAATACGAAAATCCTGACAGATCGGCTCGAAGAACTCACTGAGTGTGGGATACTCGTGAGAAAAGTCGGTGCCGAAACACCAGGTGCTATTCGCTATACCCTATCTTCCATAGGTTCTGATCTCGAGAAAAAACTCATCGAAGTAAGCCACTGGTGGGGAGAAATGGTACAATAAATATAATAATTACTCTTGTTCAAAAGCGAAAGTACGAGTATTTATATGATGCTTAAATCATCGTAATTTTCGTCTTTCCCGAAGTTGTAGAAGTCTTTTTTCTAAATTTGAACCCAAGTTATTTAGATCTCCGATTCCACGATCAATACTTTCAGATTCATTTAAATTACTTGCGAAAGGCCTTATCGATAAAAGTAACTTAATGTCCCATTGTATTTTCTGAATTAATGCCCGAGTTCTCCTACCTTTCTTATCGCTCATTTAGATTCTATCTCAAGCCAGAGCTTATAAATATTTCAAAGTTTTGTTTCGGTTCAGATATTCATAAGAAGATGTGACTATTATTTTTAGGTAATTTAAACTAAGGTTATAAATAGTCAATTTATTCTCTACTTTATTCCAAATAGAATCAAAAATGAATAATTTACTATAGTATATTACGCGAAGCTCGTTCTAATTTTTCAATACCCTAGTATCATTCGATAGATTTGTATCTGATCAAAAAATCTTTTTAACGGTATCGAGCGTCGCTCAAAGAGTAGGATATCTTGTAATAATCTCGCATATTTGTTCCACTGGTTCTGGTGATACGTCTTCTTCCCTCTTGGTCAAGGATTCGAGAAAGATGGTACGAATGCGGTGACGAACTCATCTTACAGTATTGTATACGACATAGAGAGGGTTAGAGTGAAGAGCATTCCTTGTTTCGGCTTCATAGTTCTCAAATGGATACGTCTCATGGTTTCGTCAGAGCAGATCTAACCTCTTTGCATGAGCTAATTCTTCTTGAGAGCGAGAAACCTCTTCTCGAATAATAGAATTAATGACGGGCATAGTAAAAAGTATTAGGAATTAAATATTGGCAATATCTCTCAGAGCGGAAAGATTTATATTTCAAAATTTGAGTGACTCAGCTATCGTATGTGCGCTTCCCCATTTATCATATCTTTTTCGGTAGGCTCATACAGCCATGCTCGTTCGAATAGATCATTTTGACAATGTACATAAATAAACCCATTATCTCGTCCTAGTAACTCCTGAATCTTGTCAGCTACTACTCACATCTTTTCAAGTGTAAGCTCTCTTCTCGTAATAGTTGGTCATAGATATTGAGTCATCTCTCTCTCAGAATCCAATTTATACCAAGGAATAAGAGAAATAATATGCCGAACTCATATGCTGTATAAGGTTTCCAGTTGATGTGAATAGACGATGCCTCAGCGGTAGAGTCACTCTTTTACTTGAGCAAACCGAACTGGAAAATCAGATGGAGAAACCATTTCTACATACCCAACTGGAGCAGGATCCTGGGCCTTACTTCGAAACTGAGGCTCATCAGGGTGAGATTCCCAGAGAGAAATATACTGCATACTTTATATACTTATATTGTGTATAATATATAAAATAAATATATGTCAATACTTTATAAAGACTGCACTATATTAGTACTTAGAGAAGTATTATATCTCATATCAAATATGAGATACAAAGCTAGAAAAGAAATAAAAATATTTTATAAATATGTATCCCGATTAGCATACTAAACCCTGTAAAAGTCATCACCATAGAAGCTATTCGCAATATCATATTTGGCTTGAGAAAAGCGAATAAGATGCCATGAATATATCTACCGATTATGAATACCGTACTCGCTACAACAAGGTACATTTGAGGAAAAGTATAGAACTCAGCAAGTCCAAGAAGGATAAGAAACAGTGGAGCATATTCAGTGAGGTTTCCATGTCCACGAACCGCTCGTTCGAGTGTTTCAGGAAGAGTATTTTTACCACTCCTTCGAAGTCATATAACTCGGATGGAAAGAGTGATGAGGAGGATTGAGAGTATAAGACTACTCACTGTGGTGATAAAAAAAGGATACATATAAAAAATTGAGTATATAAAAATTAGCATCCCTTACTTTTCAGCCATTCGACAAGGGTATCCAGTTTGACCACCTCCTGTTCTCCAGTATCTCGATCTCGTACGGTGACTTGTCCTTGGTTATAGTTCTCAGGTTCGACGCAGATGGAAAATGGGATACCGATCTCATCCGCTCGCTGATAGCGTTTCCCGATCGTTCCTGCTTCATCATACTCAGAGACAAAATGAGGCGAGAGGAGATCATAGAGCGCATTGGCCTCGGGGGCAAATTTCTTCACGAGTGGAAAGATCCCTACCTTAATGGGTGCGACCTGAGGCGCGAATCGCATCACGACCTTCGAAGTTCCCTCTTCTCCTGGAACTTCATCATACGCGTCACACATCGCCGCGAGGGTAAGGCGAGAGAGTCCAATCGAGGGTTCGATGACATAGGGGATATATTTCTCGTTCGTGAATGGGTCGAAGTACGAGAGATCCGCCTTCGAAAGTTCCATATGTGCCTTGAGATCGTAGTCAGTTCTATTGGCAAGTGTCGAGATCTCTCCCCAACCAAATGGAAAAAGGTATTCGAAATCTCAGGCTCGTTTCGAATAGTGTGGAAGTCCTTCTTTCGGGATTTCGACAAATCGGACTTTTTCAGGAGTGAATCCGAGCACTTCCGTGAAAAATTTCCCTTCGTCGAGGAGCCACGTCTCGAAGAGCTCGGCATCCGTTCCGGGCTTACAGAAATATTCGATCTCGATCTGCTCGAATTCTCGAGTACGGAAGATGAAGTTCTTCGGAGTGATCTCATTGCGAAATGCTTTTCCACACTGCGCGACACCGAAAGGGATCTTCTTGCGAGAACTTCGTGCGATATTTGGGAAATTTACAAAGATTCATTGAGCGGTCTCAGGCCGAAGATAGACAAGCGCAGTGGCATCTTCCGTCACTCCCTGATGGGTCGAGAGCATGAGGTTGAATCGTTTAACCTCTCCCCAGTTCTTCGCACCACAGTTCGGACAAGCGAGATATCCGAGAGTATTGAAGCTATTGAGATCCTCGAGTGAGGTCTTGTCACCTGCCCAATTCGCAGGAACAGGAAATTTGGTATCTTTTTCGAGTGCTTCCTCAATCAACTTATCTGCACGATGACGCGTATGACATTCCTTACATTCCATGAGAGGATCAGAGAAGGATCCGACGTGACCCGATGCTACCCACGTCTGTGGGTTCATCATAATCGCCGCATCGAGGAGGACCATATCCTTTCGTTTCTGGACGAATTCTCGAATCCAAAGATTTTTGATATTTTCCTTCAGGAGGGCTCCAAGTGGACCATAATCCCACGAGTTTGCGAGGCCTCAGTAGATTTCAGAACCTTGGTAGACGAATCCCTTGGTTTTCGCGAAGGTGACGAGTGTGGACATTTCCATAAGGGTGAGGGTTACAAGTTATAAAGTTTTAAAGTTGGGATCGGATTTCCCCCTTGATAAAGGGGGGTAAGGGGGATTTGGATTTTGTCATTCTGAAGTTGTTTCTGGATCTTCGATTATTTCTGGTTAACAAATATCCGCTTGAGCCATCCCATCGACAGTGTCGAGAGCGTGTAGCCGAGAGTTGGGATGATAGCATTCATAAGGGAGCGATCATTCCCAAGCGACCAGAAAACAAGGATCATCACGAAATATGTCGTCATAATAATCCCAAGTCGGCGTTGCCACGAGGTTTCCCATTTTTTCTCAGCGTCCACTCGACTATTGCGAGCCTGGAGAAGCTCGATTTCTTGTTCGAGATGTTCGAGAGAATTCTGCATATTCAGAAACAAAAAAAGAACCCACAAAAAAGATTGTACTTTCTTGGGGTCCTTGTATTCGTAATTCGTAATTGATGAATTCGTAATTATTTGGACGGTTCCACCCAAGTTTTCTTTCTCGATACGCGTATAAGCTTGGAGGCCTACGATATAAAAAAAGAACACTTTATCTGTCTCTCTTTCCTCCTCTAGACGCCACTCTAGATTCACGAGAAAAAGAATACTATGCCAAGTGTACAAAAAAGAGAAGAAAATGCAAAAAATATTTGCAAAGTAAGATAGATTGTGACACAATGATTAAGTCGTTTCAAAAAAACATTTATTTCCCTCATCTTCACTCATATGGCTATAGATATTCGTACTCACACTGAAAGTCTCTCCCATAAGAGTAAGACTGAACTTGCTAGTTTTGCACAAACCCGAGTTTCCACAGCAGTCAATATGGTGTTAAATCCGATTCGGTACACTGTAAACAAAGAAGATACTGTGACTTCAGTTTCTAGTATTTTAGGAATTAGTCCTTCTGTCCTTCAGCAGAACCTTCTTCTATGAGTAAGAGCTTGAATGGAACTGACCTATGACGGAGTTGAGGTTCGAATAGCTTCAGGGACTCATTTCGCTGCCGCGAGTAATACATCATACGCTCTTGCGGCATAATTAATTTATAACTTGTCAAATATGCCAGAAAAATCTAAAGAAATACCCTACATTACACGAGATGTCCCAGAAGAACCTTACGAGGTTTTTAAAGATCCGAAAATTATTCAGCATATTCACGCTAGTATGATTCAGGCAGGTATTCCTAAAGAACAAGTATTTGTTGCAAGTTATAGATCAGGAACTATATCGATATCTTTAAAGGGGCTTGGGCAGATAAGTTTTGATCTCAACACCCACTATATAAAATCAGGTTGATGAATACAATTCACACCTGTCTGAATTGAAAGAATAAAATTAGAGTATAAAAAAAATAAACTAATATCAGATAGCTTACCTCGAAAAACGGCTCAGCTTGAACTCGATAAGCTATCTCAAGAAATTCTCACTACCGCCTAACTGGCGGTTTTATTTTGCATTTTGAATTTTTCATTTTGCATTATAATACACGTATGCAAATCACCAAGTCCCTCCTCCATACGACCGATGCGTACATCAAGAAGCTTCGCGAAGCCGGTATAGAAAGCGTGACTGACTTTCTCTCCCTCTTTCCTCGAGGGTACGAGGACAAGAGCGAAGTTATCGAGCAGTTCTCACTCCTGAATGTTCAAGAAAAGCAGGTCGTGAAGTGCAAGATCGAGCTCCTCACCGAAGAGCAGACTCGCAACAAGAAGCTGCTGATTAAGGCAGTTCTCACGGATCGGGATGGAATACACGCCGAAGCTGTGTGGTGGAATCGTCGTATGCTCCTGACACAATACTCTCAGTGAGATATCGTCCTCATCTACGGGCAGCCGAAATACGACTATGGGAGGCTTTCATTCAACTCGTCAGATATCGAACACTATCGAGAAAAGCGTCGAGAAATCGTCCCGATCTACAGTGATGTGAACTATATACCGGGGACTTGGATTCGAGAAAAAATGCTTTTTCTCAAGAATTTTATCGAAGAAATCCCTGATACCATCCCTCGAGAAATACGCTTGAAGAAGTGACTTTCACCACGTACGACGAATATTCGCAATATTCATTTCCCACAGAGTATCGAAGATTTTGACCGAGCAAGAACCGAGCTCGGATATGAGGAACTCTTTCACTTCCAGATGGTCGGTGTGGAAAAGAAGTATTCGATGATGGCGAATTCGGAGTGACTGGCACCAGCCACCCCACTCGATACGGACCTCATCAAATCTCTCATTGCGGATCTCCCCTTTCCCCTTACGAATAAGCAGAAAATCGTCCTCTTCCAAATCCTCAAGGATATGGAAAAGCCGCACGCGATGGCCCGCCTCCTTCAAGGAGATGTCGGAACGGGGAAAACGGTGGTCGCCATGATCGCCGCGATACATATTATCAAGAGTCAAAACCTCATCCCTCATCTTTGAGAACCAGGTTCATACGATTTGAAATCTGAATTCTCCCCCTTGATAAACGGTACTGAGAGTGAGGTACAAGTCGCCATCATGGCTCCGACGGAAATCCTCGCCCGACAGCACTTCGCTGGGAATGAGGCGTGGCTGATGAAGTGGTGAATCCGATCAGATCTCCTCGTCGGCTCTCTCACTCCTCGGATGAAAGAGGACGCACGAGAACGACTGAGAAGTGGACAGACCGATATCGTCTTCGGAACCCATGCCCTCATCCAGGACTCAGTCCAATTCGCTCGTCTCGGCTTCGTCGTGGTCGATGAACAGCACCGATTCGGCGTCGAACAGCGAAAGGCACTCGAAGAGTATTGTAGTTCTCAAGTAATCAAGTTATCAAGTAATCAAGAATGAGAATGAGCTAATAAAGAACTTGAAAACTTGAAAACTTGAAAACTTTCTCAAAAATCGATCCTCCCCCACCGTCTCAATATGTCCGCAACACCTATTCCTCGGACCCTGGCTCTGACAATCTACGGTGACCAGGATGTCTCGGTTCTCGATGAGTACCCGGTCGGTCGCAAGCCGATCCATACTCGAGTCGTTCGAGAAGATCAGCGAATCGAGATGTATCGGTTCATCGAAGAACAAGTCAGAGAAGGAAGACAAGTATACTGGATTTCTCCATTGGTAGATGGTTTAAAAAAGCAAAATATAGCACCTGATGAAGGAAAGAAAAATAGGGGTTCGGGGATGAAAACTGTCTGAGAACGAAAAGAGAATGATATCTGATGAGCGGAGCGAACGAGTTTTTTCACCCCCGAGACTTTTGATACTTTTGGTCTCAAAAGTATATCAAATAGCTGATGAAATGAATCTAAAGAAGATATCGCCTCTGCCGTCGAAATGCAGATTACACTTTCTGCTATCTTTCCGAAGCTCACCATCGGACTCATCCATGGGAAAATGAGTGGGAAAGAGAAAGATCGGGTGATGCAAGAGTTCTATGAAAATAAGATCCATATCCTCTCCTCAACCTCGGTCGTCGAAGTCGGAGTAAATAATCCCAATGCGACGGTCATGTGTATCGAAGCAGCTGAAAGGTTTGGCCTCTCACAACTCCATCAGTTCCGAGGCCGAGTCGGTCGTGGAGAACACCAGTCCTACTGCTACCTCTTCACGACGAAAGAATACAAAACTGACCGACTTCGAGCGATGGAGCAAACCAACGACGGCTTCGAGCTCGCTGAGATTGACCTCGAACTTCGCGGTCCGGGTGAGGTATATGGAGTCCGCCAGTCAGGAGTTCCAGACTTCCACTTCGCCGATCTTCGAGATGTCAATCTTATCTCAGAAATACAAGAAGATATAGAAGAGTGGATGAAATGAAAAAAGAATTTGTAATATATTTATTATTCAATAATATAGAGTTTGACAAATTATGAATACTGCATATGTAATTAACATCCTCCCAAAGCAGAAACTGAAAGAAATTGAGAAAGCAAGTAAAAAAGTTGTAAAACTCATAGAGGCTATACGAGTAAATATTGCCCCCATTTTTTTAGCAGAGGAAGGAAAATGACGTTTGCATACGCGATATTTAAAGCAGAGAAAAGATAAAGTATGGGGAGCCCTTGAGGAAATTGGAATAATATTTAAACAACTGAGTGAAAGCCCAAATATTCAAATGGTGCTCATTGAACAAGTACTGAGAATATTGATTGTTACACGATGAGATGTTGAAAATATCCTGGAATGATCTGTGGTGAGCTCAAAAGCTAAGCAATTAGTAGAACAACAATCTCGGCAAAGAGATCTAAGCTGAACCTTATTAGTTATGGAAATTATTCATGAATCTTGAATATCAATAAAAGGTCTTGAAAGATTCATTACGGTAACTTCAAGAAGAATTTGATAATAAACTTACTATGAAAAGACTCGGACTCGTTGCCCACCCTACTCCAATCGAGCAAAAATATACTCAAGCCATAGACGAAATACAACGTCGTATCATTGAAAATCCTCTCTTTGAAAAAAATCTAGAAACACCTCGTGATGCCTCGATACTCCTAGATAAAATAGTTCGAT
Source organism: Candidatus Altimarinota bacterium (assembly GCA_043769645.1). Lineage (GTDB taxonomy): Bacteria > Patescibacteriota > Gracilibacteria > BD1-5 > UBA2023 > JAYUDN01. Next base: position 56,263 of record JAYVJC010000042.1, read on the forward strand.
TTTTCTATTATGAAAATACCGATTATCTCACTGAAGATATTGACTTTAAAAATTTGATTTTAGAGGCTCTTTCAGAACTCCATGCTTTCCTTAGTAAAAGCTGACTCGATAGCATATTTCGAATGTATGCGAATTTTGAAACTTCTGGAGAAATCACCTCAAACATAATCTACGAAAAATCTAAAGAGCTTTTCGCAACAATCTGAAAAAATGATCTTCCTATGTTCCTCAGTATTCTGTTCAGCCCTTTCGAAACACTCGCTGGATACCGTGAAGAGAATACTCATGGAAGTAAAAAACTACAAGAATTCTCTGCATATTGAAAAATTCTTTGAAGATGACTCCTCTATCCGGAACATAGAGTGGCTGGTATAACTCGACCAGCTCCTTGAATTGCTGCACTTACATCACTTTTATGTAAAGAACCAGAAGTATCGACTATAATTTGAAAGATTTCTTTTGAAGTTCATGGAGTTACTAGTTGATCCTCCCTAGCCCCTTGATCAAATATTATTCCATTATCATGAAGCATTAGTACTGGAAAGATCATACGATTAGTCCCTAATAGAATTTGAAAAGGTTTAGAGAAAAACGCCGAAGTCGTCGAGGAGAGTAAAACTACCTCAAATAATCCAGAAAGTGAAAATTTAGATGTATGAGAAGACAAACCAAGCGAAGCAGTAATTGGTAGAATTCGTAGGAGAGAAAACGATAGGGAAATTCGAATCGGAAAAGAAGAAAATAGAGAACAACAGAAGAACCAAGAATGGTATGTTACGGAACTCGAAAAGCTCAGAGGACTGAGAACTTTTCTCCACCAACGATTTGAGGAACTCAGAAATCATCTCCTGGAACACGTACCCTATGTTGAAGAGGTACTTAATTATATTAGACTTATTGATCGACTCAATGAGAAATGATATGAAGTGAAAAGCCTTGGAGTGAGTGGAGTACGTGAAGAGGTTTCGCGAAAAATAAGTGATTATGAAAACCTCATTTCACAACTAAATAAGATAAATATTAAGCTATTGCAAGATATAACTTCCTTGCAGGACTCTCTTCCAAGTGCCACTGAACTCGAGCAAAAGAAACTCAGTCGGAGATTAGTAAAGTTACAATCAAAACTAGACAGAGGTATACGAGATGTCACTGCTTATGAAAGAGAAGTTGTAGTCCGAAAAACAGAAGCTCAAGAGCTTTTTTCTCATATTGTATGATATAGACTTCCTACCTTACCAAATAGAGAGCAGTTCTCTCTCGCCTTTCATCATTCACTCAAAGCTGAAGAGCTCTACTCTGCGCCTGATTTCATCCCAGAAACTCCAGTCACACACGAATGGATTGATGCGAATGTTATTCCACTTTTTGTTTCAATATTGGGTACTCATCTCCATGAATATCATGGGGTCAATATAAGGGATCTCTATGAGCTTATGGGAAAAATTGATGAGCTACCAGAAATACACAATAACGAAGTTCGGCTGCCAGATACTGATGGTATAACTCAGAAAAAAGTAAGCGATTTTTTTACAATGCTCATACCTATAATACCAAATGAGTATTTAACTGAACTTCCGAATCTTCCTACGATTATTACTCCAGAGTGAATTTCACCAGAGGTATTATCAAAAGTTAAATTACCAAAAGTCAAAAAGACCCATCGAGAAATACGAAAGGCAGTAAGTTTCAAAAAAGCTAGAATAGAAAAAGAACGTAAAGCTTTAATAGAAAAATTGCATTCTATCGAGGAAAGCCTTAAGGAGTATGAACGATACTGGAAAGAACGTTTGAAACAAAACTTGAGAACTCGAAGTCGATATATCGCAGATATAGAAAAATTGGATTCTCAGGTACGAATGAGTATATGACGTCCAACTAAAACAAAAGATGAGCTCGAAAAATTAATCGATGCCTCTAATACTGAAGTGGAGAATACTCAAATGCTGATACATGAATGAGGTCTAAATACTGATGAAATATGATATAAGAAACTTCTAGATGAACGATCTAGAATGTCTGGGAAAGTAAAAAGGGTTAAATAAAATTGGTTTTCTAGTAATTTCGGTATGATAATTTTATGTCGCCCTCCATTACCACCTACATAAAAAATCTCAAAGCTTTCGGACTTGCCAGAAAGATCCCCAATATTTCTGAAGAAAATGCGGAGTTTATCAAAAATCTGATTCGTGAGCAAAAACCTCACCATATCCTCGAGATCGGCACGGCGAATGGATATTCTACGCTCTGCTTCGCACAAGCTGTAATGAGTGATGAGGCATGAGTTATGAGTTCGGTCGAACTACAACTGAAAACTCTAAACTCTCAACTCACAACTGACATCACCACCATCGAATCTGCCTGGAACGCTCATATAGAAGCCGTAGAGCACTTCAAGAACTGTAAAATCAAACATATCCATGCCATCTTGGGGGATGCAAAGGCCGTCATACCGAGCCTTCAGGATGATTATTTTGACTTCGTATATATCGATGCGATGAAGCGTGAGTATCTTGACTATCTGGTCCTCGCGCTCCCGAAAATGACACAGAATGCTCTCATAGTAATCGATGATGTAGAGAAATTTCGCGATAAGATGGAAAATCTCTTTACATGGCTTGACTCCCGAGGCATAACCTATAGAATAGAAAAAACAGATATCGATGATAGTATTATGATCCTCTATCGTCGAGATATCGGCATCAAGAGAATATAATCTCTAACCTTGTTTTTATGAATCCTTCCCTCTCAACTCTAGTTGTCGCTACTACGCTCGGCTTCTGATCTATCTCGAGTCATGCATGAGAAGATATCGATACTCGGATACGTCTCCTTCCTCAAACAATATGAACCTCGGAAGGAATCAAGTGAAAACCATTTCCCATTATTCCTACTGGGGGGAATTCTCACAAATGGGAACTTGGAAGCTGAGTTATAGAAGGTATAAATAGAAGTAATGAAGTCGAAAATTATAAGGAGGTTCTCTCAAATTCAAGAAAAGCACTTGCTTCCATACTTCCTGGAAATGCACTTATTTGGAATCAAGATGCAGTACGAAGTCGGACAACCTATGTCGGATACGAAGTCTTCGATAATCGGTACCCAAAGATCAACATGAAGATCATGTTCGTACTCTACCGTCAGGCTCGGTTCAGTGAGTGAGCCTTGATCGATGGAGTGAGCGGTGCTCAGACCACGAAATGAGCAGGGATTCTTATAAATATCCCCATCAATTAATCAAGTATAAGGACTAAATCCTATCAGATAGCCTTTGTACTTCTGCTTGCTTTTCAAGCATTTCTTCATAAAATGTCATCGTAAAAATAACAAAACTTGATGTTATTCTTCATCATTCATTCTTAATTATTCATTTACTATATATGTCTCTCAAAATATCTAAAGATACTGAATTCGCGGCCAATATCGCTTCTGGAGTCACTCTAGTCGACTTCTGGGCAGAGTGGTGTGGTCCGTGTCAGATTATGCTTCCACGTCTGACTGAGCTCGCTTCCAAGATCGAAGGAAAGGCGACCGTCATGAAGCACGATGTCGACTCTGAGCCACAAACTCCGACGAGTTTCCGCATCATGAGCATCCCGACGATTATCGTCTTCAAAGATGGTCAACCGGTTGAAAAATTTATCGGAGTTCAAGACGTCGCGACCCTCGAAGCAGCAATTGCAAAACACGTATAATTCCTAGCATAGAGACATAGTCATAGGTATAGGAAGATTCCTTTCTCTGTACTATGCCTATGTCCTTTTTTTATTTTATATTATGGCGTTTGAATACTACTCAACCCTCCGTATAGAGCGAAATGCCTCTGCCGAGGAAATCAAGAAAGCATATCGAAAAAAAGCGATGGAATGTCATCCAGATCGACACGCTGGAGATAAGACCAAAGAGGCTGAATTCAAAAAGGTAAATGAGGCCTACTCAACCCTCTCAGATAGTGCGAAGAAAGCCCAGTATGATCAATTCGGTTCGGCCGATGGAGGAGGCGGATTTGGTGGAGGTTTTTGAGGATTTCAATGAGGATTCGAAGGAGATATTTCAGATATTTTTTCTTCATTTTTCGGAGGAGGGACTCGTGGGGGATCTCGAAAACGAGCCGATATCGGAGAGGACATCGAGGTACGCCTTCGGATTTCTCTCGAAGATGCAATCCGTGGGACCAGTCGTGTCGTAGAGCTCAAGCGAAAATCCCCCTGTACAAGTTGCGGAGGCAATGGGGCAAAAAATGGAACCGAAATCAAAACCTGTGATACCTGTCATGGATCAGGTCAGGTAAGACAGCGGATGCAGACAATGTTTGGGACTATCGAACAGGCAGTTGCCTGCCATATTTGTGGAGGTGCTGGGAAAATTATTTCTGAGAAGTGCAGTGACTGTCATGGGAAGGGATGGAAGGAATCCGTCATCAAAAAAGATATAGAAGTGCCCGCGGGTATCGAAAACGGTATGAGCATAAAAATCCGTGGTGAAGGACATGCCGGTCGAGATGGAAGTGGAGACCTCTACGTTGGATTTGAAATCCCGGATCGAGAAGCCGGACTCGTACGAGATGGGGTCGATCTCCACTGTGAAGTACGTATCTCTCCTGCGGAAGCTACGCTTGGAAGTGAGCGATCCATCGATATTCCGATCATCGGCAAGAAAACGCTCCATATCAAGCCTGGAACGCAGAATGATACGGAAATCCTCTATAAACAAGAAGGGATTGATTCGGTAGAAAGAAAAGGAGTAAAGGGGCATCTCATCATCCATCTCATCATCGATATCTCCACAAAACTTACTGGGGAGGAAAAACAACTCTATGAAGCACTCCTCGTATGCCAAGGGAAGAAGATGGAAAAAGGATGGCTCGGGAACTTTTTCGGATAGATTTTCACAAGTTCAAACCTATTTTACCTCGCTATCTCGAATGTTCACGTACTCCTAAAAATCAAACCTTTTAAAACTGGATGATTCGTCCCAGAGAATGACAAAGTAGTCATTTTACTCGAATAACTCAACATAAAAATAGCTTCCTAAGTATGGAAGCTATTTTTATGTAAGTATATCCTCTATTTTACAAAGACGGCATGGAGGGAGAGGAATATAGTGGCAGCAAGTATCGTCGCAACTGGAAGGGTGAGTACCCACGCCATAAGGATAGAGCGAATCGTATCTCCACGAAGACCGCCTTTTCCATGTTCGTGAGCCATCGTCCCGGCCACACTCGAAGAGAGGATATGTGTCGTCGAAACGGGGAGACTATAGAAGGTAGAACCTGCGATCGTGAGTGCTGTCATCAGAGTTGCGACCGTTCCCTGAGCATAGGTAAGCTTATCCTTTCCGATTTTTTCTCCGATGGTGATCACGATACGCTTCCATCCGACCATCGTACCAAGTCCGAGAGAGATAGAAATCATCGCGATAATCCACATAGGAGCATAATCCGTCACCGTCGAAATAGCACTGATACTCGGGGAAATATCTGTGATACTGTTCGAAGTTCCCGCAGCACTCGCGCTTGGGATGAGAGCAAACTGTTTCTTCGAAAGACTCGTATAGTCCTTCTGGATCTTGAGGATATGTTTACGAACGAGTATGCGTTCACTTACTTCTACATTTTCTTTACTCAGAATCGTTTGAATAGCTTGGATATTATCTTTCGTTTCTTGTATAACTACCGCATCAGCCGAAGATACCGTCGTCATATCGAGCTCATTGAATCGTGCCTGAACGACTTCTATATTCTTTTTGACAACCGTGAGATCCGCTGCAGGATTCATAGCAAAATAACCAGGGGCAAGGGAAATAAGGATAAGCATGGCAAGACCAACTCCCTTTTGTCCGTCGTTGGAACCGTGGAAAAAGCTCACAAACCAGCTTGAGACGATAAGTCCTCCTCGAGTCCACTTTTCAGGATACTTATTCCAGAAACGTCCTGGGTGCTGGTAAAAGTTTTTATTTTTGATAAAGAGGTGAAGCATATGGAGAAGTCCAAATGCAAGGAGAAATCAGACTACAGGAGAGACGAGGAGAGACTTTCCTGCATCGAGAACTTTCGGCCAAGGAATCGTAACCCCATGAGGATCGAGATAGTACATAGCAAGTGATACCCCGAGGATAGAACCGATAAGGGTATGTGAGCTTGAAGCTGGGATTCCGAGGTACCACGTTCCGAAGTTCCATATGATTGCAGCGACGAGTAGAGAAAGTACGATACAGATTCCGAATGAAATCGGCTGGCTCGCGATCATATCGAGTGGGAGAAGATGGATAATTCCCATCGCCACACCGATCCCTCCGAGAAGCACTCCACAGAAGTTAAAAAATGCCGCAAAAAGAACTGCTACTTTAGGTGGAAGCGCATTGGTATAGATGACCGGAGCGACGGCATTGGCCGTATCGTGAAATCAGTTGATAAACTCAAAAGCACAGACGAGAGCCAGACAGAGAAAGAGGAGGATAAACACTCAGATATCGATTCCAAACATAGAGAAAAATTAGATGACCTGATCATCATATCATATTTCTATAGGAAAAGTCAAAATACACGAGACAAAATGTTTGATTCAATTTTTTTCTTCATATACTTAGGACATCTTTATAAAAATAAGAATTTATGAAGAATCGCGTTCACCTATGATGAGTCTTCGTCCTAGCCTTCCTTCTCGGGGGAATTTCTGTGTATGTTTCTCTGAAATCGAATATGCATAGCGACTCCTTGCAAGCAAGCAAAACCCGAGAAAGATGAACCGACTACTCTATACGCCAGTCTTGATATACCTTTATCAATCCCCTTCTCGAATGTGAAATATCAAATACCGGCGATCGCATGAAGTACATACCATTCGAAGAGATAACCAAACAGAGAATCAGGAAAGAAATCATAGACACCAATCCTGACGTAGAAATCGGTCTCTACGTGCGTAATCTCAATAATGGTCCCTGGTTCGGCATCAATGAGAATACTCTCTACTCTCCTGCGAGCCTTATGAAACTTCCAGTATTGATGACTTACCTGAAATGGATCGAGGAAGACCCGAAGATTGCCAATAAAAAAGTAATCTTTCACGATACCAATTCCGGGTCATTGCAGTACTTTCAACCCTCGACTCGCATGATCGAAGGAAAAGAGTATAGCGTACGCGAGCTTCTGGAAGAGATGATTGTCTACTCTGATAATCAGTCGATGCACATCCTCCTCGATGCAGTTCCAGGAGAATTTTATACGAAAGTAAGTAAGGATCTCGGGATCACCGTACCGGGGGTCAGAACTCCTGAAGACTTCCTCTCGGTCAAAGATGTCGCCACATTTTTCCGAATTCTCTATAACGCTTCCTATCTAGATCGAGATACTTCAGAATACGCTCTTAGTATGCTCTCTCGGGCAACCTTTCATGAAGGACTCAATCTCTGAGTTCCAGACACTATCAAGATCGCTCACAAATTCGGCGAACGGGGATATGCTGGCGACTCGGGAAAAGGATCCAAACAACTTCATGATTGTGGGATAGTGTACTACGCAAAGTACCCCTATCTGGCGTGCATCGTCACAAAATGAGATGATTTCGAGAAACTCTCTCATGTGATCGGTGGAGTTTCGAAAATCGTGTACGAAGAAATATCGAAAGCCTTCCCATAAATTAGGCTCTTGAACTCCTTTCTGCTGTTCAACACTTTTTTACCTTTACATCCTTTTCTTTTTCTATTGTTCCATCATTTCTACCCTTCTCCCATCTCTACTGTCGTTCGTGTTAAACGAAGATACCTAAGAGTTTCCTCCTAAGTTCTACCTTTCCCTACCCCCCTTGTTCCCCTCGAAAGGGGGATCCAAAATCTTCTTACTTGCTAATTGCTCATCTTTAGTTACCTAGGACTGTTTGTTAACTTAGCTTTTCTCTCACGTCTCTACCTTTCTACCGTTTCAATCGTTTCTCCCCTTCTATCGTTTCTCCCCTCCTCTTATGCTCCGCCATATTCTCTCAGCGAAACAATTCGATCAAGCATTTCTCTCTCATATCTTCGAACGGGCCTACGTGATGGAAAATGTGGTCAAGGTTCGTTGAACTCAGATCGCAAAAGACCGTATCATGGCGACGCTCTTCTACGAACCATCAACCCGTACGAGACTTTCCTTCGAGTCCGCGATGCTCCGGCTCTGAGGTGAGATCATATCAGAGACGAGTGTCGAATTCTCCAGTATCACCAAAGGGGAACGACTCGAAGATACGGCGCGTATTATCGGTGGATACGCAGATATTATCACGCTCAGGTCCAAAACCGAGGGAGATGCTGCCCGAATGGCAGCATATGCCGGTGTCCCTGTGATGAATGCGGGAGATGGAGCCTGAGAACATCCATCACAAGCCCTTCTCGACGCCTACACCATCAATCGACACTTCCCACTTCTCACGGAGAACATCTCAATCGCATTCGTCGGTGACCTCCGATATGGACGAACCGTCCACTCGCTTTCGACCCTCCTTCGTGCCTATCCTGGAGTACAGATTTCCTATGTAGCACCTCTCGAACTTCAGATTCCAGATGTCTACTTTCGCACATGAGACCGTAAACACGAAAGCATAAAGGATATTCTCGCAAGTGCCGATGTCATCTATGATACGCGTATCCAAAAAGAGCGATTCGAAGACCTTACGACTTACGAAGCACTCAAGGAGAGTTTTATATTTACTCCCGAGGTGGTCGGAAAAATGAAACCAGATGCGCTCCTCCTCCATCCGCTTCCGAGGATCAACGAAATCACTCCTGAGGTTGATACTCTCCCGCAAGCAAAATACTTCGAACAGGCACAAAATGGGCTCTACGTCCGCATGGCACTGATCGAATGGTGCCTTGATCTGTAGACTGTTTTCCTTTTGCCATTTTCTCTTTTTCCCATATAATCCCAATCAAATATAAACTCTTGCCCAAACAAGCAAAAGAATGTTGATCCTGTACTTTATGGGATAGTTGACTTCCTTCATTGGGCTCCGAACTACAAATATTACCAAAGTGATGAGTTTGAAGTACCCTCTACTTGTAACTTATAACTTATAACTTTTAACTCTCTATTATGATCGTCGCCCTCAAAGACCGAGATGCCCTCAGTCGATCCGTTGTCGAAAAGACCTATACTATAGCCCATAAAAAGATCACCTTCGAGTCCGGAAGACTCGCGCTCTTTGCGACGGGTTCTATCGTGATCAAAGATGAAGATGGGAATTTTCTCCTTACGACCACAGGGGTCGGAAATACGAAGGATGGAGACTTTTTCCCGCTCACGGTTGAATTTCAAGAGAAGTACTATGCCGCTGGGAAAATCGGTGGAAACCGCTTTATGAAACGTGAAGGACGCCCGAGTGAGAATAGTATCCTGACGAGTCGTCTCATCGATCGTCCGATTCGACCGATGTTCCCGAAAGGGACGCGTACCGAATTCCAGATTATCTCGACGATCATGTCATCGAGTGGACTTTCTGACTTCGGTTGGTATGGAGTAACGGGTGCTTCCCTTTCAGTGATGCTTGCCTGAGTGAAAGAATTCGAAGGACCGATCGCGGGGGTTCGTATCGTCTCAGATGCAGACGGAAAATTTATATTCGATCCGACCTTTGATCAGATCGAAGCCGCTCACCTTGACCTCACCGTTGCCGGGACGATGGATGCGATTACGATGGTCGAATCTCAGGGATACGAGGTCTCAGATGAGCTCATGGTACGAGCATTTGAATATGCCCATAGCCTTATAAAAGAGCTTTGTACGGCACAGATCGATTTTCTGAAATCGTATCAGGGAGTCTATGCACTTCCGATTACAGAGATTACCGTGAAAGATACGGATATGGAGGTTCTCACAAAGGTCCATTCGCTCGTGACAGAAAAAGAAATCCTTTCCCTCTATGGCCTCGGAAAGATCGAATTCCATGATGCGATTCATGATCTTGTAGAGACTGTAGCCGAGAAGCTCGAGTATGATGAATCAACCAATATGCCAAAAATGGCTGATATTGCCGACTCAGTGAAAGATGTCGTCAAGACCCATATGAGGAAGACGGTTATCGAGACTCAGTCTCGACTCGATGGTAGGAATACTACTGAGGTTCGTCCCGTTCGCACCACCGCACCGATTCTCCCTCGAACGCACGGAAGTGCCCTCTTCGAACGAGGTGTGACACAGGTCCTCTCGATTACTACTCTCGGCGGACCATCTGATATACAGCTCATCGATGATATGTACGAGGAAGATACGAAGCGATACATCCACCACTATAACTTCCCTCCATTTTCCGTCGGTGAAGTGAAGCCCCTTCGTGGAGTCGGACGACGAGAAGTTGGACATGGACGACTGGCTGAGAAAGCGCTCGAACCCGTCCTCCCGAGCGAGACCGACTTCCCCTATATGATGCGAGTCGTTTCAGAAACCACGACGTGTAATGGTTCGAGTTCTATGGCTTCAGTCTGTGGATCGACCATGTCTCTTATGGATGCAGGAGTTCCACTCAAAGCGATGGTCGCTGGGGTCGCTATGGGGATGATATTTGATGAGGAAACGGGGAAATATGAAATACTCTCTGATATCCAAGCCCAAGAAGACTTCCTCGGGGATATGGACTTCAAGGTGGCGCGTACGGACAAAGGAATCACGGCCCTCCAGATGGATTGTAAGATTTCTGGCCTTTCGATGGCAGTCATTCGAGATGTCTTCGCTCAATCACAGGGTGCTATCGCCTATATCATGGATGAGATGAAGAAGTGTCTCGATGCCCCTCGTCCAGCACTCTCTCCCCTCGCTCCATTTCTCCTCGCGGTGATGGTCCCAGAAGAGAAGATGCGCGAAGTCATCGGAAAGGGTGGTGAAACGATCCAGGGCATCGAGAAGGAGTATGGAGTCGAGGTCAATCTCGATGACGATGGAAAGTGTACGATCACGGCAAAAACCCAGGAAGCCGGGCTTGCGGCCCTCGCATTTGTGAAAAATATCCTCAAAGATATCGAAGTCGGTGACATCTACGAGGGAAAAATCGTAAAGATCCTCGATACCGTCGGAGCGATCGTCGAGATCGCTCGAGGGAAGGAAGGGATGATCCACATTTCCAAATTCGGTGTAAAAGAACGAATTGACAACGTCAATGACGTCGCGAAAATGGGCGAGATCGTAAAAGTCCGCGTCTACAATGTCGACAAGGAAAAAGGGCGAATCGGACTCGAGAAGATAGTCTAGAAAAAGTAGTTTACTAATTGATTTACTAAACTTAACTATGAGCCATCCAGATATAGATAATAATGCATGAGATCGTATTGCTCCATTATTAAATAATGGAATCGTAAGTGCCTTGTGATGAGCAATAAGGGAAAGAACGAAACAACGGGTTGATCAAAATACTTCCGAGCATTCCATGTGGTTTCCTCACGGTCCATTAGGATTCTGAGGACACTATTCTAAAAAACAAATACTCGAATTCCTAAAAGAAATGAGTGATGTGGAAATTGGAGTAAAGGGGTTGAAGCTTCGTTTTATGGTTTCAGGAATTGTAACTACGATTTTAATAGGATGATACTGAATTTCATAACTAAAAAATCTTCCTCATTTTTATAAGCTCTTGTTCTCCTGAATTATCGAAACCACATCCCGTATTCTCGTTCTCGATGGTGGAACTTTCGTTGTGGAGAATACCTTCCAAGAGCCACTGACCATCGGTCAAAGTATTGCCCATGACGGAGTTTGTATGACGATCACCGAGTGGGATGCGAAAAGCTATACATTTTTTGCGATGACAGAGAGTTTTTTGAGGACCAACTTCGGACAGAAGAGAGTCGGTGATAACTTCAATGTCGAACGCTGTATACGCTATGGGGATCGAGTTGATGGGCATTTCGTCACGGGACACATCGATACGACCGGAACCGTGAGCGATATCCACGAGAATAGTGACACTTCTCATACAGTAAAAGTTGATTTTGATCCGAAATATCATACTCTGATCGTCGAGAAGTGAAGTATCGCGCTCAATGGGGTGAGTCTCACCATTGTTGAAGCCGGAGACTCCTTTCTGACGGTTTCGATCATCCCACATACCTGGAGCGTGACCAATCTCGGAAATATCAAACCTGGTGACCCTATCAATATCGAATTCGATATGCTGGGAAAATATATAAATAGACTAAAAGATAAAAATGAATAAATAGTTTCTTCACGAAAGCCGCAACTATTTTCACTCGGATCGAAGCGACTCTAAAGAGTGAAGTGGAGGAATCTCTATTTCATTGCTGCCATTCCCGTGAAAATGGGAATCCACTAAACCAAAATTGGTAGATTATGGGTCAAGCCCGGAATGACAAAAAGTACAATTTCAATGATACCACTTATTTATGATGAATTCACTTATTTGTAATTACATAATTTATAATTCATTATTTATCCTGTACCCATCAAACAGTCTAAACTTTCAACTTTTAACCTTCAACCTGTAACCTACTTTTTATGTCTCACTACAAAACTAAAATCCACACCCTCGAATGAGTTGATATGGCTACTCCCATCGCGATCGTAGTGGCTGAGTTCAATCGTCATTTTACCGTCAGTCTGGAAGATGAAACCGCACACTTTCTCCAAGAACAGGGATTTTGAAACATAGATCGATTTCTCGTTCCTGGAGCCTTCGAACTTCCAGGGATGGTTGGTCGACTCCTCGAGAAGGAAAAATATGGGCTCATTATCGCGCTCGGAGTCGTTGTCAGAGGTGACACTCCGCACTTTGACTACGTCTGTGGAGAGAGTGCTCGTGGACTTATGGATCTTACGCTTGCCTATGATACCCCGATTATCAATGGGATACTGACGTGTAATACTGACGAACAGGTTACCGAACGCATCGGTCCGAACTATGCGATCGCAGGGCTCAATCTCCTCAGAGAAGTAACCCGAATTTCCCATGAATAAAGAGCATATTTCTGGCATCGTCATCCACGGAAATGCGCTCGGAAGGACGATCGGTTTTCCGACCGCCAATGTCTCCCTCAAGGAATGAATCGTGAAAGATGGGGTTTACGCGCTCAAAATCCTCGTAAAAGATACTTGGTACGATGGCATATGAACCTACCGAGTGGAGAAAGAACTGTTCGAGGCGAATATTTTCGATTTTGACCGCGATATCTACGGAGAGCTCATCGAGATCGAGATGACACACAAGATCCGTGAGAACGAACGGTTTCCCTCTCTCGAGGCATTAAAGGAACAGATCGAGCGAGATTCTCAAACCGCAAGAGCACTCCTCTCACAATAAATCCCGAACAAGTTCGGGATTTTTTTATGCTTTCATTTTGAATTTTTCCCCTCTTCCCTATACTCCTCCCTATGATTTCTCATACTCACCAATCAACCAATTTGTACGCCTTTACCCTCGGAAGAGAGTGGAAACTCTCTCTCGCTGAGCTTATTGCAGTGTTTGGACCGACAGCTTACCAAAATCATTCTGAAGAGATTGCTATTTTAGAGATCATCTCCATGACAGAGTCTTCCATTATTGATATTTTTGCGACCCTTTGAGGATCTGTCCGTGTCATGAAAATTCTTTCTCCCGTTACTCCAGAATCGTTCCCGACTGAGTCACTCCGATATATCGAAGCAAATAAAAAGGAAGGGAAGATTGATTTCGCCCTTGGAGTCTATGGGATGTCACTCCCCCTCCTCTCTCTCGGCCTCAGGATGAAAAAGACGCTCATCGAAAAGGGTATCAAAGCACGCCTCATCAATTCGAAAGAGGAGAATATCGTGAGTGCCGTATTTAAGAAAGAGCGCCTCGGAAAAACACAAAACGAGTATAATCTGATTTCTCTTGGAAACCCAAACCCTTCCCAGCCTACCATCTTCCCAGCTTCCCAGCCTACCTGCTACCTCGCTTCCACGCTTGCCTGTCAAGACATAGATGCCTATACCAAACGAGATACTGCAAAAATACGCGATATGCAGGTCGGGATGCTTCCGCCGAAGCTCGCACAGATGATGATTAATCTTGCCATTTGAGAAGATACTCGATCACAACCAGCAAACCAGCCAACCAGCCAACCAGCCACTACCATCTATGATCCCTTCTGCGGACTCGGGACGATTCTGATCGAAGCCGCCAATATGGGAATTATTTCCCTCCTCGGGAGTGATATTTCGAAAGAAATGGTTCGATCGAGCCAGGAAAGTCTTGATGCTTTTATCAAGGAGGAGCTTATTTGGCAAGAACGAATCAAAACAGCATGAGGAACTCCGAAAAAGGATTTTTCGAATATACACGTAGATATTTTCGAAATGGATGGAACGAAAATACTTGAAAACTTGAAAACTTGAAAACTTGAAAACTGTGCAATAGTTTCAGAAGGATACCTCGGAGAAATTATGCAAAAAGAAAGCATCACTCTCGATCGTGTCAAAGAAGAGCGTCGAAAGCTCGCAAGAATGTACGAATCTTTTTTTGGATGACTCGAGAAACTCGGATTCTCTGGAACGATCGTCATGACCTTCCCCTTCTGGAATATCCGAGGAACCGAATCATTTTTTACAGAAATCGCCGAAATCCTCGAAACTCACCACTTCAAAACCATTCCACTCTTGCCCCAGAGTCTCACCCTTACCACTCGTAAATGAACCCTCCTCTATAAACGCCCTGATCAGCAAGTCGGCCGTGAGGTCTGGAGGGGGAAACTCGGAGAGCGATAGTTCATAACCAGATCACTTATGGCTCAAACTCCTATACGGGAATACGATGCCAAACGAATGTTTGCCGCGTATACCTGAAACCAGTACTCCTGATTTCTCGTTCAAAATGAGGAAGATTTTTTGTGACTCGATTCACCTGAACCTCAACTCAATTCCAAAGCTTCCCAGCTTCCCAGCTTCCCAGCTTCCCAGCTCACCTACGTCATCAAGCCCGATCAGCTCTTTGGAAAGCGTGGAAAACATGGACTCTTGGGAGTGAATCTTGATCGAAAACAAATCCATGAGTGGTGGAAGGCATATAACCAAAGAGAAGTCACTATCGGAAATCAACTCGGGAAACTTGATACCTTTCTCGTGGAACCATTTGTTCCCCATACGGATGAATACTATGTCGCTATCAAAACGGAGCGAGATTACGATGAGATATTTTTCTCGAGACAATGAGGTGTCGACGTGGAAGAAAATTGGAATCTCGTTCAATCTTGTAAGATTCCCCTCGTGGAAACAGGAAACAGTAAACAGGAAACAGATGTAATAATGCTAAAGGGCTTAATGATTGAAGATCCTCGGATTGAAAAATTTATCATACAACTCTATTCTTTCTTTGTCGATTATGGTTTTACCTATCTAGAAGTGAATCCTTTTACGAAGGATAGTGAAGGAAATATAGTCTGTCTCGATATGGTCGCCCGAGTCGATACCTGCGAAGCCTTCAAACAGAAGGAACACTGGCAGGATCTCATATTTGTAAATCCATTCGGAGTGGAGAAAACTCCCGCTGAAAAGTATATAGAAGAGCTCGATGCCTCGACGGGCGCAAGCCTAAAGTTTCGAGTGCTCAATCCCGAGGGTCGTATTTGGCTGCTCACAAGCGGTGGTGGTGCCTCCGTCATTATTGCAGATACCATCGGGGATATAGGATACGCCAAAGAGGTCGGAAACTACGGAGAGTGTAGTGGGAATCCTGATCGAGAAAACACCTATGCCTATACGAAAACGCTTCTCAATACGATGCTTGCCAATAAAAAACCATGAAAATATCTTATAATTGCTGGAGCCATTGCGAACTTTACTCATATTGATAGAACATTTGCAGGGATTATCGATGCCTTCCGAGAAAAAGCTGAGGTGATGAAAGATCAGGAAGTCACTATTCTCGTCCGACGTGGGGGGATCAATGATACCAAGTGACTCAAGGACATGCAATCTGCCTGTGAAGAGCTCGGACTTCAGTGTGAAATCGCAGACGGAAATAGTTATATGACGGATATTTTAAAACGCATAAAGATGGAAAAATAATAATGAGTAATTTATTGCATCGTCTCATCTCTTACATACTATTATCCATTCTTCATTCTTCATTATTCATTGCTCTCCATGTTTACCAAATCTTCCAAAGCCATCATCTACGGACGCCACCTCGATGTTGCGGAGCGAATGCTCGACTTTGATTTTCTCTCTGATCGCGGTCCTTCAGTAGCCGGTTTTATCGATCCGAGCATACACCGAACCGGATGGACGAAGCTTTTTTTCTGAGAAAAAGAAATTCTTTTTCCCATCTATCCGAGTATTGCACAAATCCCAGATGATACTCACATAGATACGTTTATCAATCTCGCTTCTTTTCGTTCCTCAACCGAGGCGACTTGGCAGGCCCTCAGATCAGAAAAATTTGCACATATTGTTATCATCGCGGAAGGGATTCCAGAACGAGAAATCCGAGAAATCATCGCATACAACAATCGGACCATAGTTGAAAGTTGAAAGTTGAAAGTTGAAAGTTTAAAAACAATCGAGCTTGAAAACTTGAAAACTTGAAAACTTGAAAACCGTATCCTTGATACCTCAAACTTGATACCTGTAACTTGAAACTTGCAACGGAAAACCCTGATTCTCGGTCCTGCTACAGCCGGCGCGATCGTAGGAGGAACCCTTCGGATGGGAAATGCATGAGGCAGTCTCGAAAACATCGTCGAATCCCGACTCTACGAACAGGGTTCCGTTGGATTCGTATCAAAGAGTGGAGGCATGTCGAATGAGATGTACCGAGTGATTTCGAAACGAACCGATGGGATTCATACCGGGATCGCCCTCGGTGGGGACCGGTTTACAGGATCGGTATTTGCAGATGTCATCCTGGAGTACGAATCGAATCCTGAAATACGGATGATCGTGATACTCGGGGAAGTCGGTGGTCGAGATGAACTCGAAGTAGCCGAGCTCATCCAGAGCGGAAAAATTAGAAAACCAGTCGTTGCCTACGTAAGTGGAAGCTTCGCTGAATCCCTCAATACTGAGGTACAGTTTGGTCATGCCGGGGCAAAAGCTAATACGAAAGAAGAAAGTGCAAGTTATAAAAATATGGCATTACGAAATGCTTGAGCGCATGTTCCCGAAAGTTACAGCGATTTTGGAGATTTGATAGCCTCAGTATTCACTACTTTTATCGGAAGTATCGATCCATCTCATTTTAATAACGAGGAAATTATAAAAAAAGTATCTCTTCTGAAGCATCGCCACCATACCACCTTTACTTCGACGATTTCGGATGAACGTGGAGATGATGTCCTCTATAACAAGAAACCTTTAACTCACTATATCAAGGAGTGAAGTATCGCGAATGTCATCGGAAATCTCTGGCTCAAGCGTGATCTTCCAGACTATGCGCTGGATTTTACCAACACGGTCATTATCCTCCTTGCAGACCATGGACCGGCTGTCTCTGGAGCCACGAATACGATCATCACGGCTCGTGCTGGAAAGGATATCCTTTCCTCACTCGTTTCTTGACTCATGACGATCGGACCTCGGTTTGGAGGAGCGATCGATGGCGCTGCGAGGGAGTTTTACTACGCGGTCAAAACTCACGAATCCCCTGTCGATTTCGTCAGCCGTATGAAGCAGTCTGGACAACCGATTCCAGGTATCGGACACAAGGTAAAGAGTAAGTTCCATCCAGATGGAAGGTGTACGCTTCTCAGGGAAAAGGTTACAAGTTACAAGTTACAAGTTACAAGTTCTCTCGAAAAATCTTCAACCTTCAACCTTCAACCTTCAACCTACTACTGAACCCATCTTTCCTACGCCCTTGAGGTGGAATCTATTACCCTCGAAAAGAAGTCGAATCTTATCCTCAATGTCGATGGACATATTGCTGCGATTTTTCTCGATATATTTGTTTCGATCGGAATGGGAGAGGAAGAGATAGAAATGTATATTGATGCCGGGCTCTTCAATGCCTTTTTTATCCTGGCACGATCGATAGGATTTATCGGGCACGCTCTCGATCAAAAACGATTGGGTGAACCACTCTATCGAACCAACTGGGATGATATACACTTGAGCGAGTAGAAATAATTCCTAGAAAAGATATTGAGAGTGAAATCTTCACTATTTGCAAGATGATCTAACTTGAACAAGATAGGAAAGCATATATAGTAATAAGGATTTTACTTATTACTTTCCCCCCTATGTCTCACTCTCCTGGATTGAAATGGACTTTGAAAATTCTTTTTCTTCTCTTGCCACTATTGTTGTTATCGAATATTTCCTCCTATGCTCTGAGGTCGACGATGCCGAATCTAGAAGATACTGCCTCTGATACCATCGAATTTCGATCATATGACTGCATTATTCCCATCGGAAAAAGTACTTGTGCAGCGACAGTGTTTGTGAAGGGTCCAAATTCAACTTATGGATTAAAAAATATGACTCGCAATAGTATTATTGCTAATCTATCGAACGTAAACACAAATCAAAATTATACAACAACTGCAGGTACAAACTCTTTTTCTTATAATTTTTGGGTAACGACACTAGAGAATGGAGTAAATCTCGCAAGCTTTGGCGTGAATGATTTTGCACTTTTTGAAGGAAGCTCTATCGCTGTCGCAAAAAGTACTATGAATGCGAACTGTGAAACTGGAAGTACATGGAATGGGAAGATGTGTTCCGCCGCATGAGTTATAGCTTGTACTGATTCTATACGTTTATGTGGGGATGGATCTCAAATGCCTCGAGATATAAAGAGCTGTAACTGGCTCCCAAATGAATGTCCTACTGAAATAAATCCTACAAATACTTTCACTCCTCCAAAGCCTTACGGGAATCCGACTATTCAAGTCCTCCGTATTGGTGGAATCTCTATAAATACGAATAGTCCTGTGGAAATATCGAAATCTCCTACTGCTCCTCTCCTCATCGAATGAGATATCACATCGAGCCGTAGTGGACTCTCTCTGAAAGTGAGTTCTGATACCAGTGATTTCTTTATCATGATGCCAGTAAGTGCTGATTGAGTGTGGTCAACTGAGAATTCCCCAAGCGAAAATATTTATAAATCGCGAATTGTCACCGAATGAGATAACCTTCTCATATTCTCTCTTCTCGATGATGCTTCGAAAAAACCTCTGGCTCAAACATTCGTAAAGGTCAAAGTAAATTTTGTGAAAAAGGGTGGTATCAATTTCCCTCCCACTTGTATGATGGTTGAACAAACTCCAGGCACCAAGCCAGCAATATGTGCTCCGATAGAACCTCAGCCAGCAGGAACAGGTGGAGCTAAACTTCCTCCTCGCTACCTGGGACCTCCAGACCGAGAAGGCACATGAAAAGTAATACAACCAATGCCATATACACCTCCACCAGGATCGATCGGATCTACCAATACCGGAGGAGTATCTCGAAAGGTCGATACTCCAATGCCGAGTTGTCCAGATGGAACTCGATGAATGACGAACAACGGAACAAACGCAAGTCTTTGCTCAAGCCCCATCCGGGTAGTGGTTCGAGACACGATCGATGAGATCAACGCAACACCATCACTCGCATCTCTGGATTCCACATCTAAAGATCGAATAGATACCATCATGGCTCGAACCGAAACAAAAGTAAAACAAATGTCAGTCGCTGATGCGATCAGCTTTATCGATGCTGCAGTAAGCCGTATCACTTCTATCCCAAATAAAACATCGAAGGCAAAACTTATCGACGCCTATACGATTCGAAAACTCACAGCTCTGAAGAATTCGATTATTAACCTCTCGAGTGGTAATGGAACTGAGAGTGACTATATTGGACTCGTAGGAGGTATTCTCGAATCCTCATCTACCGCTCAAAAATAGTAGTAAATCGAAGAACTCTTAGGTTTTCTTACCCATGGAAGAGAAATGATTCGTCTCAGATTTTTTACTATTGCCAGTTGAAATTAGAACTACTTATTACTATGTACTATGCCCCTGGATTTGAGTCGATACACGTCTGAATATAGAAAAAAAGGGGATATCGTAAATGCGCTCGCTTGGAGTGGTATCAGAAAATATCTCGAAACTCACGAACTTACAAATATATTTCCGGAAATCAAAAGCGTCAATATAAAACACTGAGTTCTTACTATAGGTACAGGAAAAGCTATTATTAATACCGAACTCAAGATCCACCAAGAAGGACTGCTCGAGCAAGTCAATGAACATCTCAAGGTTTGGAAGGAACAGGCGAAAGAAGTCCGACTCAAATAAGGCGAACCACATTTCTCTTCCGAAGTTCCTGTTCACATACTAAACATGCTTGTTCAAGTTTCTGTACCAGAAAAAAAAGTCAGAGCTGTCGGGCCCGTTCGATATAGAGGAATTTGGTGGAGGCTATATTTTTGATAATTTTCTCGTCGGTCAGCGCGTCAAAATCTATGATATTATCGAATCGGTCAGCGCATTTCTTGATAAAGGATTCTGGAGGCATGAAAAATAAATAGAGATCTTTCGCTTTCTTTTTGAAAAATAATTCCCAATTAACCTTAGCTTCTTCTCCATCCTGCTCAGGAATCATAAAGTCACGGGTTAACTCATGGATGACACTATCCGGAACTTGTTCTTTGAAAATAGCAGGATCGATTCGGATTCGCCCGAGATACTCATAGTAGATTTCAGCTTGTTCATTTTGCCCCATTCGACTTAAGTGAAAAATATAGTCACTCAGGATCTTTTGAATTTCGGGTTTGAGTCTGTTCTTAGACATATCCAGAACCTCACAAACCAATGAAGGAGAGAATTTTTCCAATATTAATGGTAGGTGTTCGGGATGATCTTCAACGACATCATGAAGAAGCATAGCGGCAATATCATTTCCGCTAATAGGTTGTTGTAAACCTCGAGCGAGGTTAAGATAGGTTTCAGTTGCATTTTCTACGTGGGTAATATAGGGGCTTTTGGACTTACGAAACTGAAGCCCATGTGCCCGAATAGCTACTATGTAAGCTGATATAACTATATTTTTATCAACTTCGGTAAAGTGAATACACTGGGGATGAGAAAAGAGGGAATATAAAAAACAAGCCCCCGTATTATCTAAGCATACACCTTCCTCAGCGATACTGAATTGATCAATTCACATAGTAATTTTTATATTATTTTACTATAATTATATATTTGTCAATATATAATTTGACTTTTTTTATTTATAGTTCATATTTTCGCTTTGCCTCTACCATACTTTTTCATATACTCTTCTTTATATACCTTGGTTCCTTTATTCTGAGACCCTCACTATGACTATCAAATCTTCTACTTCCCCGATCGAACGTATTGTCAAACCGACAGTTCAAGAAGATGAACTTGTTTCTGAGATTTCTCTCAGACCGCGATCCCTGAGTGAATACGTCGGGCAAGCCCAGATGAAGGCCCACCTGAGTATAGCGATCAGTAGTGCGAAGATTCGCAAGACGCCTCTTGAACATATCCTCTTCTATGGTCCGCCAGGGCTTGGGAAAACGACGATATCGACCATCATCGCTCACGAGATGGGATCAGCGATCAAGCATACGAGTGGTCCTGCGATCGAAAAGCAATCTGATATCATCTCGCTTCTCACGAGCCTCACTGAGTGAGAAATCCTTTTTATCGATGAGATCCACCGACTCCGTCCACAGATTGAGGAGATCCTCTACTCAGCGATGGAAGACTTCCAGATCGATATCATGATCGGATCTGGCACGGGGGCGACGAGTGTCAAGATGGATATCCCCCGTTTTACTCTCATAGGCGCTACGACGAAGCTTTCGAATCTCACGAGTCCCCTTCGAGATCGATTCGGAAATGTCCTCAAGCTCGATTTCTATGAAGTCGCGGACCTCGAGAAGATCATCGGACGATCGTTCCAGATCCTCGGACACCCGGTCAAGACCAAGAATACCCTTCACTCCATCGCTGCTCGCTCTCGTGGCACACCTCGTATCGCGAATCGATATGTGAAAATACTGAGGGACTATGCAACGGTCGGGAAGGATATCGATGGAAGCGATGCCTGCGATACGATCTTCGAGAGTTTCGGGGTTGACTCGCTCGGACTCGATATCCTCGATCGCAAGCTCCTCAAGCATCTCGTCGAGACCTTTCATATGACGCCTGTCGGTCTCTCGACCCTTGCTTCAGTCGTCGGTGAAGAAGTCGCCACCATCGAAGACGTGGTCGAACCATACCTCCTCCAGATTGGCTTCATCGAGCGAACTCCGAGGGGGAGAAAGATTACGATGAAAGGAGAAAACTACTACCGAGAGCATCGACTTCCGAGTCGATAGTATCGCTTTTTCTTGGTGGGAAGGAAATAATTGAAACATTTTAGAAAATCATCTTGAAATATCGAAAATAGATATATACTCAGTTTCTCTCGAACTATACAGTAAAAGAGAAATATTTTTTTATCTTTTTTAAATATGGGCTGGTTAGATGAATTTGGGAAAATAGATTCTAAAAATACTGAAGTAAAACCCGGAGAAGATTGAACTACCTCAAGAACTCAAAAAAAAATTCAAAATACTCTTGGTTGATGACAATACAATGCTACCAACAACTATGAAGGAAATTCAGGATGGACTATGGGCCTTACACGACCTTCTAAAAATGGAAAACCTTCAAAATAATCCTTTAAAAATCTTTTTATGAAAGCGCTCCTTCTGACCACTTCCCTCGGTGATATTACCCTCGAGCTTGATGAGGTGAAGGCACCGAATACGGTCGCCAATATCCTCTCCTACGCAAGTGAGGGATTCTATGATAATACCCTTTTTCATCGCGTGATCCCAGGCTTTATGGTACAGTGCGGCGGGATGGAGTCTGGTCTCAAAGAGAAGAAAACCCATGCACCGATTGTTCACGAGGGAGACAACGGTCTTTCGAACCTTCGTGGGACGGTTGCCATGGCACGAACCTGAGATCCCCACTCCGCAAGTAGTCAGTTTTTTATCAATACCGCAGACAATACTTTTCTTGATTTCTCTGCTCCATCGGGTTCAAGATGGGGATATACCGTATTCGGTCAGGTCACAAATGGGATGGAAGTCGTCGATGCCATCGAGCAAGTAAAAACCAGCTCTCAAAATGGACATGACGATGTACCACGAGAGGAAATCTTGATTCTAAGTACCAAAATACTTTAATGAAATCCTTCGAAACAAACTGACCAAAACCAAGAATGCCGGGAAGGGATATCGGACATTACCTCTCTTCTTGATATACTCAATTTCAGATTATTGAGATGGCACGAATTGGGGGGTACTGCACAGAGACGGTGGATCGGATTCTTCGATCCTATCGATTCAGAGAACCAAGCCCATTTTTGAAACAATAAACTTCTAAAAAATACAAATAAACTTGATTTATATGATATTTTATATATAAATATTTTTTAATCTTCTTATGAATATTCCAAATAATACTGTTGGTATGCAGCATCAACCATTAGTTCTGAGGCAGAAACCCGAATTAGTAGAGGGCGTCCATTACCAGGTGGTTGCTTGAGTGGCTTATTTTTTAGATCCTGATTCCACTCAAAAACCCACAGTGGAATCCAAATAACTTGAAATATTTTTTATTTTTCGTATACTTTTACCATCACTTCATCAACCTCAGAAATGGTCGCACAACTACACACGAACACCTTCACCGAATTCCCGATGATCTTGTAAGCAATTTTTTTGTGTATCATAAAAACTCCTGCAAGATGCGGGAGTTTTTTTATAAAAAAAGAATCTTTTGTTACTTTTCAATTATGAAAAGTAAAGTGTACTTCTTAACTCATATTACCTATGCGCAAATATCTCATCATTCTCATCCTCGCCTCTATCGGCATCTTTAATGCAGCTTACCTCTCGATTCACGCCTATCAGTATTGGGATGGAGCCGATGCGAGTGCCCTGCAGTCGCTGCCTTGTGATATCTCAAGCAAATTATCTTGTAGTGGTATCCTCCAGAATCCTCGTGCGATTATTTTTGAATTCGGCGGTGAATATGCTAATTGTCCTTCAGATGAAGATTGCATAACATACTCTAAAGAACCATTCAAAGTGGCTTTTCCGATGATTGCCCTCGTCGTCTACCCTCTCCTCTTTCTCCTAGCTCTTTCTGGGTATATACATAAGTCTCTGACGGAAGCGAAAATCCTCACTATACTCGCTCTTGGTGGGATGTGTTTCAATGGATATGTGATCTCTCAGGAAATCATCGTCGGGATATTCTGTCCACTCTGTGCTATGTGCACCATGATCATCGTGACGATATTCATCCTCGCCATTCGGATCTGGAAATATACGCATCTCAACGTGAAACAATAAATAGTATACTATGAAATCCAGTCTATTTTTCTTCATCACCAGTATTATACTGCTCTCCTCTTGTAGTTCCACTCCTGTCAAACCTCCAGAACCTCCAAATGTCGTCAAACTCCAAGAGAAAATCTCCTCCCTCGAGCTCGAGAATGCGAATCTCAAGGAAGAAAATAACCTCCTTCGAGCTGGCGGAGAACCGAGTACGATAACAAATTCGACGGGAGCACTTGGAGTTGATGGGGGGACGACCTACGAGGAAGGAAGCTATGACTCCTGTATGAAACAAGCAGGGACTGACTATATCTCAGCAGGATCGAAGGCCTGTAAGGAGGCAAAGTATAGCGATGTCGATATCCTCGCAAACCGGTGCCAGCTCGATCGCAAAGTGCTCGTGGACCTCTCAGTAAGTCGGAAAAATGCCGAGGCAAACTGTCGCGGTCTCTATCAATAATCCCCTAGCACTTATGTCTCATATCCTCGTCACACTCTACGGAATCGAAAAAGACATCGTCGAAGATATCCTCCATGAAGCGACGCACAAGCACAAAAATGAAGGTATACACCTCGAGCATATCTGGCAAAATGCCGATAATGATGATGAGGTGGTATTCCTCTTCCAGGCGGAATCTAAAAAACAGGCGGAATCGCTCCTCGAAAAAATCATGAAAAAAACCGCAGAATATACTCCCCTCTTAGAGCCTCCCAAGGTGATCTATTTGAAGAAATAGAGAGGAAATCGTCCCTAACTATGTAAATTCAGAAAGTGCTTCAGCTTATCATTTATAACTTATATCTTATATCTCATCCCCATGAAACTCACCTTCCTCCTCATCCCGCTTCTCCTCCTCTCTTCCTGTATGAATGGATGATGAAGAGGCGCTTCACAGCAAGAAGATAAAAATTACTATGAATCCCTCTATATTCAGTGTATGAAGCTTGAGAAATGGGAAAAATGAGGATGTGTGACCTCAGTAGAATGGATGGAGAAAAATAACTTCAAAGAAGCGGTTAATGGTGAATGTCCTCCAGGTACCACCTGGAATATGAATAAAACAATGGGAAGTAAAAAGTGGTGTGAACCGAAACCTTCTCTTGTATGATCAGGTACTGAGTCGACTAAAGACTCTGGAACCGATACGAACTGCAAAAATACTGGATGTTCTGTATGAGAATCTTGTACGAGCATCATGTACAAGTGTACCGATGGAAGTGGCGTCACAACTCGATGTGAATCGTATCAGTGTGTAAAACAATAATTACCTCTAAAACTACCTTCTATGAAACTCTCTACTGTCCTGATCAGTCTTATTTTTCTCACTTCGACTCTCGGAGTAGATGCTGCGAGTGCTCCACTGAAGTACCAAACTG
This sequence comes from Candidatus Altimarinota bacterium, assembly GCA_043769645.1. Taxonomy (GTDB): domain Bacteria; phylum Patescibacteriota; class Gracilibacteria; order BD1-5; family UBA2023; genus JAYUDN01. The sequence goes on from JAYVJC010000042.1 coordinate 81,924, forward strand.
GGAAAAAATGATGATGCTATACGATCAAGAAATCAGAAAAAAGTGGAAAAACCTACAAGTACTATGTCGATAAAAAGTATTGTAAGAAAAAGAAATAGTAGCAGAAAATGCAGTCACTCTGAGCTATAAATAATACAGTCATATCACTTATAACTTATGTCTATGAAACTCTCCCTCCTCCTCATCCCGCTTCTCTTCTTCATGACGTCGTGTACCATACTTCACAAACAATCGGATACTTCAGATACTTTGGTTAACCCAAGCGACAAACAAGTACAAATAATAAACGAGGCGAAAGATGCTATAATAACCAATTCTTGAAAGTTTATGGCGCCATTAGTTGTACAAACAGTACTCAAAAATATTCCAAAGTCGAAAGGATACAGAATAGCTAACGTGAAGAATGTTTCTGAGAATGTAATTGAATTTTCAGTATTTCCTCCTTGTGCAGAACAATGTGGAGATGAGGAAAATCATCGATATTATAATGGTAAATTCTATACCGACTCTTGAACCATAAGAATTTATCATAATATTGACCTTGTAAATGAAGCACAAATGGCCAGTGTGCCCAGTAATCCTCAGTGAACTCTTTCTATTGAGACACTATCGAATACATGAGTAATATGGCAAGAATGAATAAATGGATTCAGTCTTAATAATATAGGGGAATATACATACCTTGTATATAAAAATAGGGGAATTAGATTCCTGAAATATACTGGATTCCGAGCGGATAATTCAGGGAAGTCAATAATTCTAAATGCAGAAAACAAAATTATCGTAGTAACCACAAGTGAGGATCAATGAAGTTTACTTTTTGTATTTGATAAAGAACTTACGAAAATATATAATTCATGGACTGAAAATCTTATAGATATTACCGATGTAAAATATAACAATGGAGAAATATTTATTTCTTATAGAAATTGAACAGAAAAGAAAAACTATACTCTACCTCTTGATTAATTTTTTCCATTAACTTTCTACTTTTCACTTTTAACTTTTCACTTTTAACTAATTTATGTCCCTTTCTACTCACCGCCACTCTCTCTCCCACATCATGGCGCAAGCCACTCGTATGGTCATGGGACCCAATGCTCTCCTCGCTATCGGACCTGATGTCGATAACGGATGGTACTACGATATCGACTTCGGTGATATCACGCTCGAGGAAGCCAAACTTCGGGATATCGAAAAGAAGATGAAATCGATCGTCCGTGAAGGACAAGAGTTTCGTCAATTTTCTCTCTCGGTCGCTGATGCAAAAATATTCACTAAAGCACTCGGTGAGATCTACAAGCTCGAGATGATCGAAGATCTCGAGGCTCGAGGTGAGACGACGATTTCTTTTTTCGCTAATATCGGGAAATTCCAGAATCCCGCGTATCGAGATTTCACATTTCTCGAGAATCCGATGACCGTGGCACAAATAGAAAATGGAGAAATTTCTTTTCCTCATTCCCCTCTTGAGGGGCAAGGGGTGGATGCCTCCTCAGGAAATGCACCCCGTCCCGCTTCACGTGACACCCCTCACGAGGGGAAATCGAGCCATTTCGACTTCCGCCTTTCCACCTTCATCGATATGTGTCAGGGGCCGCATGTCGAGTTCACAAACTTGATCCCAGAAGACAGTTTCAAGCTCGATAAGCTCGCTGGAGCCTACTGGAGAGGTGACTCGAAGAATAAACAACTCACACGCATCTACGGACTTGCCTTCGATACGGGAGAAGCCCTCGCGAAGTACGAGACGATGATGGAAGAAGCGAAGAAACGGGATCACCGCATCCTCGGGAAGAAACTCAAGCTCTTCACGGTATCCGATA